>DATGVM010000007.1:0-21801 GCA_035300345.1 Steroidobacteraceae bacterium
TGACGGCAGCGCGCTGCTGGGCGACAACACCGACGGCGCGGGCCTGGTGCGCGATCTCACGGTCAACCTGGGCTACGCGCTGACCGGCACGCGCGTGCTGCTGCTGGGCGCCGGTGGCGCGGCCCGCGGCGTGATCGCCCCGCTCCTCGAGGGCGGCGTCGGCGAACTCAAGCTTCACAATCGCACGGCGGCACGCGCGCAGCGCCTGGCGCAGGAATTCGCCGACCTCGGTGCCATCGCGAGCGTGGGCGACGCGGCCGGCGGCGAGTACGAGCTCATCATCAATGCCACTTCCGCGAGCCTGCGAGGCGAGCTGCCGGCGGTACCGCGAGGAGCCTGCGGCCCGCGCACGCTTTGTTACGACCTGGCCTATGCTGCCAGCGAGACCGTATTCCTGCAGTGGGCGCGTGCCGCGGGCGCGGCCGGTGCGCTGATGGGGCTCGGCATGCTGGTCGAACAGGCCGCGGAGTCCTTCCTGCTGTGGCGGGGCGTGCGCCCCGACACGGCGCCGGTGCTGGCGGCCCTCCGAGTCTAGGGTGCCTGCGCCGGCGGCTCGGCCGGCAGGCCGAGCGACTGGCGCAGCCCGGCGCGCGCCGCGCGCAGATCGGCCTGGAATTGCGGATTTTGCAGCAGGAAACCGGCGGTGACGGTGCCGATCAGCCGCCCCGCTTCGATATCGCTGGGAAAGTGCGCGCCGATGATGACGCGCGACTGGCCGTAGGCGCGGCCGCGCGCGAACAGCGCGGCACGCTGCTCCGGCACCATCTGGGCCAGCACGATCGCGCAGGCCGTGCCGAAGGCCGAGTGCCCGCTGGGGTAGGAGGTGTACTCCCAGACCTTGGCTTCGGCCGTGCCCGGCGGATTGGCCCGGCCAACGCCGCCGGGGGTCTCCACATCAGGACTCGTGATGTAAGGGCGCGCCCGGTGCCAGTAGCGCTTCGCGGCCCCGGTGGCGGCCGAAGCTTCGAGGGCAGCGTGCGTGGCAAAGTCCAGCCCCGCAGCGCTCCCTGCGCCCGGGTGCAGCACGTCCGCGACCCGCGCACAGCTGGCCTGTGCGTCCGCCTCAGCGCGCTCGATGGTGCCCTCCGCGTGCGCGGTGTGTTGCACGGCCAGCGCGGCCTTGAGATCAGCCGCAGCCGCATCACTGCCGGCGGCTGGCGGCGGCTCGAGCAGGGCCACTGAATCGACCTGCCCCGGGCTGAGGTACTGCACCATCGCCGGCGGCGGTTGCGCCAGGCCCGCGCGGCAGCAGAGCAGAAGGGCGGCGTACACAAGGCAGGCGGATCGGGATTTCATGGTGGGCTCCCACGCGAAAGATTGGTCGCGCCTGCCATCCATGGTATACGGCTTGCGCGGCCGCGCCACATGGGGAGAGGATCCGCGATGACCTTGCTCTCGGCCACGATCCTGCTCTTCCTGGTGATGGACCCGCTGGGCAACATCCTGCTGTTCGTCACCGCGCTGCAGAGCGTGCCGATCAAGCGGCGCAAGCGCGTGGTGGCCCGCGAACTGCTGATCGCCTACGGGGTGCTGGTGGTGTTCCTGTTCACCGGCGAGCACCTGCTGCACGCGCTCAACATCACCGGCCCGGCGCTCACCATCGCCGGCGGCCTGGTGCTGTTCCTGATCGCGCTGCGCATGGTCTTCCCCTCCTCCGAGCATTCGCTCGCCGAGCACGTCAAGGGCGAGCCCTTCCTGGTGCCGCTGGCGATTCCCTACGTCGCCGGTCCCTCGGCACTGGCTACCCTACTGCTGCTGATGAGCCGCGAGCCGCAACGCTGGCCCGAATGGCTGCTCGCGCTCACCTGCGCCTGGCTCGCGAGCGCGGCCATCCTCATCCTCGGTGGACAGCTCAGCCGCTTCTTCGGCCATCGCGGACTGCTGGCCCTCGAACGGCTCATGGGCCTGCTGCTGGTGACGCTCGCGGTACAGATGTTCATCGAAGGACTGCGCAGCGCCATGCGCGTCTGAGGCCCCTATACGACCCCTGGTGCATCAAAGACCACTTGAAATGGTGGTATTGATTCATATATGTTACAGCTATGTGGCTCCCCTCCGAGCTGACAGCCTTCGCCCAGGTGGTCGAACTGGGCTCGTTCACGGCCTGCGCGCGGGCGCTGGGCGTGCCGAAGGTGGCGATCAGCCGCGCGATCCAGAGTCTCGAAAAGCGCGCCGGCACGCGACTGCTGACGCGCACCACGCGCCGCCTCGCGCTCACCGATGCCGGACGCGCACTGCTGCCGCACGCGCAGCGACTCGCCGCGGAAACCGCCGCGGCGCGCCGGACCATGCGTCCGATGATCGAGCACCGCCCCGGACTGCGGGTGCTGGCGGATCCGGCCTACGGCCGACTGCTGCTCGCCCCGCTCCTGCCGCGCTTCATGGAGAGCTACCCCGACATCCCGCTTGAAGTCGAGATGGCCCTCGCGCTGCCCGACGAGCCAGGCGAGCACTGGGATGTCCTGTTCCAGAATGGCCCGCCCCGGATCGACGGTCTGGTCGCGACGGCGCTGGGCCGCCCGCCGGTGTTGCTGTGCGCCACGCCGACGTATCTGCGGGCCCATGAAGAAGTGAAGCAGCCCTCCGATCTGGCCCGCCACGCCTTGCTGGTCCCGGGGCAGCAGGTCACGGAGCTGCGCCTGCACCGCGGCAAGACGCAGGCGCAGGTGACGCTGACGCCGCGCCTGATCGTTACCGATCCGTGGGTCGTGCATGCGGCCACCGCGGCCGGCGCCGGCATCGGGGTGCTGCCCGAGTTCCTGTGCCGCCAGGGCCTGGCGATGAACAAGCTCGAACGCGTGCTGCCCGACTGGCAGGTGTCCGACCTGCTCGAACTCCACGCCGTCACCGACCTGCGGCGCGCGAGCACGCCCGCCGTTCGCGCGCTGATCGACTTCTTCGTCGCCAACATGGTGCCGGTGCTGGGGCGAGGCTGAGCGCGGTGGATGCGCGTGAGCCCGCGGGCGTGCCGCAACCCTTCCAGCAGTTCGCGGCGGAGCTGCGAGCGCAAAGCGCGCTGCGCGCGCGCATCACGGCCGACTACCGCCGCAGCGAAGCGGCGTGCCTGCCACCGCTTCTGGCCGCCGCCCGCCTGCCGGCTGAGGTCGCCAGCGTCGTGGCGGCGCGGGCCCGCAAACTCGTGGTGGCGCTGCGCCGCAAGAAGGCCACGGGTGGCGTGGAGGGCCTGATCCAGGAGTACTCCCTTTCGAGCCAGGAGGGCGTAGCGCTGATGTGCCTGGCCGAGGCGCTGCTGCGCATTCCGGACGCGCCGACGCGCGATGCCCTGATCCGCGACAAGATCTCCACGGCCGACTGGCAGGCCCACGTGGGCAACAGCCCTTCCCTGTTCGTCAACGCGGCCACCTGGGGACTGCTGATCTCCGGCAAGCTCACCGCGACCCGCTCGGAGAGCAGCCTCAGCGCCGCACTCACGCGCCTGATCGGCCGCGGCGGCGAGCCGCTGATACGCAAGGGCGTGGATATGG
This sequence comes from Steroidobacteraceae bacterium, assembly GCA_035300345.1. Lineage (GTDB taxonomy): Bacteria > Pseudomonadota > Gammaproteobacteria > Steroidobacterales > Steroidobacteraceae > FEN-1191. Next base: position 3,486 of record DATGVM010000007.1, read on the forward strand.
GGCTGCGGCTGATGGGCGAGAAATTCGTGCGCGGCCAGACCATCGAAGAGGCGCTCGCCAACAGCCGCGCGCTGGAGGCGAAGGGGTTCCGGCACAGTTTCGACATGCTGGGCGAGGCTGCCACCACCGCGGCGGACGCGCAGCGCTATTTCGAAGCCTACCGGCAGGCGATCCACGCGATTGGCCGCGCGAGCGGTGAGCGCGGCGTGCAGCATGGACCGGGCATCTCGATCAAGCTCTCGGCGCTGCATCCACGCTACTCACGCGCGCAGCGCGCGCGCGTGATGAGTGAACTGCTGCCGCGCCTGCAGGAACTGGCGCTGCTCGCGCGGCAGTACGACATCGGCCTCAACATCGATGCGGAGGAGGCCGAGCGGCTGGAGATCTCGCTCGACCTGCTCGAGGCCCTGTGCCTCGAGCCGAGCCTGCTGGGCTGGAACGGCCTCGGTTTCGTGCTGCAGGCCTACCAGAAGCGCTGCCACAGTGCGATCGACTGGGTGATCGAGCTGGCGCGGCGCACAGGGCATCGCCTCATGGTCCGCTTGGTCAAGGGCGCCTACTGGGACAGCGAGATCAAACGCGCGCAGGTGGACGGCCTGCCTGATTTCCCGGTGTTCACCCGCAAGGTGCACACCGATGTGTCCTATCTGGCCTGCGCGCGCCGGCTTCTGGACGCGCCCGACGCGGTGTTCCCGCAGTTCGCCACGCACAATGCGCACACGCTCGCGGCCGTGATGAGCATGGCCGGCGAAGCGTTCCACGACGGGCAGTACGAGTTCCAGTGCCTGCACGGTATGGGAGAACCCCTCTACGAGGAGGTCGTCGGCCCACGGAAGCTGAATCGGCCCTGCCGCATCTACGCGCCCGTCGGCACCCACGAGACGCTGCTCGCCTACCTGGTGCGGCGGCTGCTGGAAAACGGCGCCAACAGCTCCTTCGTCCATCGCATCCTCGATCCGGAGGTGGCGATTGCCGAACTGGTCGCGGATCCGGTGGACGTCGCCAGCGCCATCGTGCCGCTGGGGGCACCCCACCCGCAGATCCTGCTGCCGCCGGCGCTGTTCGGCGCCGAGCGCGTGAATTCCATGGGGCTCGATCTCAGCGACGAGCAGCAGCTGGCGCCTCTGGCACAATCGCTCCTGGCGAGCACACCGGAACTCCACCGGGCCCGGCCGCGGCTCGGCCTGGTGGCCGGCATCGCCACCGGCGGGTCTTTGCGTGAAGCGCGCGAAGTGCGCAACCCCGCCGATCATCGCGACCTCGTCGGCACCGTCATCGACGCGTCGGCGAGTGAAGTGGGCGCGGCCTGCGCCACGGCCTCGGCCGCGGCGGCCAGCTGGGCCGCAACGGCACCGGGTGAGCGCGCGGCGGTGCTGTGGCGGGCGGCCGACCTGCTCGAGGCGCACCGCCACCGGCTCCTCGGGCTCATCGTGCGCGAAGCGGGAAAATCGCTGCCCAACGCGGTCTCCGAAGTGCGCGAGGCGGTCGATTTCCTGCGCTACTACGGCGCACGGGCGCGATCCCGCCTGCGCAGCGGCCATCACCGCCCGCTCGGCCCGGTGGTCTGCATCTCGCCCTGGAATTTTCCACTGGCGATATTCACCGGCCAGGTCGCCGCCGCGCTCGCCGCCGGAAATCCGGTGCTCGCCAAGCCGGCAGGGGAGACGCCCCTGATCGCCGCCGCGGCGATCGAACTGTTACTGGAGGCGGGGATCCCCGCCGGCGTGCTGCAATTCCTGCCGGGAGCGGGCGACATCGGCGCCGCGCTGGTCGCGGACGCCGCGATCGGTGCCGTGATGTTCACGGGCTCCACCGAAGTCGCGCGCCTGATCCAGCGCCAGCTGGCGGGCCGGCTCGGCGCCGGAGACCGCCCCGTACCGTTGATCGCCGAGACCGGCGGCCAGAACGCCATGATCGTGGACTCCTCGGCGCTGCCTGAGCAGGTGGTCGGCGATGTGCTCGCCTCGGCCTTCGACAGCGCGGGCCAGCGCTGCTCGGCCCTGCGGATCCTTTGCCTGCAGGAGGATATCGCCGAACAGGTGCTGTCGATGCTCAGGGGCGCGATGCGCGAGCTTCTCATCGGCAATCCCGACCGGCTGCCCACGGACATCGGGCCGGTGATCACCGCCGAGGCGGGCGCGATGATCAGCGCGCACGTCGAGGCGATGCGCGCGAAGGGTCACGCCATCGAGCAGTCACCGCTCCCGCCCGCGGCCGCGCTCGGCAGCTTCATTTCCCCGGCACTGATCGAGATTGGCAGCCCGGCCGACGTCCCACGGGAAGTCTTCGGCCCGGTGCTGCATGTCCTGCGGTACCGGCGTTCCGAACTCGATGCGCTCATCGATGCGATCAACCGGACCGGTTACGGGCTGACCTTCGGCCTGCACACCCGCATCGATGAGACGATTGCCCAGGTGACGCGGCGCATTGCCGCCGGAAATGTCTACGTCAATCGCAACATCATCGGCGCCGTGGTGGGCGTCCAGCCCTTCGGTGGCACGGGGCTGTCGGGCACCGGACCCAAGGCGGGCGGCCCCTGGTACCTGGAGCGGCTGCTCATGCGCGGCCCGGATGAGGTGGAGCCTGCGCAGCCCGGCGACATCGCGCCCGCGCCACCACCGGCGGCGCTGGCCTACGGCCGCTTTCTCGAGGCGCACGGCCAGGAGGCCGCCGCCGCGCGCGTGGCGCAGTACCTGCGGCGCACGCGCCTCGGAGCGGCGCGCGAATTGCCCGGGCCCGTCGGCGAGCGGAACCTGACTGCCGTGCGTCCGCGCGGTGCCATCGTGGCGCTGGCGCAGACCCGCTTCGGCGCGCTGGTGCAGCTCGGCGCAATCCTGGCCACGGGCAATAGCGCGATCATTCAGAGGGACAATCCCGCGGCCGCCGAACTGGCCGGGCTCCCGCCGGACTGCCGCGCGCTGCTGCAGCACTGCGAAGACTGGCGACTTGCCGTGCCGTTCGCGGGAGTGCTGTACGAAGGGGACGCGACTCTGTTGCAGGCCACTGCCCGGCAGCTGGCGGCGCTCGACGGACCGATCCGGGAGATCCAGGGCGCCAGCGTTGCGGGCCTCTCCGCGGGAGCGGAAGACTATCGGCTCGAGGATCTGCTCGAAGAAGTCTCGATCAGCACCAACACGGCCGCGGCCGGCGGCAACGCCCAGCTCATGATGCTGGGCTGAGAGCCGTTGATCAGAGCAGTTCCATGTCGGCGCCGGCGACACTGGCGCCGCCCATGCGCACCGTGCGCGACAGGGCGAGCGCCTGCGGCAGGATCTGTGCGCAGTAGAATCCGGCCGTCTGCACCTTGGCGCGCATGAACGCCCGGTTGGCCCCTCCCGCCACGATCTGGCGCGCCGCGAGCTGCGCCGCGCGTGCCATCAGGCAGCCGCCGAGCACCACTCCGCACAGGCGCAGGAACGGCACGCTGACGGCATAGGCGGCCGACGGCGCGGCGCGCAGCTGCGGCAACAGCGTGGCCAGCGCCGAGCGGAGCTGGCTCAAGCCCTCGCGTGCCGCGGCGAAAATCGCCGGCAAGGCCGCGGGCAGCGCAGCCGGCACTCCGGCCGTTCCGCTGGCATACCGGTAGCCGGTCAACTCTGCATCGAACTCCTCCAGCAGCGCCTGCATCGCCGCCCCGGAATCGCGCAGCAGCTTGCGGCCGAGCAGGTCGTTCGCCTGGATCGCGGTCGTGCCTTCGTAGATCGTGGTGATGCGCGCGTCACGCAGGGTCTGGGCAATGCCCGTCTCCTCGATGTAACCCATGCCGCCGTGCACCTGCAGGCCGAGGGACACCAGTTCCGTGCCGTACTCCGTTCCCCACGCCTTGACGATCGGGATCAGAAGCTCACCGCGCGCCAGCGCCGCGGCGCGCGCTTCGGCGTCGGGCAGCGCATGCGCGCGATCGAGCTGTAGCGCCGCATACATCGCCAGCGCCCGCATCGCCTCGACACCCGAGCGGATAGTCAGCAGCATGCGTTGCACGTCGGGGTGGCGGATGATCGCCAGCGACTTGTTGCCCGCAACGCCGACGGGGCGTCCCTGCACCCGGTTGCGCGCCCATTCCGTCGCGCGCTGGCGCACGCTCTCCGCGAGGCCGATCCCCTGCAGGCCCACGGACAGGCGTGCCGCATTCATCATGATGAACATGCATTCGAGGCCGCGGTTGGCCTCGCCGACCAGGAAGGCGGCCGCACCGCCCGAGTCCCCGAAGGCCAGCACGCAGGTCGGGCTGGCGCGTATCCCGAGCTTGTGCTCGATCGACACGCAGCGCACGTCATTGCGCTGGCCCGGATTGCCTGCGGCGTCCGGCATGAACTTGGGCACGACGAACAGCGACAGGCCCTTCACCCCGGCGGGCGCGCCGTCGATGCGCGCGAGCACCAGGTGCACGATGTTCTCGGCCAGGTCGTGATCACCGTAGGTGATGAAGATTTTCTGCCCGCTGAGCAGATAGTGGTCTCCGGCCGGCGCGGCGCGCGTGCGGATGGCCCCCAGGTCCGATCCGGCCTGCGGCTCGGTCAGATTCATGGTCCCGGCCCAGTGGCCGGTGATCATCTTCGGCAGATAGGCGGCCTGCAGCTGCGGCGAACCGGCGATCAGCAGCGCCTCGATGGCGCCGCGCGAGAGCAGCGGGCAGAGCATGAACGCCACGTTGGCGCCGCACCAGATTTCCTCCACCGCGGTGCTGAGCACCTGCGGGGCGCCCTGCCCGCCACGCGCGGCATCGATACCCAGCAGCGGCCAGCCGCCGTCGACGTATTGGCGGTAAGCCTCGGGAAATCCGGCCGGCGTACTCACGCCTTCACTCGTCCAGGCCGCACCCTGACGATCGCCGGACGCATTCAGGGGCGCCAGCACGTCCGAGGCGAAGCGGTCGGCCTCGGTGAGCACGGCGGCGGCAAAATCGGCCGAATAGTCGGAAAAGCGGGGCAGGCGCGCCAGTTCACCGGCTTCCAGGAGCGAATCGAGCACAAAACGCAGGTCAGCGACGGGCGCTCGGTACACCAGGAAACCTCCAGCGAAGCCGCGACACAATATGACAAGTCTACCGAAATAGACGACTTCGCGGTGGAACGGGAGTGCCGTCACGGCGACAGGTGCACTCATACCCCATGATCGGCACCATGTCCAAACTGTCGGTGATCCCAGTCTCCGGCACCTCGCCTCCGGCCTTCGATGAGCTGGGCACCACGCTGTTGCGGGCACTTGGATCCCTGCGACCGCAGGCGTTTTCACTGCATGACTCGGCCGGTGAAACCCTGTGGCTGAGCGCGGGCTCGATCGGACCGGACGAGCACGCCCTGGTGCTCGACGCACTCGACGTGTTTGCGCTCGAACTGCAGCGCAACTGTATTCGCCGCAAACTCGATGACGGCCGGCGCGCGCTGTTCCTCGCGGCCCGCAATCCGCTCGGCGGTTGCAGCGGTCTGGGATTTGCCCTCGTCGATGGCGGATCGGTCGATGAGTCGCGGGTGATCACCCCTCCGATCCGCGCCCTGTTGCAGCGATTCAGCATGCTGCTGGCGCCTAAGGTCGAGAGGCGCGTGGCGCTCGCGGCGGCCGAGGCCGTCAACACCGCCGAGTTGCCCGATGGCACGCCGATTCGCGCCCGCGCCTACACCCGCCTGCAGTCCGGCAGCGTCACCAGGCGCTACGAGATTTCGATCCCGGCGATTGACGCGAACCACGACGCCTCGGTATTCGAGCGCGTCATGGACTGGCTGGTCCAGCATCGCCAGCGACACGCCACCAAGCCCTCCAGCTTTGCCGTCGCCATCTCGGCGGCCGCAGCACACGATCCGCGTTTCGCCAAGCGCATCGAAGCGTGCCTGACCCGCAACGACCTCGATGCAGGCGTCATGATGCTGCTCCTGCCCGCCGCCGCCTGGGCCGGCCCGGCCGGGCGGCTTCGGCCGCTGCTCGATGTCTGCGAGCGCCTGAATTGCAACGTGATACTCGACGATTTCGTGATCAACGAGGCGGCCCTGGCACTGTTGCGCCACAAGTCCATCCGCATGCTCAAGCTGTGCCCCGAGCTGACCTCGGCGGCGATGCAGCATCGCTATCCGCGGGCCCTGCTGTCGGCCTGCACGCAGATCGCGCGCGTGCTGGGCCTGCACTGCATCGCCAAGGGTGTCGATTCCGCGGCCGCGAGCCGCTGGCTGGCGACCGCGGGCGTCGACTACATCGACCCGCTCAATCCCGCCGAAACAGCCGTTGCAGCAGGGACGGCGCCGGTTTCGCGGCAGGGTCAGGCTTCACTGCTGGCCTAAGCTTCGCGGCAGCGGCAGGCTTCGTGGTCCGCAGCGCCGTGGCGCCCGGTGGCTGCTTAATCGCAGGCAGAGATTTCGCAGCCAGCGGAGTCCTGGCGGGAACTTTCGGCGCCTTGCCCGGGCTGGACCCGCCGTAAGGGTCGTAGCCCGTGATGCGCGCGGGGCCCGCCAGATCGCCCGGCTGCAGCGCGTCGGCCCTGTCTTTCAGCACTTCCGGGTCGTCCTCGAGCTTCAGGCCCGGCACTTCAAGGCGCCTCAGCAATTGCGAGGTCGCCTCGATCGCATGACGGCCCGATTCAACAGCCCATTGCCACACGGCATTGCCGCGCGCGTCATGCTGCACTCCGCCCGGGCCGTCGGGTTTCTTGTCCGTCTTGTCGTCGTCCTTCTCGCTCATGCGCTTACCAGTTGTAGTGAACCCGGTAACGGATCACGCTCTCCCCGTCCTTCGGCACCGTGACATTGAAGTGAATGAGCCGTGCGCTGTCCTTGCTGAACTCGTGCGAAGACTTCTGCACCTGCCAGCGGCTCCACCGGTACATCGGTTCGCGCACCTGGACCTCCACATCCTGTGACTTGTGGTTGCGCAGCCTGATCTCGATTTCCTCCTCTACCCAGCGGGCGTGCGTGTCGATGGCGTAGTCCACCTGGCGCCGCTCACCCACCATGTCGAAGGCGCTGCCGAGCTTGAGGCGCACCGTCTCGTCCTTGGGCGTGTGACCGATTGCGTCTTCACCTATGAACTCCAGGCTGCCGTCGGCGTTGTCCAGCCTCGAGACGCGCACGCGGCCGGCGGGCAGCGGCAGGCCAAGGCCGGAGGCCGTGTCGTTGCGAAACTCGACGTAGCTGTCCACTTTCGTATTGGCGGCAAAGCCCGGATCACGTTCCGTGTTGGGCTGGCCAAAGGCCGGTGCGCCCAGCGGATCGTAGATCAGCAGGCGCCGGGCCGGGACCTGCCGCGCCTGGTCGAACAGCTCGATCTGCTTGGTGGAATTGTCCGGCAGCGTGGTGGTGCGGCCCAGCGTATAGAGGTGAAACTCGTCGAAAGCCTTCTCGGCGAAGCCGTCTTCCTCGACCCGCGCCCTCACCGCCGACAGTGCGTTCATCGGAACCGGCCGGCGCGGCTGCACGCGATTGACGTCGCCCGCGACCAGTTTCAGGCGCGCATCCTTATAGGTAGCCCCGGACTGATTGATGACGCTGACCCACGCGGACAGGTCCAGCAGGCCGGTATTGGCGCTGCGTCCCTCGCTGAACACCACGTTGTAGTCTGCCCACCAGGTGATGCCGCCAGTCTGGTAGGTGACGCGCGCGCGCTGCGTGCCGCCGACCGGCGATTGCAGCTCCCACACCAGGGTGGGCCGCGTGATCAGGCCGCCGGGCAGGTCGGGGAAATTCACAGCCGAGTAACTGTCGAGGGCATGGACCGTGCCGTCGGCGCTGCGCAGCACCAGTCCATCCACCGCGGACAGCAGCGTGCCGGCGACGCTCGAGCTTTCATTGCCGACATTGCGCTCGACCGTGATCGGGCGATCGAGGTAGCGCAACAACAGCTTCGGCGTGCTGACCAGGTCAAACTGAAAGTTCTGTTCCAGCACGCGCACGCCCGCATTCGCCGGCACCGTGAACGTGACGGTCGTCGGATCGATGAGCCCGGCGACCTCGCTGAAACGCAGATTCGAGCGTCCGGAGGACAGCTGAACGTCCCGGTCCTGGCGGACCATGGCATAGCCCGGCACTGAAGTGGCGGCCGGAAGCGCGACGCCCGGCACCGGGCGATAAAACTCCGCGGCGATGGCTCCCGGCAGTTGCGAGCTGTAGATGGTCAGCGCTGATTCATCCGGCAGCGCGGCACAAATCGCCGGCAATCCCAGGACGATCAAGTACAAGCCCATCCGTGCACTCATCAGCGCGTCCTCGAGATGAAGGTCAAAGTGCGACGCAGTTCACAACGGCTTGCCGGAACTGTGAGCCCACGCCCGTGCGCCAGCGGCTACTGCGAGGCACGATACTCCCTGGCCAGGTCGAACTGCATATTCTAACCCTATGCGCACTGCGCCGTTAGTCACGCCTCCGCCCTCCAAGGGTACGGCCGCCGCGCCTGCCGCGCCATCTGCGCCGCCCGCGCCGCTGGCAATGCCAGTGCCCACGATGCCTATGGACCGCGAGTTCATAGTGCGCAACCAGATCGCGGAGCGCTACATCTCGGGCCGCCTGCCGTTGCGCGGCGCGCAGGAATTCGAGCGCTACTGCCTGCAGCATCCGGATTTGATCGATGAGCTCGGCCTTCCCGCGCGTGTGCACGCCGGTCTGAGGCTGCTCGAGGCCGGCGGTGTCGCGCTGCCCTGGGAAGAAAAGCCGCAACGCTGGTGGCAGAAGCCGCCCGCATTGATCGGTGTTTCAGGCGTGGCCCTCTTTGCCTTTATCGTCTCGGCCGTGATGGGCGGCAAGCTCTCCGCGCGCGATGCCGCCATCCAGCAGTTGCAGAACCGGGTCACCGAACAACCGGTGGAACCGGCCACCAGCACGCGCCTCGTCAAGCTCATGCCCAGCCGCACGGCGCCGTCGCTGCATCCCGCGGTGACCCTGGGCGGCGGCCCCGCGCAGATGGCCGACCTGAAGATCGACATGTCGTGGTCGAAGTTCACCGCCTTCCGCGTCACCATCGACCGGCAGGACCAGGGCCGGGTGGCGGTGCTCAACTATATGTTGCGCGATTCGAACGGCGACTTGCGACTCGCATTCAATGATTCCGCGCTCGGTCCCGGCATCTACCAGTTCGCGATCGAAGGACTGACGCTGCATGGCGATAATGAGGCGCAGGCCTGGATCACGGTTGCCGTAGCCCACTGAGAGCGCCCGAACCTCTAGTCGAGGACCGTGCGCGGCGGATGATTGAGCACCGGCCGCGTCGCCAGCCAGCCGCTGGCGCCGACCAGGAGCGTCGTACCGAGGACCCCGGCGCACCACATCAATCCATCGAAGTGGTAATGCAGCTCGAGTTGCCGCGCCAGCAGATACCCGCCCAGGGCGGCGCCGCAGGCAGCGAGCAGTCCCGCCAGCAGTCCCATGACGGCAAACTCCGCAAAGCTGGAGCGCAGCAGCATGGCGCGCCCGGCTCCCAGCACGCGCAGGATGGCCGTCTCGTAGCGCCGTTCATCGCGGCTCGCCTGTATCGCCGCCAGCAGGACCGTGAGGCCGGCGAATAGCGTAAAAATGAACACGCTTTGCACTGCCGTCACGGCCTTGTCAATGACCGAGCGTATCTGCGCCAGCAGATCTCCGATGTTGAAGATCGAGACGCCCGGAAAGCGTTGCACCAGCGCGGCGAGCGCCCCGGCGGAGCGCGGCTGGAACAGCGCGCTCGTCATATAGCTGCCCGCCGTGCCATCGAGCAGTCCTGGCGGAAACATGATGAAGAAGTTCGGCCGGAAGCTGTCCCACTTCACCTTGCGGAAGCTCGCGACGCTCACATTGAATTGCTCGCCCGCGACATCGAAGCTCAGGCGATCACCGAGCTTCAGGCCGAGCGACTCCTGAAATTCGCTGGCCAGCGACACCAGCGGCTTGCCCGCATCCCCCGCGCCCCACCAGCGCCCGGCGATGATGGTGTTGTCGTCGCCCAGTTCCGCCGCCCAGGTGAGATTCTGCTCGCGATCGGCCAGGTCGCCACGCTGGCGCGGGCGCTTCCCGCCCGGCATCGTCGCGTGCGGCAGGTGCGGATTGATCTTCTCGCCGTTGATGGCGATCAGGCGCCCGCGCACCATGGGCAGCATGCGCTCCGGGCGGGCGCCCGCAGCAAGCAGCGCGCTGCGGAAATCGTCCTTTTGATCGGTGGGGATATTCACAAAGAAGTAATTCGGCGCGCCCTGCGGCAAGCTGGTGCGCCAGTCGTTGACCAGATCGCGACGCAAAATCGCCAGCACCAGCAGCAGCATGACCCCGAGCCCAAAGGCCACGATCTGTGCAACGGCCGCGGCACGCCGCCGCGACAGATTGGCGAGCCCGTGGCGCAGCGCCAGGCTGGCGCTGCCACGCGCGCGGCCCGCCAGCGCGACCAGCAGGACGCCGCTGAGCGCCAGGCACAGCAGGGCCCCGGTCAGCGCCACGACAAACCAGGCACTGAATCGCCACTCACCGAGCGTGCCGTAGATGACCCCGGCGATCGCGACGACCGCGGGCGTGAGCGACAACCACAGGCGCGCGGGCGGCGGCCCGGCGTCACGGCGCAGCACCCGCAAGGCCGGCACCCGCGTGAGCTGCAGCAGCGTGGGCAGGGCAAATCCGGCCAGCATGGCGATGGCCACGGTGAGCCCGACCAGCACTGGCCAGCCGCTGGCCGGCGGCAGGTCGGTGCGCAGCAGCCCGGCGAGCGCGCGCAGCAACCAGCTTTGAGTCAGCCAGCCGGCGACCGAACCCAGCATCGTTGCCAGCAGGCTCAGCAGCAGCATCTGCAGGAGGGTGACGCCCAGCACGAAGCGGCGCGTGGCGCCGAGGGTCTTCATCAACGCCACGACGTCCAGATGGCGCGCCACGTAACCACGCGCGCTCATGGCCACGGCCACGGCGCACAGCAGCACTGCCACCAGGCTGGCCAGCGACAGAAAGCGGCTCGCGCGCTGCGCCGCATCGCCAATCTGCGGGCTGGCGTCGGCGACGCGCGCCAGCCGCTCGGCCGGGCGCGCCTGCGCCGTGAACCAGTCGTCGTAGCGGCCCAGTGCGCTCGCGGAGCCCGCGAGCAACAGCGCGTACTGCATGCGACTTGCGGGTTGCACCAGCTGCGTGGCCGCAAGATCCACCTCATTGAACAGCAGCGAGGGAGCGAACTCCACGAAGGAGGAGCCCTGATCAGGGCGGGCGATCAGGATCCGCTCGACGCGCAGCACGCGCGCGCCGACCATGAGCGTATCTCCCGGGCGGGCGCCCAGCGACGCCGCGAGCCGCGAGTCCGGCCAGCAGCTGCCCGCCGCGGGGATCTCCTGCGTCACCTCCCCGGCGGCGAAGGCCTGCGCCGCCGTCTTCAGGCGGCCACGCAGCGGGTAACCGGCACTGACCGCGCGCACGTTGGCGAGCTGGCTGGCATCGCCCCGGAACACGACCGAGATCAGCGTTGTCAGGCGCGCGCTCTGGAGCCCGAGGCTGTGCGCCTCCGCCTCCAGTTGCGGTGCAAGCGGCTCGGGGCTCTCAACCCGCGCGTCGGCCGCGAGGACTTCGCTGGCCTGCGCCTGGACTGCGCGCCCGATGCGATCGACGAGAAAGCCCACTCCAGTAAGGGCGGCCACGGCCACGGCGAGCGACACCAGCAGCACCGCCAGTTCCCCGGAGCGCCACTCGCGCCGTAGCAGGCGCATCGCCATCCGCAGCATGGCCATGCGCTACACCAGCGCTCCGGCATCCATCGTCAGCACGCGCGAGCAGCGCGCCGCCAGCGAGGTGTCGTGCGTGACCAGCACCAGCGTGGTCTGCGCCGCGGCATTGAGCTCGAAGAACAGTTCGATGATGCGTGCGCCCGTCACGGTGTCAAGATTTCCCGTGGGCTCATCGGCGAACAGGACGGCAGGCTCACCGATCGAGGCACGCGCCATCGCCACCCGCTGCTGCTCGCCCCCGGAGAGCTGCCGCGGGTAGTGATCGACACGCGAGCCGAGCCCGACGCGGCGGAGCATTTCCAGCGCGGGTGGCCGCGCGTCGCGCCGGCCCTGCAGCTCGAGCGGGAGCATGACGTTTTCCAGCGCCGTGAGCGAGGGCACCAGGTGGAAGGACTGGAACACAAAGCCCACGCGCGCCGCCCGCAGGCGCGCGCGCCCGTCCTCATCGAGCGTCGTCAGGTCCTCGCCGGCGAGCCACACCCGTCCGGAACTGGGCAGGTCCAGTCCCGCGAACAGGGCCAGCAGCGTCGACTTGCCGGCGCCGGAGGGCCCTATAATCGCTACGCTCTCGCGCGCGCGAATCTCGCAAGACACATCGCGAACGATGGTCAGGGGTCCCTCGGGACTGCTAACCTGCCTGGTGGCTCGCTCGGCCCGGAGAACTATGTCGCGCGTCATCGGTGTCCTGTCCTTTCTGTGGCTCCTGCTTCCGCTCGAAACGGTGCGCGCCGCGGCCCTGCCGGCGCCGGTGATACTCGTATTCGGGGATAGCATCAGCGCCGGTTACGGCATGGCCCCGGAATCGGGTTGGGTGAATCTGCTGTCAAACCGGCTGCGTCAGGAAGGTTACGGATTCCAGGTCGTTAATGCCAGCGTCAGCGGCGAAACGACCACCGGCGGACTCGCCCGGCTGCCGCGCGCGCTCGCAGCCCATGCACCGCGCATCGTGATCATCGAGCTCGGCGGCAATGACGGCCTGCGCGGATTGCCGCTGGGCAGCACCCGCGCCAACCTCGACGCCATGATCGGCCTGGCGGCTCGCCCCGGCCGATCGGTCCTGCTCCTCGGCCTGCACATGCCACCGAACTATGGCGAGCGCTACACCACGGGATTTGCTGGCAACTACACGGTGCTGGCGCAGGCCCACCGGGTGCCGCTCGTCCCCTTTCTACTCGAGGGCATCGCGGGCCGGCCGGCACTGATGCAGGGCGATGGATTGCACCCCAATGAGCGCGGACAGCCAATTCTGCTGGATAATGTCTGGCCCGTGCTCAAGCCCTTGCTGCGCGTGCAGCCACACTGAAGCGCCGGCCGACGGGTTGGCGGGAGTCTAGGGGTATGGACAGATTCTGGATCAAGCAGTATCCGCCCGGTACACCCGCCGAAATCGACCCTGGCGAATACTCGTCGCTGAAGGCGCTGATAGACGGCAGTTGCGAGAAGTACGCTGCCCATACTGCCTTTATCCAGATGGAACAACGCCTCAGTTACGAGGACTTGGACTGTCTCTCCAATCGCTTCGCCGCCTGGCTGCAGCGCAACGGCCTGAAGAAGGGCGATCGCGTTGCGATCATGCTGCCGAACATCCTGCAGTACCCGGTGGTCATGTTCGGCGCGTTGCGCGCCGGAATGACGGTCGTCAACACGAATCCGTTGTATACCGCCCCCGAGCTCGAGCATCAGCTGCGCGATTCAGGCGCCGCCGCCCTGGTGGTGCTCGAGAATTTTGCCTACATCGCCGAGCAGGCGTTGCCGGCCACCTCCGTGCGCCACGTCGTGGTCACCGGCGTCGGCGACCTGCTGAGCTTCCCCAAGGGCGCGCTGGTCAATTTTGTCCTGAAGTACGTGAAGAAAAAGGTGCCCGCCTGGAACCTGCCCGCCGCGCACTCACTGGCCGAGTTGCTGAAGAACAGTCCAGACCGGCCCGAGCCCGTTGAAGTCGGCCATAACGACATTGCCTACCTGCAATACACCGGGGGCACCACCGGCGTTGCCAAGGGCGCGATGCTCACGCACGGCAATATGGTGGCGAATATCCTGCAGGCCCGCGCCTGGTTTCAGCAGGTCAAGATCGGCGAGATCACCTACGTGTGCGCGCTGCCGCTGTACCATATCTTTTCCCTGACGGCGAACTGCCTGCTGTTCACTTCGGTCGGCGGCACCGGCCACCTGATCGCGAATCCGCGGGACTTTCCGGGGTTCGTGAAGGAATTGCGCCGGCATCCGCCGATGTTCTTCATGGGGGTCAACACGCTGTTCAATGCCCTGCTGAACACGCCCGGCTTCAGCGAGCTGGATTTTTCCCACTTCGTTGCCACGGTCGGCGGCGGCATGGCGGTACAGCGCGCGGTCGCCGAGCGCTGGAAGCAGACCACCGGTTGCGAGATTTCCCAGGGCTGGGGCCTGACCGAAGCTTCCCCTGCCGTCTGCGTCAATCCGCTGGTGGGCGTGAGTTTCAGCGGCTCCGTCGGACTCCCGCTGCCATCGACTGAAGTCAGCATCCGCGACGATGACGGCAAGGAACTAGGGCTCAACAGCGTGGGCGAGATCTGCCTGCGCGGTCCCCAGGTGATGCGCGGCTACTGGCAGCGCCCGGATGAGACCGCCAAGGTGATGCTCCCTGACGGATGGCTGCGCACCGGTGATATTGGTCGCATGGATGAGCGCGGTTACGTGTTCATCGAGGATCGCAAGAAGGACATGATCATCGTCTCGGGCTTCAAGGTATTCCCAAATGAAGTCGAGGATGTTGTCGCACGCCTTCCCGGCGTTGCCGAAGTCGCTGCGGTGGCGGAACCCGACGAGCGCTCAGGCGAAGTCGTCGCCCTATATATCGTAAAGAAGGATCCGGGACTTACCGCGGAGGCAGTGATCGAGCACTGCCACAAGTATCTGACCGGATACAAGCTTCCCCGCCACATCTATTTCAGAATCGACTTGCCGAAGACGAACGTGGGCAAGATCTTGAGGCGGGCGCTGAGGGATGGGGGAGCCTAGGATTTCCGTCGCATTTGAACGATTCGACTTTTCCCTAGATAAGCAAACACATGCAAGCCAGCCTCAATATTGGACTTTCTCTCTTTATTACTTCGAAGCCTTCGATGGGACTCAAGCCAATCATTGGTTGTGTCAATTAAAGCTTCGCCCTGTTGATTTGAAAACTCTCGAAACGCCTGAAGCTGGCTTCGCTTCAGGTTTGGAACGTGCGCATACCTTTCGATTAATGTGCCACCGCCAGCGTTTGTCCTGGCATTGTACTGCACCGTACTAAGCAGCCGCATAACCGAGTGGGCAAGATGCTCTGCGATGTAGGGATGCATCCTACTAATTAATGCATGCATTCCTGTGGGGACGCAAAAGCCACTGCGAACGCGCCGAACAAGACGGAGTCTTAGCATCTCACGCGCGACAGTCACCGCGGGAATGGAAGGACGTTCACGTCGAACCAGGGCCTCAACGCTTGGCGATGGCCCGAGAAGTTTCAGTGGTCTGGGTTGACCAATTGCATTAACAAATTCTCGCTCGCGATACCAACGGTGAAAGGAGATTCCGATAGCAGAAACAACCGATGAATCCATTAAGATGCGACGGGATGAACTACTCGATCTTTCCCGAAGCTTTCCCAGCGCCAATGTTGACAATTTAGAGATGCTCTCCTTCGAGTCGCCCGATTGATGCAAGAAATTGAATATGGCAAGAATTAAACGGAGCTGAAATGAAGCGCCATTGGCGGTCCGTTTTTGGCGCAGCTTGCCGGTTCTTGATGGCACGACGTCACGCCCTTGGCAAGAAACTCGATACTGATACGTTTATTACTATGCGCCTCTTTGCGGCCTTCGGCCTACTTGCTTTCCTAACCAAATAGGCTCCTGCGGATTTTGCAATACCGTTCAAGAACGCTCGCGTAGTTTGTCCGACGCGCTGCTCCGCAATCCGCAACGCCGCGCCATCTGATACGTCGATCGTCACTCCATCGAACAGCTTTATTACCGGAGTTAGCGCTTGAGGGTAACCCATCAATTGGAATAGATGGGCGAGCTGCTCAGAGGCTTTGGTTAGTATGTATTGGCGACTTTTGAGATCACTACCTTTTTCTATCTTACGCTTTACAAACGTGCCAGCAATTTCTACGGACCGTAGCCTCAGTAATTCCTCGAGAGTAGCTCGCGGCGGAATATCGCCGCTATATCTGTGTGCCAGACTTGCGAAACTCCCTGAGCCCGAACCCATCGAAAGACGCCTTGGTTTGCCATTTGTGGTGCGGAATTCGGCGTCACGCGACCAACCCTCGAGCACCTTTTGCGCGCCATGAGTTGCTTGATTTGTGGTTTCAGCGCGGTCATTCGCCAGCAGTTTCCTAACCTCGCCTCGGCTCAGGCCTGTCATGATTGCCACGCCAGATTGATTTACGCGGCCATTCTTTTTTCGTGCGCGAGCAACGGCGGCTTTGATAAAGGCCTCTGTTACTGCTAATTGAACTTCCGCAGCGGTTATACCTTGGTCGACCAGAAACAAGGCGAGGCCGGAGAACGCGTCTCGCAGTGCTTCCCTATGCGCTCCGAAAGACCGGACTTCGCCTTTTCGCTTGCCCACAAGGCCCTTGGTCGACAAATCCGCAATTATTGTTCACGATACCATTGTTCGGGATACGGGCTCACCCCGATGAAATCGCCTTGAATCAACGGAGAAGCTGATCCATCGCGATGCGAGATTACAGAATTAGAAAGTCCGAGTTGAATCGGATCTAGCTGCGGGATTTGGAAATCCGTCTACTATCAGGAGCCGCGGTCATTGATTGTTTTAAGTGGACGACTTTCGACCAGCCGTACCACTCAATGTCTTGCCACCAGCGGTAACGCCCGAAGTTCCGACGCCACCTGCAGTGACACCCGAGGTTCCCGTGCCACCTGCGGTGACGCCCGAGGTTCCCGTGCCGCCTGCGGTGACACCCGAGGTTCCGGTGCCGCCAGCGGTGACTCCAGAGGATCCAGTGCCGCCAGCGGTAACGCCCGAGGTTCCGACACCACCTGCCGTGACGCCCGAAGCTCTTATGCCACCTGCCGTGACACCCGAAGTTCCGACGCCACCTGCGGTGACACCCGAAGTTCCGGTGCCACCTGCGGTGACTCCAGAGGTTCCAGTGCCGCCAGCGGTAACGCCCGAGGTTCCGGTGCCACCTGCGGTGACACCCGAGGCTCTGATGCCACCAGCCGTGACACCCGAGGTTCCGGTGCCACCAGCGGTAACGCCCGAGGTTCCGGTGCCGCCAGCGGTAACGCCCGAGGTTCCAGTGCCACCAGCGGTAACGCCCGAGGTTCCGGTGCCGCCTGCAGTGACACCCGAGGACGCGACGCCGCCAGCTGTGACTCCCGACGACACGATTCCGCCGGCCGTAACGCCATACAGTTGATGAATCTCGCCGGCCAGCACCAATCCTCTTCCGGCCGGTTGAATACCCGTTATCGCAACAACATCACCAACAGCGGGCACCTTGAAATCCGATCGCCCTAACAGCGACGTATAGTCGATCGCCGCGCCCCCCACCGACAAGAGTCCCCGCGCAGTGTTAATCGCCGTTACGGCACCACTCGCAAACACATTGTCGCCGCCTGCCGCGAATCTGGCCGTGTCCTGGATGTAACTGGCCCCAATTGAACCGTTGGTCCTTAAGACACCAAAAACATTCATCTGATGCCCGAGAGTCAACCTTGAGGCATCTGGCACCGCAAATCTATGCCCCAATACGCTCACAGTATTCGTCGCAAGGTCGACTGTTTCAGCTGGTCCCGTCATCAGCAAGACATACGACCCACCGGCAGTGGCGATTGGGGCGGCCACAATTGCCAGTGCGAGGCAAATTGGTCCAGCAAATGCGGTGGTCTTCATTTTTCTATCCCCTAACGCGACAAAAATCGCCAATGAAAAGCTATTCGTTAATGGAAGAGTTCCTCAAGGGAACTCTTATGTGCGCTCTGCCAATGTCGTCCTTCGTGATGTCTTCAAAGAACAGCGCAGTAACACCGTATCGACGGCCGCTCTGCTCATCTTTGAACCCAACAGCTTTCGTGGATACCCATCGATCCATCCCATCGATAAACTCTTCGCCTTCCTCTCTGAGTTGCGAAAGCATCGCCGTGCGACCAGATTCTGAAAGCGGGAAATCAGAGACCATAGTTCGATCGAAATAGGAAGGTTCAGTGGGGCTCTTAAACAGGTTGTGTGCAAAAGTTGAGTGAAGTGCGCTACCCAGTCGACCTAACCGAGAAATCTTTGACAGGTCCTTGCCCACTGGAAGAAACGCTCTAGTAGTGCAGCGAATGAATTTTCCCGCGTGCACCTCAGCGCATCGGTTCGCAACGAGAGCGTCAATCGCCGTCTCGCGATCCAAATCCGTTCCCGCGGCCATGAGCAATTGATCAAAGGTTCTAAACATGCCCTCCGGCCGCAAAGACAAGTCCAGAGGAGCGCCATAGGGCGTCGAAAATTGCGGGTCGTCGTGCCACTTGCCCAATAGCTGACTAACTTGATCTGTGCGCTTCGCCGCCAACGCCCGCTGTTGATCGCGCTCGACGCGACTCGCGAACAATTTGACGACTTCGCCGCGCGTGACACCGGTCATCAGGCTGAGACGTGCTTCGTCAGCCGGACGGCCCTGGTCTTCGTAACGTTCGCGCA
>DATGVM010000008.1:0-110515 GCA_035300345.1 Steroidobacteraceae bacterium
GTGGAGCCGACGGTGTTCGGATTCTGCGCGCCGCTCCCGCCCACGCCGCCCGAGCTGTACGAGCAGGGCCTGAGCTGCATCACCGCCGTGGATACCCGCTGGGCGCGCTGCGACATCAAGTCCGTGGCACTGCTGGCCAATGTGCTGCTGCGCCAGCAGGCGATCGACGCCGGCGCGGCCGAGGCCATCCTGCTGCGCGACGGCTGGCTCACCGACGCCAGCGCCTCGGCGGTGCACGTGGTGATCGGTGGCGAGATCCGCACGCCGCCACGGGGCCACCGGCTGCTGCCCGGCACCACGCGTCTGTTGGTCGAGGAGCTCGCCACTGCGAACGGGATCCCGTGGAGCAGTTTCGCGGTGAGCGAGGCTGCGCTCCGCGGCGCCGATGAGATCTGGCTCAGTGCTTCGACCCGCGGGGTTGTGCCGGTGACCCGGCTCGATGGACAGCCCGTGGGGGACGGCCGGCCCGGTCCGCTCTGGAGGCGGATGCGCGCGCTGGTTGAGGCCAGTTGGGTGCCTAGCGCCGGAACATGAAGTACGCCGCGCCGCACATGCACAGCGCCGCCCACAGGTAATTGAGCCGCACCGGCTCCTTCATGTAGAGCCAGGCAAAGGGCACGAATACCGAGAGCGTGATGATCTCCTGCAAAATCTTGAGCTGACCGAGCGTCAGCTCACTGTGTCCGATGCGATTTGCCGGCACCTGAAACAGGTACTCGAACAGGGCAATGCCCCAGCTCACCAGCGCCGCGATCAGCCAGGGTCGCTGGCCGAGATTGCGCAGGTGCGCATACCAGGCGAAGGTCATGAACAGATTCGAGATCACCAGCAACGCGGTCGTCTGGACAATGACGGGCATGCGCGTATCTTGCCAGTTCAGATCCCCGGCAGGCTATGCTTCGGCCCGTGGATACGCCGAAGCTGCTGACCTTCCCCTGCGCCTACCCTATCAAGGTCATGATGCGTGCCGAGCCCGCCGTGCGCGCCAGCGTTGACGAGGTCCTGGCGCGCCACGCCGAGGCCGCGGCCATCGCGGACGCCACCGAGCGCCCTTCGGCACAGGGCAACTTCCGCTCCGTGACCTACACCATCCATGCGCGCGACGAGCAGCACATCGCGGCGCTATTTGCCGATCTCAAGAACGTGGACGGCGTGCTGGTGGTGCTCTGAGGCGAGCTGCGCAAGGAACAGCGGTGTGAATTCATCCGCCACCTGCCGCACCGCGTCCGGTCCGCCCAGTGCCGCCAGCTGCGTCATCGCCAGCCCGGGAAAGCCGCAGGGATTGATGCCCCGAAAGGGCTCCAGATCCATGTTCACGTTCAGCGCCAGCCCGTGATAGCTGCCGCCGCGGCGCACCCGCAGGCCGACGCTGGCGAGTTTGGCGCCCTGCACATATACGCCCGGCGCGCGCTCGCGGCAGCGGGCCTCGATGTGATGAGCCGCCGCCAGCTTGATGACGGCGCGTTCGAGCGCCGTGACCAGATCGCGCACGCCGAGGCGCGCGCGGCGCAGATCGATGAGGGGATAAACCACCAGCTGTCCGGGTCCGTGATAGGTCACCTGGCCACCCCGATCGATGCGCACCACGGGGATGTCGCCCGCCGCGAGCACATGCGCGGGATCGGCATTCATGCCCAGCGTGTAGACCGGCTCGTGTTCGAGGAGCCAGAGCTCATCGGGTGTGTCCGGACCGCGCTCCTCGGTGAAGCGCTGCATCGCCCGCCAGGTCGGTTCGTAGGGCACGCGCCCCAGCCACTTGACTGCAACAGCGACGTCCTGGGACACCAGGCCCCGTTGGGCGTCGAGGGGATCCGGGGCGCTCACGAGCCGCGCAGCGCACGCCCCTCGTGCAGTCCGACATTGTTCCCGGCCAGCGCCCGCTCGGCCCGATAGCTCGAGCGCACCAGCGGACCGGAAACGCACTCGCGAAAGCCGCGGGCCAGCCCGGCCACGCGATAGCGCGCGAATTCCCCGGGCGTGACGAAGCGCACGACCGGCAGATGATTCACGGTGGGCCGCAGGTACTGGCCCAGCGTCAGGATGTCGACGCCCGCCGCACGCAGATCGTCCATGCACTCTAAGATCTCGCCGTCGGTCTCACCCAGTCCGAGCATCAGGCTGCTCTTGGTCAGCACCGTGGCCCGATGCGCCTTGGCGTAGCCGAGCACATCGAGCGTCTGCTGGTAGCCGGCGCGCGGATCGCGCACCGGATGAGTCAGGCGGCGCACGGTCTCGATGTTCTGCGCAAACACCTCGATTCCCGAATCAACCACGCGCTCCACATCCGCGCGCACGCCCTGAAAATCCGGCGTCAGCGCCTCCACCGCCGTGTCCGGTGTGCGCCGCTTGATCGCGCGCACACAGGCCGCATAGTGCTCCGCCCCGCCGTCGTCCAGATCGTCGCGATCCACGGACGTCAGCACCACGTAGCGCAGTTTCATGAGCGCGACGCTGGCGGCCACGTTGTCCGGCTCGGCGGCATCGAGCCAGCCGCGGGGATTGCCGGTATCGACGGCGCAAAAACGGCAGGCGCGCGTGCAGACCGCGCCCATGACCATGATGGTCGCAGTGCCCGCATTCCAGCACTCACCGATGTTGGGACACTTGGCTTCCTCGCAGACCGTAGCCAGGCGGTGCTGGCGCACCGTGCGCCGCACGCTCTCGTACCCGGCTCCGGCCGCCAGCGGGGCCTTGAGCCAGTGCGGTTTGCCGGTGGGCGCGGGCGGCTGCGGCGCGCCATGCGCGCGCACGCCGTCCTTGATGGCCGTGAATCCCTGCGCCGTGCGGTATTTCTCGCCACTGCGCGGCGCCTCGACGGTGACGGGAATGCTCTTGAATTCACTCATGTTGTGCGCCAGCCGCGCGCGCAAGGCGGCGGTCGGCCTGGCCAGGCATCATAGCCCAGTTGCGACCGCATTCAGCGCCGCCAGGCGCTCTGCAGAGCCGACGTCCGCCCACTGTCCCGTATAGAGTTCGCCCCGGAGCCGCCGCGCCGCGATCGCGCGGCGCAGCAGCGGCAACAGGGGGAATCTCCCCGGAGTGCAGCCCGCGAAGAATTCCGGCCGGTAAACGCCAATGCCGGCGTAGGTGTAGGTCGTTTCGCCCGCTTCGAGCACTTCGCCATCCTGCAGGGCGAAATCGCCGTGCGGATGATGTTCGGGATTGGGCACCAGCAGCAGCTGGGCCAGCGCCGTGGGCGCAATGCCCAGGCGTGAAAAATCGACATCGGTATAGGTGTCGCCATTGACCACCAGGAAAGGCGCTGCGCCGAGGAGCGGCAGGGCCTGGAAAATCCCGCCGCCGGCCTCCAGAGGCGCGGCCGGCTCCTCGCTGTAATGGATCTGCAGCCCCAGACGGCCGCCTTCGCCCACGGCCGCGCGAATTCGTCCGCCGAGCCAGGACAGGTTGATCACCACTTCGCGCACGCCGGCGCGCGCGAGCGCTTCCAGATGCCAGAGGATCAGCGGCTTGCCGCGCACTTCGAGCAGCGGCTTGGGCGTGTGGTCGGTCAGCGGCCGCAGCCGCTCCCCGCGCCCGGCCGCGAGCACCATCGCCCTCACGCCGGCACGACCGGGCCGGCGTACACCCGCGCGTTGGCGCTCGCAAGCCCGGGCACGAGCCGGCGCTCCACCCAGTCGCTGAAGCGGCGCAATTCGCTGTAGCGTGCCGCTGTGTCGCGCACATATTCGAGGGTGCGCGGCAGATCGGCCAGGAAACCCTGCTTGCCATCCCGGTACCAGAGACGGGCAAAGATGCCGAGCACCTTCAGGTGCCGCTGCAGGCCGATCAGATCGAACCAGCGCAGGAATTCCGCGCGGCTGGCGCCCGCCAGCGGCCCGGCCTCGCGCAGGCGCGCCCGGTAGCTGTCGAGCCAGGCTTCCACCTCGGCGCGCGGCCAGGCGATGTAGCAGTCCTTGAGGAGCGAGACCAGGTCGTAGCCGACCGGACCGGCCACCGCGTCCTGGAAATCGATTACTCCGGGACTGCGCTCGGCGGTGATCATGAGATTGCGCGAGTGATAGTCCCGATGTACGAGCACGACCGGTTGCCGCAGCGCCTCGCGCTCCAGGAACCCGAAGGTGTCGGCGAGCAGCGCGCGCTCTTCCTCATCGAGCGCCAGGGCCAGGTGCCGGGCGCAGAACCAGTCGGGAAGCAACTGCATTTCGCGCTGCAGCGCGGCCGCGTCGTAGGGCGGCAGCTCGCGCGCACCGCTCGCGCCATGCAGCTGGATGAGCGCCAGCGTGTCGAGTGCCTGGTCATACAGCAGCGCAGCGGCCGCGCCTGCATTGAGGCGCGCGAGCATATGAGTGGCGCCGAGGTCCTCGAGCAGCAGCAGCCCGCGTGCGCCATCGGCGGCCTCCACCTCGGGCACGTGGACGCCACAGGAGCGCAGCAGGCGGGACGCGTGCAGGTAGGGTGCGGTGTCCTCTTTGCCGGGCGGCGCATCCATGATGATCCGCGTGCCACCCCGCGGCCGCCAGACACGGAAATAACGCCGAAAACTGGCGTCGGCGGATGCCGGCTCGAGCCGGCAGTCACGCGGCCAGCCCAGCTCGCTCGCCAGCCAATCGCGTATCAGTTCGATGCGCGCGTCGGCGCCGCCCATGTTCATCCAGCGTTGAGTTGGGAGCGCCCATTATAATGGCGCGGCAAATGATTGCCTTCCCGCAATACCGGCGCCACGCCTGCCTTGCCCTGCTGCTGGGCGCGCTGGCCGCCGGCGCGCACGGAGCGGACGACAGTTGCGTCCCCGAGCCGCTGCAGCTGCCCGCCGAGCTGCCGCTCGACGGCGCCATCCGGCTCTCGAGCTGCCAGCTCCAGATCGCCGCAAATGGCGACATGGAGCTGCTCGGCAAGGTCACCGTCAACATCAACGGCCGCGACCTGCATTGCGAGCGCCTGAGCTACGTCGCCAGCACCCATGAGCTTAAGCTCTTGGGCGCCGTCAGTTATGAGGATGCGAGCCTGCGGGTGACGGGCGAGACCGGCAACTACGACGAGACCGGCGCCGAGTTCCGGCACGCGATGTTCGAATTTCTGCAGCACCCTGGCCGCGGCGAGGCCGACGCGGTCTACATGCACCAGGCGAACCGGATCGAGCTTGACCACGTCGTCTACACCACCTGCCCGCCCGGTTCAGCCGCGTGGAAGCTGCGCGCCCAGCACATCACGCTCGACACGCGCAAGCTGCGCGGCGTCGGGCGCAATGCGCGCGTCGTGTTCAAGGGCGTACCGATACTCTACCTGCCCTGGATCTCCTTTCCGCTGAGCAGCGCGCGCCAGACCGGGCTCCTGTTCCCGACCCTGGGCAGCTCATCGCGCAATGGTGCGACGCTCTCGACCCCCTGGTACTGGAACATTGCCCCCAACAAGGACCTCACGCTTACGCCGACGATCTATTCCCGCCGTGGCATCGACACGGGACTCGAATACCGGCTGCTGACCTCCAGCGGCAGCGGCATCCTGCAGGCCAACTACCTGCCGGAAGATCACGTCACGCACATTGATCGCAGCTGGCTGCGGCTGCACGCGAATTCCCACTTTGGTGCCTGGCGCGCACAGGTCAATGCCGAGAGCACCAGCGACACGCACTATTTCGAGGACTTTGCCGATGGCCCCCAGGTCAGCAGCACCATCTTCCTGCCGCGCGACCTGCGCCTGGGGCTCAATGGGGAAGTGTGGCAATTGCGCGCCCAGTTGCTGCAGTTCCAGAACCTGGATGACCAGCTCGCCGCCGCCGACCGCCCTTACGCCGAGCTGCCGCGCCTGACGGCCGCCGCCAGCTGGCGCGGCACCTCGGGGCTGGGCACGGACCTGGACAGCGAGCTGACCGATTTTCAGCGCAGCACCGGGACCACCGGATGGCGTGCCCGGGTGCAGCCGGGCATTGGATTTGAATACCTGCGGCCGGGCTTCTACCTGCGCCCGCGGGCGGACTGGGACGTCACGGTCTATCGACTGCAGGACGCGCCGACGGCGGACGCTTCGCCCACGCGCAGCCTGCCGATACTGAGCCTCGACAGCGGCCTGCAGCTCGAACGCCTGGTCGCGGGCGGCGCGCGCCTGCTGACCCTCGAGCCACGGGCTTACTACGTCTACATCCCTTATCGGGACCAGAGCGCACTGCCGGTATTCGACTCCGGCCTGCCCGATCCGAATTTCGTGGCGCTGTTCCGTCCCAACCGCTACGCCGGATTCGACCGGCTGGGCGACGCGAACAACCTGACCCTGGCGGTCACCACGCGCATGCTGGGCGCCCAGACAGGACAGCGATTTCTGAGCGCCACGCTCGGCCAGACCCTGCATTTCTCGGAGCCGCGCGTGCTGCTGCCGGGCGAGACGCCCGACACGCGCCGGCGTTCCGACCTGCTCGCGGATGTCGAGCTGACGGCCTACCACGACTGGAACCTGCGCTACCAGCTGGCCTGGGATCCGACGCTATCCCAGACGGAGAAGTCGCTGTTCAGCCTGCAATATCGCCCGCAGGGCAACCAGGTGATCAATGTGGGCTATCGCTTCACCCGCGGCTCGGTCGAGCAGGCGGAGACGTCCATGGCCTGGCCGCTGGCGCGGCGCTGGGATTTCTACGGCCGTGTGGTGTACTCGGTCTTCGACCGCCGATTGATCGAGAGTTTCGCCGGACTGCAGTACCGCGACAATTGCTGGGGATTGCGCGTCGTGATGCGCGATTCTGTCAGCAATCGGGCGGGTACGCGCGATACCGGCTGGTACCTGCAATTGGAACTCAAGGGGCTCTCCAGTGTCGGATCGGCTGCCGACTCTTTCCTGCTGAGTTCGATTCAGGGATACTCTCCGGCCTCCTCAAACCATTGAGCCTCAAAGAAAAATGACTACCCGCAGATTGCCGACCCGCTGGCTGGTGAGCGTGGGGCTGGCCTTAAGCGCCACGGTATTCGCCGCCGCGACCACCGCACCCAGTTCACCGCGAGTCCACCCGAGCCGCGGCACCACCCTCGATCGCGTGGTCGCGGTCGTCAACGACGGGGTCGTGCTGGAAAGCGATCTGAACAGCGAAGTGCAGGCCGTATCGCGCCGGCTGCGCGCGCAGAACGTGCCGCTGCCGGCGGAACAGGTGGTGCGCGAGCAGGTGCTGGAACGCCTGGTGCTCGAAGCCATCCAGGATCAGCACGCCGAACATGCCGGCATCACCGTGTCCGACGAGCAGGTCAACGCCGCGCTCCAGGATATCGCCCGTCGCAACAACGTCAGCTTCGAGCAGCTGCCCGGCAAGCTGGCGACCGAAGGCCTGGTCTACGCCGACTACCGCAGCAATCTGCGGCGCGAGATCCAGCGCCAGCTGCTGCGCAGCCGCGACGTCGTACAGCGCATCAGCATCACGCCGCGCGAACTCGAGCAGTACATGGAGCGGCAGAAGGGCACCGCCTCGGCCAACAATGAATACAATGTTTCCCACATCCTGGTCGCCATCGCCCAGGACGCCAATCCGGGCCAGCTGGCGGCAGCGCGCTCCAAGGCCGAGGACCTCGTCACGCGGGCGCGCAATGGCGAGGCCTTCAACCAGCTGG
The DNA here is from genome assembly GCA_035300345.1 of Steroidobacteraceae bacterium. Classification (GTDB taxonomy): domain Bacteria; phylum Pseudomonadota; class Gammaproteobacteria; order Steroidobacterales; family Steroidobacteraceae; genus FEN-1191. The sequence continues at coordinate 7,548 of DATGVM010000008.1, forward strand.
CGGTGAGTTATTCCGACAGCCAGACCGCGCTGGACGGAGGCACCCTGGGCTGGCTCAAGGGCCCCGCCCTGCCGACCTTTCTCGCCGACGTCGTGCCGCGCATGAAGCCTGGCCAGATCAGCGACGTGATCCAGACCGGGAGCGGCTTCCACCTCGTGCGGCTCAATGACATGCGCACGGTCACCAACACGCAGATCGTCAAGCAGACGCACCTGCGCCACATCCTGCTGAAGACCACGGAAATCCAGGACGATGCCACCGTGCGGCAGAAGCTCTCGGAGATGCGCACACAGATACTCGCCGGCGCCGACTTCGCGGTGCTGGCCAAGGCAAGTTCGGCCGATCCCGGCTCCGCCATCGAAGGCGGGGACCTGGGCTGGACGACGCTCGACAGCTTTGCGCCTGAATTTTCCCACCAGGCGGAACAGCTCAAGGACAATGAGATCAGCGAACCCTTCCAGACCCAGTTTGGCTGGCACATCGTGCAGATGCTGGGCCGCCGGGATTTTGACAACACGGCAACGGCGGAGCGCGAGCAGGCGTTCCAGCAGCTGCGTGAGAGCCGCGTCGACGAGGCGACTGAAATCTGGCTGCAGCAGCTGCGTGACGAGGCTTACGTCGAACTGAAACTCTGAGCATCGAGGCCTCCGTGCCCACGCTCCCGAGCAGTACCGGCCGGCCCATCGCCCTGACCTGCGGAGAGAGCGCCGGGATCGGACCCGATCTGTGCCTGGCCGCGGCGCAGCAGGCCCGCGATTATCCCCTCGTGTGCCTGGCCGATCTGTCGCTGCTGCAGGAACGCTCGCGTGCCCTTGGGGTGTCCTGCCAGTTCAGCGAGTATCGTGAGTCGCTGGAGCCGCCACGCACCGCCGGCGCAGTGAGCGTGCTGCACCTGCCCCTGGCACACCGCGCCGTCTGCGGCCAGCTCGACCCCCGCAACGCGCACGCCACGCTGCAGCTCATCGATCGCGCGGTCGATGGCTGCCGCAGCGGGGAGTTCGCCGCGATGGTCACGGCGCCGGTGCAGAAGAGTGTGATCAACGAGGCGGGGATTGCCTTCACCGGGCACACCGAGTACATCGCCGCGCGTTGCCAGGTGCCGCAGGCGGTCATGCTGCTCATCGCCGGCCGTCTGCGCGTCGCGCTGGCGACCACGCACCTGCCGCTGCGCGCCGTGCCGGCCGCCATCACGCAAGAGCGCCTGCTGGCGGTACTGCAGATTCTCAGCCATGACCTCCGCAGGCGCTTCGGCATCGCACAGCCGCGTATCGCCGTCTGTGGCCTCAATCCTCACGCGGGCGAGAGCGGACACCTGGGCAATGAGGAGCAGCTCGTCATCACCCCGGCGCTGGCAGCGGCGCGCGCCCTGGGCCTCGAGGTGCTCGGGCCCTTTCCCGCCGACACCCTGTTCGTGCCCCGCAATCTCGAGCCCTTCGACGCGGTGCTGGCGATGTACCACGACCAGGGGCTGCCGGTGCTCAAGCACGCGGGCTTCGGCGCCGCGGTCAACATGACACTTGGCCTGCCGATCATCCGCACCTCGGTCGATCACGGCACCGCACTCGACCTGGCCGGCAGCGGGCGCGCCGAGGCCGGGAGCCTGCTGGCGGCCATCGAGCTGGCCGCCACCTTGAGCGCGCTGCGGCCCTGAGCCGCGCCATCCTGACCCGCCGATGCGTGCGCGCAGGCGATTTGGGCAGCACTTCCTGCACGATCCGGCGGTGATCGAGCGGATCGTCGCGGCCATTGCGCCACGCCCTGACCAGGCACTGGTGGAAATCGGGCCCGGTCACGGCGTGCTGACCGCGCCCGTGCTTGCGAAGAGCGGCACACTCGATGTCATCGAGATCGACCGTGACCTGGCCGCAGCGCTCCGCCTGCGCTTTGCCGCCGAGCCCGGCCTGCAGCTGCACGAGGGCGATGCGCTGGAATTTGACTACGGCGCGCTGGCGCGGGAACGCAAACGGCGGCTGCGCGTCATCGGCAATCTGCCCTACAACATCTCCACACCGCTCCTGTTCCGGCTGCTGGCGCACAGCGCGCACATCGCCGACATGCATTTCATGCTGCAGCGGGAAGTCGTCGATCGGATCGTGGCGGTGCCTGGGAACCGCCAATACGGAAGACTCGGTGTCATGCTGGCGCCCCTGGCACGGGCCACCCGGCTGCTGGAGATCGGACCCGGCGCCTTCCGGCCAGCGCCCCGCGTATGGTCGGCGCTGCTGCGCCTGGAGATCTTCGCGGACCGTCCCGCGTGGGCCGCCGCGCCGCATTACGGCGCGGTGGTGGCCGCCGCATTCGGGCAGCGGCGCAAGACGCTGCGCAATGCGCTCGCCGGAATCCTCGACGCCGCACAGATCGCCGCCGCAGGCATCGACCCCGGAGCACGCGCCGAGACCCTGGCGCCGGCGCAATTCGGGCAGTTGGCGCTGGCAGTGGCGGCTGCCACGCCGCTGTGATTCACTAGCCGCAGGAGGCACAGATGTCCGCTTACCGCCAGCTGCTGGTGGCGATCGACCTGGGCGAGCAGAGCCGAGGCGTGGCCGAAAAGAGCGCGGAACTGGCGCGCCTCTGGCAGGCCAGGCTCCAGCTGCTCCACGTCATCGAATTCGTGCCCGTGGAACCCATGAGCGACGCGCTGGTGCCCGTGGTGCAGATCGACGACCGGCTGATCGCACGCGCCCGTGAGCAGCTGCAGACCCTGGCGGCGGCGGTGGGGCTCGAGCCCTCCTGCTGCCGGGTGGCGACCGGCAGCGTCAAGAGCGAGCTGCTGCGCAACGCGCGCGAGTGCGGCGCGGACCTGATCGTGCTGGGCTGCCGCGAGCGCCATGGCCTCTCCATCCTCGTCAATTTAACCGAAGACACGGTGCTTCACGGCGCGCCCTGCGACCTGCTGGCCCTGCGGGTGAGGTAGCGCCACCGTGTCCGAGCGCCACCAGATCCAGGTCGCCGTCGAGAGCGCCTACCTCGAAGATCAATCTGAACCCTCGGAACACCGCTTTGTATTCGCCTACACGGTGACGCTGCACAACTCGGGGCAGGTGCCAGCCAAGCTCCTGACACGCCACTGGATCATCACCGATGCCAACGGACGCACGCAGGAAGTGCGTGGCGAGGGCGTCGTCGGCGAGCAGCCGCATCTCAAGCCCGGCGAGGGTTTCCGCTACTCGAGCGGCGCGGTGCTGGAAACCCCCGTGGGCGCGATGCACGGGAGCTATCAGATGCTGGGCGATGACGGCCAGCGCTTCGATGCGCCGATCCCGGCCTTCCGGCTCGCCAAGCCGGGGCTCCTGCACTGAGCGCCGGCCGCCCAGGCCGCTCCCGGCCCTGAACCGCCATGGCGCGCTGGGCCATCGGGGACGTGCAGGGCTGCTGCGCAGAGCTCAACGAGCTGCTGGCGCGGCTGCGCTTCAGCGCTGATCGCGATGTCCTGTGGTTCACGGGCGACCTGGTGAATCGCGGACCCGAGTCACTCGCCGCGCTGCGGCTCGTGCACTCTCTGGCAGACAACGCGATCGTCGTGCTGGGCAATCACGATCTGCACCTGCTCGCCGCGGCGCACGTGCCTGGGCACAAACTGCGGCGCACGGACACGCTCGGCGAGATCCTCGCCGCCAGCGACCGGGAGCGCCTGCTCGCCTGGCTCATCAAGTGCCCGCTCGTGCATCTGGACGCCGCGCACCAGGACCTGCTGGTGCACGCCGGGCTGGTGCCGCAATGGGATGCGCCACTGGCGGTGCGGCTGGCCGGGGAAGTGGCGCGCTCGCTCCAGCATGATCCGCGCGCGCTGCTGGAATCCATGTACGGCGACCAGCCCGATCGGTGGGACGAGTCCCTGCGCGGCGTCGAACGGCAGCGCTTCGTCATCAATGTGCTGACGCGCATCCGGGTCTGCACCGCGCAGGGGCGTATTGACCTCAAGCAGAAGGGCACGCCCGCCGACGCTAAACCGCCCTGGCAGCCCTGGTTCGCGCACAAAGCAAGGGCCAGTGCCGCAACGCGCGTCATCTTCGGCCATTGGTCGGCGCTCGGCTTTTACCGCGGCAACGGGTTATTGGGGATCGATACCGGCTGCGTGTGGGGCGGGGCGCTCACCGCCGTGAACCTGGATGATCCCGAGGCCCCGCCCCTCGCCGTCCCCGCGCGCTCAAAGCCAGGCAGCGCCGGGCCGCGCGAGTGAGCGGATACTCTCAGGGGCCGAAGTGCAGCCTGAGCATCTCGGTCTCCGTTGAATAGACTCCCAGCGGCACCGCCAGCACGGTGACCTCGCCCGTGGCAGGCACGCTCAGGATCACCCGCTCGTCGCCCTTGATCTCGAGGTGCGCAAAGCTCCCCGGCTGGACCAGGAATTCCAGGCGGATCGGCCAGCCATGTCCCGGCATGGGGCGCAGATTGAAATCGCCCTCGCCGCTGAGCGCCGTAAGGGCCACGCGCAGGTTGTTGCGGTTCCAGCTCTGCGCCAGGGCAGTCGCCGCGGCGCCCGCCGGGAACTCGGTCTGCACTTCGCTGACGGCCGGCTCCGGAGGTGCCGGAGCGTGCCGCCAGGGCCAGTGCCAGTGCGAAGGGCCCAGCCGCGCCACATGGCTGCAGGCACCCAGGGCCGCAAGGCTGATGAGCAGCGCGGCCAGGGCTGCGGCGCGTCGGCGGGTTCCCGCGAGGGCTTGGGTCAAGGCAGATTCCTTTTAGCGGCTTCGGCAGGCCCGGCGCAGTCGCCCAGCGTGCCCCGATATGCGTACCATACGCGAGCCGCAGCGGTTAATCAGCTGTCGGAATTCGTCGACAGGAACGCATGCCATGGATTCGCTGAGCGCTCTGAACCTGCACCGCTGGGTCGATGAACACCGGCACCTGCTCAAGCCTCCCGTGGGCAACAAGCTGATCTACCGCGACAGCGAATTCATGGTCATGGCGGTCGGCGGACCGAATTCGCGGCGCGACTTTCACGTCGATCCGGCCGAGGAGTTCTTCCACCAGCTCGAGGGGGACATGGTGCTGCGGATCCACGAAGGCGGGGCGGTCCGCGAGGTGCCGATTCGCGCCGGGGAGATCCTGCTGCTGCCGCCGCGCGTGCCGCATTCGCCCCAGCGCCCGGCCCATTCGGTGGGTCTGGTGATCGAGCGGGCGAGGCGCCCCGGAGAGCGCGACGGGCTGCAGTGGTATTGCGAGCACTGCGGCGCACTGCTCTACGAGGAATACCTGGAGCTCAAGGATATCGAAACGCAATTCCCGCCGGTCTTCGAGCGCTATTACGCCCGCCCTGAACACCGCCGCTGCCGGCAGTGCGGCACGGTGGCCCCTGGAGCGGCGGCGGCGGGTGGAAGCGATGATGCCGCACGCTGATTCCGGCGTCGCGGCCTGGTGTGAAATCGAGGGCCGCCGCTTCCAGATCGAGGTCGCCCGTCCGCACGACCTGGCCATCGCGCTCGACTTCGATGGCCGGCAGCCGCGCTGGTTTGAGGCGCCCGCGGCGCGCAGCACCGCGCTGGCCAGCGGGAGTTTCAGCGGCCGCGTCGAGCTCGGTGCAAGCTGCAACTGCAGCAGCCTGTCGCTCACGCCGCATTGCGACGGGACCCATACTGAAAGCGCCGGCCACCTCACGCGCGAGCCGCTCGCGGTGCGCACGGTCGTGCCGCCCGGATTCGTCCCGGCACTGCTCCTGACCGTCACACCGCTGCGCGCCGCCGATACCGCAGAGAGCAGCCGGCCTCCGCCGCGCCCGGCGGATCGGCTCATCACGGGCGGGGCCATTCGCCAGGCCTGGCCCGCGGCGCCGGCCTTCGCGCCGCGGGCACTCGTCCTGCGCACGCTGCCCAACGCGCCCTCCAAGCGCGACAGGGATTACCGCGAGCACCCGGCTCCCTACCTGTCGCTGGAGGCGGCCCGCCTCATGGTCGATCAGGGCATCGAGCACCTGCTGCTCGACGTGCCGTCGGCGGATCGCGCCGATGATGGCGGTGAACTCAGCGCGCATCGCGAATTCTTCGGCCTGCCCGGCCGCAGCAGCAGCCTGGCCGCCGTGCAGCGCCCGCAATGCACGATCACCGAGCTGGTGTACGTCGACGAGCGGATTGCCGACGGCAGCTACCTGCTGAGCCTGCAGATTCCCGCGCTCGGCGGCGAGGCCGTGCCCTCGCGCCCGCTGCTGTATCCGCTGCGACCGGCATGAACGCCAGTCTCAGCGTCGCTGCCGCCGAGGCCCTCGATCGTACCGACGGGCTCGGACGGCTGCGCGAGCAGTTCTCCTTGCCGCGTGCCGCCAACGGCACCGAGCTCATCTACCTGTGCGGGCATTCCCTCGGCCTGGCGCCGCGCGCGGCCCGCACCCGCGTGATGGAAGAGGTCGAGGACTGGGAACGGCTCGCGGTCCACGGTCATGAGCAGGGCCGACGCGCCTGGATTGGCTACGCCGAGCGCCTGGCACCGCTCCTGGCGCCACTGGCCGGCGCGCTGCCTGATGAAGTCGTGGCGATGAACTCCCTGAGCGTCAATCTGCACCTGCTGCTCGCCAGCTTCTATCGCCCGAACCCGGCTCGCCATCGGATCCTCATCGAGGCGGGCGCCTTTCCCTCCGACCGCCACGTGCTGTGCTCCCAGCTCCGGTGGCATGGCTACGATCCAGCAACGGCGCTGCTGGAACTGGCGCCGCGCCCCGGCGAAGAATTGCTGCGCGCCGAGGATATCGAGGCGTGCATCGAGACCGAAGGCGCGGCACTCGCCCTGGTGCTGTGGCCGGGCGTGCAATACCGCACCGGACAGGCGTTTGAGCTGCAAGAGATCGCACGCACCGCGCGCCGCGTGGGCGCCGGCGTGGGATTCGACCTGGCGCACTCCATCGGTAATCTGCCGCTCGCGTTGCACGATTGCGGCGCTGATTTCGCCGTCTGGTGCAGCTACAAGTACCTCAACGGCGGCCCCGGTGCGATCGGCGGTGCTTTCGTCCATGAGCGCCACGCCTTCGATGCCTCGCTGCCCCGCCTGTCGGGTTGGTGGGGGAGCGACCCGCACACCCGGTTCCGGATGAGCGGAGAATTCGAGCTGACGGCCGGCGCGGCGGGCTGGCAGATCAGCAATCCACCGGTGCTGTCGGCGGCGCCGCTCCTGGCCTCCCTGGCGCTGTTCGCCACCGCCGGTATCGCCGAGCTCCGTGAGAAATCGCGGCGCCTCACGGTTTTCCTGCACGCAGCGCTGCTCGATCGCTGCGGCGGCGACATCGAGATCATCACGCCAGACCAGTCCGCTCAGCGCGGCGCCCAGCTTTCGATCCGCGTGAGCGGCGGGAGCCTGCGCGCGCGGCGCGTGCACGCCGCGCTGGGGCGCCGCGGCGTGGTCAGCGATTGGCGCGAACCTGACACCATCCGGCTGGCACCGGTGCCGCTGTACAACCGTTTCGTCGATGCCTGGCAGGCCGCCGAGCAGCTGGCTGGGGCGCTGCGAGAGTGAGCGGCGCCACGCGCGTCGCTTAAGGCTGTGCCGAGCTCGCCCAAGTTTGTGATTGTCGGTGCGGGGCCGGTCGGCACCCTCCTGGCGATCATGCTGGCGCGCGGCGGCGCCGAGATCTGCCTCATCGAGCGGCGAGCCGACCCGCGCTCAGGAGCTTCCGAGAGCGGCCGCTCGATCAATCTGGCGCTGGCGGCGCGCGGCATCGCCGCTCTCGAAGGCGCCGGGTTGCTCGAGCGGCTGCGGCCCGAGATGGTCGAGATGCGCGGGCGCCAACTGCATGACCTGGACGGCAAGGGACCGTTGCTGCCCTACGGACAGCGCCCTCATGAGGTAATCCAGGCCATCAGCCGTGCGCGCCTCAACATCGCGCTGATCGAGGCGGCAGCTGAACTGCCGGCGATCCGGATGGTCTTCGGCAGGCGCTGCCTGGATGTCGAGCCGCAATCGGGACGCGTGCAGTGGCAGGATGAGGGCAATGCAGTTACCGGCGTAGAGACAGGTGAGCTGGTGATCGCTGCCGATGGCGCCGGCTCGGCCCTGCGCCAGGCCCTGGCGATCCGCGGTGTCCTGCAAGCGCGCGAGGAGCTGCTCGCGCACGACTACAAGGAGTTCCTGATTCCCGCCCGCCCCGGCGGCGCGTGGGCGCTCGCGCCCCACGCCCTGCACATCTGGCCGCGCGGTGATTTCATGCTCATCGCCCTGCCCAATCCGGACGGCAGCTTCACGGCGACGCTGTTCCTGGCCGCGCAGGGCGACCCGGGATTCGCGACGCTGGCGGCGCCGGCGGCCGCGCACGCCTTCTTTGCCGCCCAGTTTCCCGACGCGCTGGCGCTGCTGCCGGATTTCCAGGCGCAATTTGCCCACAACCCACAGGGCAAGCTCGGCACGGTCCACTGCTGGCCCTGGCAGTCCGGTCGTGTGCTGCTGATCGGGGATGCGGCCCACGCCATCGTGCCCTTCCACGGCCAGGGACTGAACTGCGGCTTCGAAGACTGCGCGCTGCTCGCCGGCCTGCTGCGGCCGACGGCCGATCGCGGCGCTGTCCTGGCGCAATTCGAGCGGCTGCGTCGCCCCGACACCGACGCCATCGCCACCATGGCGCTGGAAAATTACCTGGAGATGCGCGCCACGGTGCTCGCTCCCGATTTCGCCATCCGCCGCCAGCTCGCCCTCGATGTGGAGCGGCGCTTTCCCGGGCGCTTCATTCCGCGCTATTCGATGGTCATGTTCCACGCGGAGATTCCCTACGCGGAGGCCCTGCGCCGCGGTGCGCTGCAGGAAGCGATGCTCGACGCGCTGCTGGCCGCGCGCGCCGGCGCCGATTCCGCGCTGGCCGCCAGGCTCCTGGACGATAGCAGCCTGTAGCCGCTAGTGACGGCGATCTATTTTTGCGGCGCCGGGCTGCGGTCGGCGAGCCTTGTCAGTGCCGATGCGGCGCTCACAAACTCTGAGGGCATCATCACGATTGTCATTGTGTTCTGTTCGGCACCGACCTCTGTAAGCATCTGCATGCGGCGCAGTTCAATAGCCATGGGTGTCTGTGCCATACGTGAGGCTGCTTCAGTCAGCTTCATTGCGGCCTCGTACTCAGCTTCAGCCTTGATGATGCGGGCGCGCTTTTCGCGATGTGCTTCGGCTTCCTGGGCCATGGCTCGCTGCATGGACTGCGGAATTTCCACGTCCTTGATTTGCACCCGATCCACAGCCACGCCCCAGGGCTCTGTGACCTTGTCGATGATCTGACCGAGCATTTGCGAGAGCTTGTCCTGTTCCTTCATCAGCTCATCGAGCGAGTGCTGTCCTATGACGCTGCGGAGCGTAGTGAGAGCGGTCTGCCGCACGGCATCGTCATAGAGTCGGACCTGGATTATCGCCTTTTCCGGATTTACAACCTTGTACCAGACGACCGCCTTGACCTTGACCGGTACGTTATCGTTGGTCATGGTCTCCTGCGGCTCAATGTCCCGCGTAACTACGCGAATATCCCCATAGAACAGTCGATCGATTAACGGGATGATCCAGGTGAGGCCTGGCTCCCGGGTGCCACGATAGCGACCAAGGCGGAACAGGAGGCCGCGCTGGTATTGCTGCAGCACACGCAGCCCCAGGACTGTGAACACGATTAAAACGAATGCAAGGGGCATCAGGGCCACGGCCGTCTCCTTAGAATGAAAATGGAATTCTCAATACTCCATGCAAGTACGCATGCAACGATCCAGTGGAGCAGCCGCTGATCGTGAATCCGACGGTCTTTAATGTCCACATGGAATCAGTTTTACTCTTGAGAACGACCGGGCCCGCCTTGATCATCGGAATGAGCGGAAATTGGCGCACAATCAGGCGCTTGAGGACTGCATTCGGTCATTTACCGCGTGCTCGTTGTGCTTGCCTACATCTGCACGCGCTAAACCCAGAACCCCTAGTGACCCGGACTCCCATCCGACGTGCCGTAAATCACCTGCATGGCACACGAATACTCCGCCAGTGTCCCCAATCCGACGGATGCTCGGCGCTGGTCGACGTGCGCCGGATCTTCCATGCGGCCTGGTTTCAGGCCACTACCATTATTCCCAAATTGGGAGCCATAACGCTGAGGCTTGCCTTGGTGAATGAGTACGCGATCGGTCAGCATCGCAAGCTCTGCCGGATCGAATGCGCGCTGCCGGACCCGCGCCGCCAGAATCCTGAGTACGTACGCTTGAAATGCTGGGTCGCTGTCCGCGTGTTGCGTCAGCAGCCACGCCGCATCAATTCCCTCGTCGCCAACCATCGAGCGCGTCGGAAATCCGTCCTGAGTGACAATGTGCTTGAGACGCTTCAGATTTGCCGCGTCGACCTGCTCGGCAGCAGCAACGTTTGTCGAATTCTCATTGGCCAGGGCGGCCGCCCGGGTCTCTTGGTCGCGTTGCTCCATCAACAAAAGCTCTCGCCTCAAGGCGGGTCTGGTCGGTTTACCAACGGCCGGCCCCTTATTCGTGATGGCGTGCTGTCTAAGGTGTTTTAAAGCACCCGGGCACTTCTCCTCGATGAGGCGATCCAGTGCGTCATCATCTTTTGGACTGATCGCCTCTGTGGTCGCCGACAGTTCAGTGCCCACCGGGATCTGAACAGGGGATTGGGCCGCCAAAAGGCGCGAGAAAACACATGCCGTGGCCAGCATGAGACTCGCCGGGAGACGCTTTTCGGCAAAATGCACAATGACTCGCTTACTGCAAAGCAGGAGGTGGCCAGGGACAGGTTTCGGTGAATTGTAGTCGCCCGGAACGATTGCCTCACCTCGCAGCGACAACCCGCTGACTGATCGAGACGTGCCCGCGGTTTTTAGCCAGCCGAGCGCAGCGGCGAGGCCCGCTTGCCGACGAGTTCAAACCCGCTCCAGCGTCAGGAAGGTCATCGGCCATTCGTGGCGCGCATCCGCCGGATGCTCCATGCGCTCGAGCTCGTGCCACTGCGCGGCGTCGAACTCGGGAAAACGCACATCTCCAAGGGCGTCCACGTGCACCCGCGTCAGTTCCAGACGAGTCGCCAGCGGGAGCGACTGCGCGTAGACCTCCGCTCCACCGATCACGCACAACTGCGGGGCCTCGGCGCAGCGTGTCATGGCCGTCGCCAGGCTGGCCACGGGCTCGATGCCGTCGGGAAAGACGCGCTTGCCGCGCGTCAACACCAGGTTGCGCCTTCCGGGCAGAGGGTGGCCGATCGACTCGAATGTGCGCCGGCCCATCAGGATGGGATGGCCCATCGTCAGGGACTTGAAGCGCCGCAGGTCGTCAGGCAGGTGCCAGGGCAGTGCACCTCCGCGGCCAATCACGCCATTGTCGGCGAGAGCCGCGATGATCGAGAGCTTCAAAGCTCGACCTGGGTTGCCAGCACGATCACGCGCTTGTCCGGCATGCGGAAAAATTCCGCCGCCTGCGTGCTGCGCCGCTGCATCCACGCGAACATGCGCCGCCGGAATCCCTGGTAGCCGGCTCGTGGCCGCGGAGCCACCAGGTGCCAGCCGAGGAAGAATGAGCAGTCCTGGCCGAACAGCTTCAGTCCGCGCGCCCGGCAGTTCTTCAGCGCCACACTGACATCCGGTGTTTCCATGAAGCCGAAGCGAGCGGTGACCAGATGCACGCCCCCCTGCAGGGTGTCGATGCGCACGCGATCGCTGGGATCCTGGCGCGGCGTACGCACGAACTCCATGTTGAGAAAGACGATGCGCTCGTGCGCCACGTGGTTGTGTTCGAGGTTGCGCAGCAGCGCGGTGGGCACAAAACGCGGTTCGCTGACCAGGAACACCGCCGTACCCGGCACGCGCGTGACCCCGTCCAGCAGTTGCGGCAGGTTCTTGAGCGGCACCGCCATTTCGCGCAACGCGGCGCGCAGCAGCCGGCGTCCGGAGCGCCAGGTCATGAACACGCCGAACAGGAGCGAAGCGAATAGCAGCGGCACCCAGGCGCCCTGCATGAACTTCGCCAGATTGGCAATGGTGTACATGCCGTCCATAAGGACCAGCGGGCCGAAGCTCAGGGCCACCTGCCAGGTCGACCAGCGCCAGCGCGACGCCGCCAGCACCATGCCCAGGAGCGTTGTGATGCCCATCGTGCCGGCGACTGCGGCCCCGTAGGCGCTGCCGAGCGCGTCCGATGATCCAAAGCCGATCACGAATATGCACACCGCACCGAACACCAGGGCGTTGACGACCGGCACGTAGATCTGGCCATGCTCGTGTGCCGAGGTCTGCAGGATGCGCAGGCGCGGCAGCAGGTCCAGCTGCACCGCTTGGCGCGTGACCGAAAAGGCACCGGTGATCGTCGCCTGGGAGGCAATGATCGCGGCCAGCGTCGCCAGTACCACCATCCACGGCAAGGCCGCGGGCGACACCAGTGCAAACAGCGGCTTGTGGGCCGCCGCGGCGTCCGTGAGGATCAGCGCAGCCTGGCCGAAATAGCTCAGCAGCAACGCCGGCCACACCACCACGAACCAGGCGAGGCGCACCGGACCCTTGCCGAAGGATCCCATGTCGGCGTAGAGCGCCTCGCCTCCCGTCACCGTCAGGAACACCCCGCCGAGCAGTACCAGGGCCACCTTCTGGTGCGTGAAGAGCAGGTTGAGGCCGTAGCGCGGGTCGAGCGCGGCCAGCACCCGCGGGTTGTGCAAGATCGCCACGGCGCCGGTATAGGCCAGCACCACGAACCACAGCAGCATGACCGGGCCGAACAAGCGGCCCAGGTGCCCAGTCCCGTGCCGCTGGATGGCGAACAGCAGCACAATGATGGTCAGCGAGATCGGCACCACGGCGTGCGCGGCGTCCGCGTTGAGCAGCTCCAGTCCTTCCACGGCGCCCAGCACCGTGATCGCCGGCGTGATCAGGGCGTCGCAATAGAACAGCGCCGCGCCCATCACCGCCAGCGCGATGATGGCCCGGCCCCAGCGCGGCATTTCCTCGAGCCGGCGCTGCACCAGCGCAAACAGCGACAGGATGCCACCCTCGCCCTCGTTGTCGGCGCGCATGATTAGCACGACATACTTGAGGGTGACGATGATCAGCAGGCTCCAGAACATCAGCGAGGCGATGCCGAGCACCGCCACCGCGGACTGCGGCGCATCGCCGGTCGCATCCAGCGACTGTTCGAAGGCGTACAGCGGGCTGGTGCCGATGTCACCATAGACGACGCCGATGGCGCCGAGCGCAGCCCCGGCCGACAGGCGCCGCCGGATCACGAGCGCCGCCTGCCGAGGCGGCGCGGCTGCGGCTTGCGGGGTCGCGCCGCCGGCTTAAGCATGGTCCCGCGGCAGCTCTCGGCGCTGCACCGGCAGGCGAACACGGTGTCGATGTCCGGCGGATCGTCCCGGTCGCGGCTGATCGCATAGTCGTAGCTCAGCTCCTCGCCCGGCCGGATGGTGCGGATCGCTTCGACGAACACCCGGCGCTCATCGGTGACCGACTCGCAGTTTGGATTGCAGCCGTGGTTGATGAAACGCGCCTCGTTTCCGTTGGTGCCCGCATCGATGACCACGCTGCGGTCGACGACGAACAGGAAAGTGTGGCTGTCCTGGCGCGACTTGCGTTCGTAGCGCCGGTCCGCTTCGCGGTGGGAAATGCGCTCGCCCAGATATTCCACGATGCGCGTGCCCTTGCGGATGCGGCGGGCTGCGAACACGCCCAGGCCGTGCACGGCGGAGCGGCGCACGCGATACAGAGCCGGCCTTGTTCGCTTCATACGGCGATCGGCGCCCGGATCGCCGGATGGAACTGGTAATTCACGAATTCAAAGTCCTCATAACGATAGTCGAAGATCCCCGCGGCCCGCCGCAGCGCCAGGCGCGGCAGCGGGTAGGGCTCGCGGCCGAGCTGCAGCTCGGCCTGTCCGATGTGATTCACGTACAGGTGGCAGTCGCCGCCCGTCCAGACCAGCTCGCCGGGCTGCAGATCGCATTGCTGCGCCATCATGTGCGTGAGCAGCGCGTAGGAAGCAATATTGAAGGGCACGCCGAGGAACACGTCGGCGCTGCGCTGATAGAGCTGGCAGGAGAGCCGCCCCGCGGCGACGAAGAACTGGAACAGCGCGTGGCAGGGCTGCAGCGCCATGCGTTCCAGCTCTCCGACATTCCAGGCGCTGACGACAATGCGTCGCGAGTCGGGGTTGCTGCGCAACAGCCGCAGCGCCTCGCTGATCTGGTCGATCTGGCGGCCATCGGGTGCGCTCCAGCGGCGCCACTGGTGGCCGTAGACCGGGCCGAGCTCGCCCTGCGCGTCAGCCCATTCATCCCAGATGGTGACGCCGTGCTCGCGCAGATAGCGGGTGTTGGTGTCGCCGCTGAGGAACCAGAGCAGCTCGTGCACCACCGCCGGCAGGTGGATTTTCTTGGTGGTCACCAGCGGCAGGCCCTCGCTCAGGTCAAAGCGCATCTGGTAACCGAACAGGGCCAGCGTACCGGTGCCGGTGCGATCCGTCTTGGGCACGCCGCGCGTGCGCGTCGCGCGCAACAGCTCAAGATAGGCCTTCATGGGCGCTCGCCGACCGGCCCGGCGCCAACCGTGAAATTACCTGACGGCTGCCGCCAGCGGCTGCCGAGCGTGAGCAGCAGCAGCCCCGCGGCCAGCAGCGGCAGGGAGAGCACCATGCCCATCGTCAGCCAGCCGCCGGCCAGGTAACCGAGCTGCGCGTCCGGCAGGCGCACAAACTCGACGCTGATGCGCGCACTCGCGTAGCAGAGCAGGAACAGCGCGGAGGGCAGATAGCGCGGCCGCGGCTTGCGCGTATACCACCACAGCACCGTGAAGAGCACGATCCCTTCGAGCCCGGCCTCATACAATTGCGAGGGGTGGCGGGCGATGAGCGGCGCGCCCGGTGATTCACGCACGCGCATGCCCCACCAGCCATCGGTCGGCTTGCCCCACAGCTCGCTGTTGATGAAATTGCCGATGCGCACCGCGAATATGCCGATGCCGGGCAGCGGTGCGGCAAAATCGGCGACATCCCAGACGCGCCGCCCGCCCTGGCGCGCAAACAGCGCGACCGCCGCAAGCACCCCCAGAAAGCCGCCATGGAAGGACATGCCGCCTTCCCAGAGCTTCAGCGGATACCACGGATCCGCGCGCCACATCTCCTGGCCGTAGAACAATACGTAGCCCACGCGGCCGCCGACGATCGTGCCGAGCATGGCATAGAAGATGAAATCATCGACCGCGCGCGCGCTCCAGGTGGAACCCGGCTGCGCCGCCCGGCGCCGCGCCAGTATCCAGGCGGCCGAAAATGCCACCAGGTACATGATGCCGTACCAGTGAATGCGCAGCGGGCCGATCTCGAGCGCAATCGGATTGATGTGCGGATAGGTCAGCATGGGAGCGGCAATTCTACCCTCTGCAGACGACTAGGCCCGCGTGACACGACAAAAAAAGGCCTTCAGGTAGCGGGTTTCGGGGATCGCCGGGTGCATGGGGTGGTCGGGTGACTGGCCGCCGACAGCCAGCACCTGCACGAAGCGGCTGTTGTGTCGGGCGGCGGCCTGGATCAGCCGCACCAGATCCTCACCGGTCAGGTGAAAGGAACAGGAACAGCTCACCAGCAAGGCATCGCGCTCGAGCAATCGCAGGGCCAGCTGGTTGAGCTTGCGATAGGCCGCCTCACCACGCGCCTGGTCTTTGCGTCGTTTGATGAAGGCGGGCGGATCGAGCACCGCCACGTCGAAGCGCTCGCCCTCGCGGTGCAATGCCTCGAGTGTCTCGAAGGCATCGCCGCGGCGCGTGCGGATCGTGACGCCATTGGCCGCAGCATTCAGCTCAGCGGCCGCCAGCGCGCCTTCGGAGGAATCGACACACAAGGCCTCGCGCGCCCCGCAGCGCAACGCCGTGATCGCCCAGGCACCGCTGTAGCTGCACAGGTCCAGCACGCGTACGCCCGGCCAGAGCAGGCGCCGGAACATCTCGCGATTCGCACTCTGGTCGTAGAACCAGCCGGTTTTCTGCGCGGCGCCGAAGGGCACCCGGAAGCGCAACACCCCCTCGATCACCTGCAGTTCTTCCGGCGCCTTGCCCAGGCCCGTGAGCACCTGCCGTGGCAGCTGCTCCAGATCGCGCGCGCCACCGTCGTTCTTCCAGACCAGTGACTGCGGTGCCAGCACTGTTGCGGCGGCCGCTTCGATCTCGCCGCGCAGCGCCTCCATGCCGACCGTGGCAATCTGGCCGACGATCGCCTCCCCGTAGCGATCGAGCACCAGGCCCGGCAGACCGTCGGCTTCGCCGAAGACCCAGCGGTAATACGGCACCGGATAGTGCCGTTCGCGCATCGCCAGGGCCACACGCAGCCGATGCACCAGCAGGGAGCGATCCGGCGGCTGGACCGGGCTGCGGCTGAGGATGCGCGCGCAGATCAGGGCGTGCGGGTTGACGTAGGCGTAGCCCAGGAACTGGTCGCGCCAGTCCTGCACCCTGGCGTGGGCGCCGGGGGCAAAGGCCGTCAGCGGCGTGGCGGCAATATCGACCTCGTTGGAGTAGACCCAAAGGTGCCCGGCGCGCAGCCGCCGATCCTCGCCCCGCTTGAGTCGCAGCAGCGGCAGGGCCGGCTCGGCAACGGCCGGCGGTGAGTCCTCGGCCACCGCCGGTATGGAATCGTCTGCGCTCATGGCTGCTTGGGTCTCGCGTATAGTGACCCATTCTACTCAAACTGCCGCGCGCGCCCTTCAGCAATGCCTGAGCCAGGCCACAGCAACCGGCTGGCCGCCGAGACCAGCCCCTACCTGCGCCAGCACGCGCTCAATCCGGTGGACTGGTATCCCTGGGGCGAAGAGGCGCTGGCGCTCGCCCGCCGCGAGCGCCGGCCGATCCTGCTGTCGATCGGCTATGCGGCCTGCCATTGGTGCCACGTGATGGCCCACGAATCCTTCGAGGATGAGGCCACCGCGGCGCTCATGAACGCGCGCTTCGTCAACATCAAGGTCGATCGCGAGGAACGGCCGGACCTCGATCGCCTGTACCAGCTGGCGCACCAGATGCTGGCCCGGCGGGGCGGCGGCTGGCCGCTGACGATGTTCCTGATGCATGAGGACCAGCGGCCGTTCTTTGGCGGCACCTACTTTCCACCGCAGGCGCGCCACGGCCTGCCCTCCTTTGGCGAGCTGCTCACGCACGTCGCGGACTATTACCGCGATCACGAAGCCGAGTTGCGCGACAGCGCGCTCGCCGTGGTGCGTGCGCTCGATGAGCTGCAGCCCGCGCCGATGCCCGGCAACCAGCTGCTCGACGCCACACCCCTGCGCCACTGCCGCGCCCAGATGGAGCGTAATTTCGATCGCGACTGGGGCGGATTCGGGGGCGCGCCAAAATTTCCACACGCTCCGCTGGTGCAGCGCGCACTCCGCGACTGGCACGCCAGCGTCGGCGCGGACGTGCCGGACCTGCAGGCCCTGTACATGGCGACCCTGACGCTCACGCGCATGGCCGAAGGGGGGTTGTTCGACCAGCTCGGCGGCGGCTTCTACCGCTACAGCGTCGATGGACAGTGGGCCATTCCGCACTTCGAGAAAATGCTCTATGACAACGCCCTGCTGCTCGGCGTCTACGCGGAAGCGGCCTGTGCCACCGGCGAGCCCCTGTTCCGGCAGGTCGCCGGCCGCACCGCCGACTGGATGCTCGCCGAGCTGCGCGCGGACGGCGGCGCGTTCTATTCCAGCCTGGATGCCGACGCCGCCGGCGTCGAGGGCAGTTACTACGTCTGGACGAACGCCGAGGTGCGCGCGGCGCTGAGTCCCGATGAATACGCCGTGTTCGCCGCGCACCACGGACTGGATCTGCCGCCCAACTTCGAGCATCACGCGCATCATCTGATCGTGGCCCAGCCGCTCGAGGCCATAGGCAAGGCTGGCCAGGCCGGCCCGGCCGGCCCGGCGCAACTCGCCGCGCTACTCGAGTCGGCGCGCGAGCGCTTGCTGGCCCTGCGCGCGCGGCGCGTGCGCCCGGCGCGCGATGAGAAAATCCTCGTCAGCTGGAACGCGCTGGCGATCCGCGCGCTCGCCACCGCAGCGCGCGTGCTGGATCGTCCGGACCTGGCTCAGGCGGCCAGCGGGGCACTGCGCTATCTGCGCCGCCAGCATTGGCGCGACGGTCGCTTGCTCGCGACCAGCGGCGGCGGCGAGGCCCGGCTCAATGCTTACCTCGATGACTACCTATTCCTGGCCGACGCGATCCTCGAGCTGGCCACGGTGCGCTTCGATGGCGGCGAACTGCGATTCGCGGGCGAGCTGCTCGATGTCGTGCTCGGCGCCTTTGCCGATGAACGCAACGGGGGCTTTTACTTCACCTCAGCGGACCACGAGACGCTCATCAGCCGCCCGAAGTCCTTCGGCGACGAGGCGCTGCCCGCCGGCAATGGCATCGCCGCGGTCGTGCTGCAGCGGCTCGGGTTCCTGCTGGGCGAGAGCCGTTACCTCGAAGCCGCCGAGGGCACGCTGCGCGCTGCCTGGCCGGCCATGCAGGAGTATCCGTCCGGACACGCGAGCCTGCTGCAGGCGCTCGAGGAAACGCTGGCGCCCACCGAAATCGTGATCCTGCGCGGCCCGGGCGAAGTCATTGAGGGTTGGCGCCGCCAGCTGGCCGCGCTCTACGCGCCACGGCGAGTGGTGCTGGCCATAGCGTCACCGACCGGGACCGGCGAGGCGGCGGAGGCCTTGCCCGCGGCGTTCGCCTCAAAGCCGGCGCTTCCCGGCGGCGCCGCCTATGTGTGCCGCGGC
Organism: Steroidobacteraceae bacterium; assembly: GCA_035300345.1. Classification (GTDB taxonomy): domain Bacteria; phylum Pseudomonadota; class Gammaproteobacteria; order Steroidobacterales; family Steroidobacteraceae; genus FEN-1191. Next base: position 26,205 of record DATGVM010000008.1, read on the forward strand.
AGCCAGTGCTCGGCGCCGCTTACCAGCCTGGCGGCACTGCTCGCGGAGCTCGGGCAGCGCGACTAGCCGGATTCAGCGGGCGAACTCGCCGCTGGAAAAATCCTTGATCGCCTGTTCGATCTCGGCCCGGGTGTTCATCACGAAGGGCCCATACTGGACCACCGGTTCGTGCAGCGGCCGCGCCACCAGCAGCAGGGCGCGCGCTTCCTCAGCCCCTGCGCGCAGCGCAATGGATTCGCCGGGCGACAGCGCCCCGGCACAGTGAGGTCCGATCACCTGCCCGGCCGCTCCCACGAGCAGGCTGCCCGCGTAGACGTACAGACAGGCGGTGTAGTCGGCGGGAACCACCGTGCTGAACGCCGCGCCCGCGGGCAGCACCAGATCGGCCAGCAGCGGATCGGTGCTCAGGCCCTGGATCGGGCCGCGCGTCGCGGCCGCCTCGCCCGCGTCGCCCGCCACGCCCGCGCCGCCCGCCGCGCCGTTCCGCAGCGTACCGGCAATGACCTTGGCCGTGACGCCCTGCGCAAAACTCGCGCCAGGAATCTCCCCGGCCGGTATGTCGCGATAACCCGCCGGCTTCATCTTTTCCGCGCTGGGCAGGTTGATCCACAGCTGGAAGCCGTGCATGCGGCCACGCTCCTGCTGCGGCATTTCCGAATGCACGATCCCGCGTCCCGCCGTCATCCATTGCACGCCGCCGCTGCGCAGCTCGCCGCGATGGCCGAGGTGGTCCTCGTGCCGCATGTGGCCCTCGAGCATGTAGGTGACGGTCTGAAAGCCGCGGTGCGGGTGCGGCGGGAAGCCGGCGATATAGTCGTCCGGATCGTCAGACGCGAATTCATCCAGCATCAGGAAGGGATCGAGCCGCGCGGTGTTGCCCTGCCCGAGGCTGCGGCGCAGCCGGACACCCGCGCCATCGGAGGTGTCGCGTGCGGGAATCAGCTGCTGCAACGTGCGCTCGGCCATCGCGTCAATGTGGTGGCGGCCGCTGCGAAAATCAAGTCAGAACGGTGCCGCAGGCGCCCGCGCGGGCCAGCCTCGAGCGCCACTGAGCCGCCGCGAGGATGTATTCTAGGGCTGCACCACGAATTACCGTGGGGGAGCCGACTCATGCAACGATCCTTCTGTTTCCTGGCGCTGCTGCTCTCCGCGCAGGCAGGCGCTACTGCGGACACCCCGAGCCCGGAACAGCAGCAGTATGAGGCCAGGCTCCAGGCCCTGAAATGGATCAAGGGCCCGGCCACGGCCCCGGTGCCCGGCAACTCCAGCCTCGTGATTCCTGAGGGCTATGTGTTCCTCGATACGGCCAACACGGACAAATTCGACGAGCTCAATGAGAACATTCCCGATCATCGGGAAGTCATGGTGGCGCCGAGCGACCTGCACTGGTCGGCTTACCTGTCGTTTGATGACGGGGGCTACGTCAAGGACAACGAGAAGATCGACGCGCCCGAGCTGCTGAAGACCCTCAAGCAGAACGTCGAAGATGGCAATGCCGCGCGCCAGGCGCGCGGCTGGACGGTGATGCACCTCATCGACTGGGCTGCGCCGCCGAGCTACAACCGCGACACCCGCCGGCTGGAATGGGCCATCCTGCTGCAGACCGGCAACCGCCGCAACGGCAATTACCTGACGAAGATACTGGGCCGCCGCGGCCACACCACCGTCGTGCTGGCAGGCAACACGGACGATCTGGCCGTGGACGAGACGGCCCTCAACTCGGTGCTGCGCGGCTACAGTTTCAATGCCGGCGAGACCTACGCCGACTGGCGGCAGGGCGACAAGGTGGCCGAGTACGGACTCGCGGCACTGATACTCGGCGGCGCCGCGGCGGTCGCCACCAAGAAGGGCTTCTGGGCCGTCTTGGCCGGCTTTTTTGCCGCCGCCTGGAAGCTGATTGCGGCTGCGGCGGTCGCGGCCGGAGCGTGGCTGCGCTCCCTGTTCAAGAAAAAGGCCTGATGCCGAGCTTTGAAATCCTGCTGCCGCTGGGTGCCATCGCCTTCTACCTGTATGACTCGGCACTGCTCCTCCACGGCAACGAGCTGGTGCTGGTGTGCCGTGGCGGGCACTGGTTGATCCGCGGAGGTTCGGACCTCAGAGTGGCGGGCAAGCGCCTTTACCTGCCCAACCCGCTGACCCCGCAGGCACTGCTGTTCCGCGTGGCCTGGTCCACCTCCGACCGCCGCTCGCAGCATGATTCCGCCGTGGCGATCGAGGCATTCAGGGCCTCGCTGCAATTCCTGCGCGTGCTGGTCATCGCGCAGATCGTGATCCTGATGGTCTTGTTGCCGGGCCTGTCGTGGACCTTGGGCTCGGGCGGCCCCTTGCTGGGCGTCATCGCGCTGTTCTATGCGCTGGTGCTGCTGGCGCTGCTCGTCATCTACCGGCGGCGCGAATCGCTGGGGCTCACCCTGAAAGGCTACTGGCTGCTGGCCCTGGACGTCCTGGCCTGCGCGCCCTTCGCCGCCAACATCGTGCGCAAACTCTCACTGCAGCGCTCGATTCGCGGCAATCCGCTGCATTTTGCCCGGGCCAATTTCGATGCACTCAGCCGCGGCTCGCTCCTGCAACTCCTGGAACTGCGCCTGCGTGAGGAGCTTGCCGGGGAACAGAGCGGGACCGCACGCCACGGTGAGTTGCAGGGCTTCCTCGATCAATTGCCGGCGATGCTGACATGAGCCTGACGGAACTGACGGTGTCCTTCCTTGGACTGGTGGCCGGCTACCTGCTCGTCAGCGCCCTGATGGGCCGGAAATCGAAAGATGCCTCGCCCCGTCCGCCGCCGCCGACCGCCATCGATACCGATCCGGCCGTGACGCTGTCCAACTGGTATCGGATCCTCGGTGTACGCGAGGCGGCGACCCGGGAAGAGATCACGGCGGCCTACAAAAAGCTGATCTCCCAGTATCATCCGGACAAGGTAGCCCAGATGGGTGCGGAGATCCGCGCGGTAGCGGAAGCAAAGTCCAAGCAGATCAACGCGGCCTACGATATGGGTATGCGCCTGTACAAGTAAGGCGGGCGGCTACACCCCACCCTCATCGCCGCGCCTGCGATTGACGGCCACGACCGTGGCCTTCGGGAAGAAATTGAATTCGGAGGCACTGGCCCAGGTGTAGGCGCCCATGGCGCGGCCGACGATGAGATCGCCGGCCCGCAACTCCGGCAGCATCAGGTTTTCCGCAATCACATCGATGCTGTCACAGGTGGGCCCGGCGAGGACGGCGGGCAGCGGCGGACCTTCGCGCAACGCACTCACCGGATAGCGCGCGTGATCGTAAAGCTGCCCGCTGTACGAGCCGTACAGGCCGTCGTCGAGGTAGTACCACCAGTGGCCCTCGCGGCGCGCCCGCCCCATGACCGAAGCCACGCCGACGGCGGCCGGGCCGACGATGTAGCGGCCGGGCTCGGCGATCACGCGCACGCGCCTGGGCAGCTTGGCGAGGGCCCGCCGCAGCGGCGCGCAGAAGCGCCCGATGTCCGCCGCGCGTTCCGCGTAGTCGATCGGAAACCCACCGCCGATGTCCAGCGTGTCGCATTCGCCCAGCCGTTCGCGTCGCGCGCCCGCCAGCAGCCTGGCGCAGGCCTCGATCGCCTCGACATGCTTGAGCGCGTCGGTGGCCTGCGAGCCCACGTGAAATGAGAAGCCGCGCAGCCCGATGCCGAGCCCGGCCGCGAGCCTCGCCAGAGGCAGGGCATCTTCGATATCGCAGCCAAACTTGCGGGACAGGTCGCATACCGCTCCCGGGCTGCGGAACGATACCCGCAGCAGCAGCGCGACCCGGCCGGCGTAGGCGCGGAACTTGCGCACTTCATCGGGATTGTCGGCGACGAAGCTGTGGATGCCGAATTCGAGCGCATTGCGGATATCGCTGGGGCGCTTGATCGGATGGGTGTGAATGCAGCGTGCCGCCTCGACGCCGAGGCGGGCGACCAGCTGCACCTCGCCGCTGGTCGCAAGGTCCAGGCCACCGCCCTCGGCGAGCACCGCCTGCACCACCGCCGCGTGCGGCAGGGGCTTGAGCGCGTAGTGCAGGTCGACGCCCGGCAGCGCCCGCTGCAGCCGGCGGTACTGCGAGCGCACCCGGGCGCAATCCACGATCAGGAGCGGCGAGCCGAATTCGGCCACCAGCCGGCGAACCTGCCCCGGTTCAAAGGGATCGATGAACCCGCGCGTCACGGCGCGTCGCCGAGATCGGTTGGCGCTGCGCCTTCAACGGCCCCGGCCTCGTCCGGATTGCTCGCCGCCGCCGCACGCGTCAGACGGTCACGCACCGCAGCCCAGCGCTCGTCCGCCGGGATATCCTGCACCAGCAGGCAGGTGGTACCGGCCTTGTCCAGCGTGCGCAGGTGCGCGTACAGGTCGTGCGCGTAGGCATCGAGGCGCGTGCCCGCATTCACCCAGGTCACGGAAGGGTAACTGCCCAGCGGCGGGCGCTGCGCCAGCACGCCGATGCGCACGCCGTCTCGGGACAGATAGGCAATCTCGCGCTCGAGCTGGCCCGCGGCCACGAGACGCAGCGGTGTCGCCGGCGCGTAGTGCGCGCGCGCCGAGCCCGGCATCCGCGGCGCATCGGCGCTCGGACCGCTCGCCACCTCCCCGACCTCGCGCCGCAGCTGCGTCAACGTGATCTGCCCGGGGCGCAGCAGGCGCACCTCGCCACGCAGGCAGGCCACGATCGTGGATTCAAGTCCGACGCGGCACTCGCCACCGTCGAGCACCACGCGCACCGCCTCGCCGAACTCCTCGCGCACATGCTCGGCGCGCGTGGGGCTGACATGGCCGTAGCGGTTCGCCGACGGCGCGGCGATGCCGCCGCCAAAGGCCGTGAGCAGCTGCTGCGCCATGGGATGCGAGGGCACGCGCACGGCGACCGTATCCTGGCCGCCGGTGATCAGCTCGGAGATGTTGTCGGCGCGCGGCAGCACCAGCGTCAGCGGTCCGGGCCAGAATTTCTCGGCCAGCCGCGCGGCCGCGGCGGGCATGTCACGCGTCCAGCGGTGCAGGAAGCGCGCACTGTCGAGATGCACGATCAGCGGGTGCGTGGTGGGTCGGCCCTTGAGTTCGAAAATCTTGCGCAGGGCGGACTCGTGCTGCGCGTTGGCCCCCAGCCCGTAGACCGTCTCGGTCGGAAAGGCCACCACGTCCCCGTCGCGCAGCGCCTGCACGGCCGCGTCCAGCTCGACTTGCGTTGCCCTGACAGCCCTGGCCATGGGTGCACTCCGCCCGCGGCTACTCGAGCGGCACGCGCCGCCACCCGCCGGCGTCGCGCCGCAATTCGTAGGCCGGCCAGTAGTGCCGGTCCAGTTTCAGTGTGAGCAGCTCCGGTGCACCGTTGATGGACACCGTCCTGATGCGCAGGGAAGACCGGTCGGCCCTCCCGGTCACCTGCTTGAGAAAGCTGTCCAGATCCGGCGTAGGCTCGCCATCCACTTCAATGATGCGGCGGCCCGGCACCAGGCCGTAGCGGCTGGCCGGCGAGCCGAAGGCGTAGTAGGCCACGTAGACCCCACTGGGCGCGAGCCCGCGCTGCGCGCTGATGGCGCGGTGCGGTGCCTGCAGCGTGGCCCCGGCCCACAGCAGCACGCGATCCAGTTCGCTGCCGCCGAGCGTGGCGGTCTTCACGGACAGCGTGTGCTCCCCGTCGGTGCGCCAGACCGTCACCTGCACGACATCGTGCGCGGCGACCGAGCGCTCCACGTCGCGGAAGCGCGTGACCGGCTGGTTGTCCACGGCGAGCAGGATATCGCCGGGGCGGAGCAGGGCCGCGGCGGCTGAACCGCCCACCAGCCTCGCGATGCTCAGCACCTGGCGTTCGGCCGGATTGCTCTTGGCGATGCGCGCCATCCAGGCATCACTCAACCCCAGTCCGTGCGCCTCGGCCAGGCTCTGGGTGACGAATTCGGCCTCCAGCGAGTGGAGCGGGGCATCGCGGCGCACGATATCCAGCGTCTCGGCAATGAGGTCGGCGGCGATGCCGTGGCTCTGCTGCACCAGCTCGCGGCCATTGTCCGAAGCGAAGCTCGCCCACAGGCCGCGCACGCCACCGTCGCGGTCGGCCAGCACGCCGACCACGTCGTCGGGCGGATTGATCAGCGCCGCCACCTCGATATTGCTGTCGCGGAAGGCCACCGAGCGCGACAGCGGCAGCACCAGCGGATCCACCGAGGCAACGGTCGTGGCGCGCGAGCGCAGCTCGCCGCTCCCGTCGATGCCGACCACGTTCACTTTCTCGCCGGCGCGCAACGGCGCGGCCGCCAGCCGTGCCGAGCGCACGTCCGTCCCGCGGATGAGCGCGGGGTCGTACTGCACCACCGCCAGGTTGTGGAGCGGGTGGACGTACAGCACCTTGCCCGGAATCTCGACGGTGCCGGCAAAGGTGAGGCGCACATCACCGATCGAGACGGGCACGGTGTTCCGGTCAGTGATCACCAGGCCCAGCGCGGCGTCGATCACCAGCCCCGTGCCATGATAATTGCGTTCGTTCACGCCGGAGATGGGGTACGGCATGTCGAAGGTGATGCCGACCAGCGAGGGGGCCAGCCGGCGCACGGTGGGATCCGTGGAGGTGGGCAGCTGCGCCACGCCGCCGGCCGGTGCTGGCGGCGTGGCGGCGGCCGGCAGTTCGGTGCAATCCCAGAACCCGCTGGTATCGTTCCGTTGGCAGTGGCGCGCGGGAAACCAGCGCCGGTCCATACGCACGGAGCGCAGTTCCCCGCGATTGGGGTCATCGATTGTCAGGTACCGGACCGCGAAGCGCTGGCCGTCGCCCAGCGGGGCGATGACCGCTTCGAAATCCGCCAGCGTCGGCACCGGCTTCGAGTCGACCTCGGTGATCAGGGATCCGCGCGGCACGCCGGCGGCGTCCAGGTTGTAGCCCGAGGTGGCCACGAACACGCCGCGAATCGGCAGATGGAAATGCCGCGCCTCCTGGTACGACAGGGTGTGCACGACCGCATCGCCAAACTCCAGGTACGCGGCCGGTGTGATCGCGTGCAGGTCCTCCACGCTCAGTTGCACCGCAAAGGCCTGCCCGCCACGCTCCAGCTCGAGTCGCACGGTACTGCCGATGGATTCATCGAGCACCGCCTCGAGCGGCTCGAAGCCCGTCACCAGGGTGCCGTTCAGGCGCACCAGCACGTCCCCCGGCGCCAGCACCGCGGCACTGGGCGAGCCCGGCTGCACATTCTCGACCACCAGCATGCCGGTGTTGTGCGGCGCGGCCGCCCGTGCCGCCGCCTCGGTCTGCGTCTGGAGACCGAGACGGCGCAGTTCGTCATAGGGGCGGTAGTGGAACTCGGTCTGCAGCGTGCCGCGCGGGACGGCGCGTCCCTGCTGGATCAGGCGCAGCGCGCGCTGCACCCGGCCCAGCGGCAGATAGAAGCTCGAGGCCGCACCGCTGGCGCCGCCGGCGTTGAGCGCCACCACGCGGCCCTGTACGTCGATGACCGGTGAACCGGAGGAACCCCCCGAAGTGCCGGAGGCGGCCTGGATGTAGAACGTGTTGAAGTCGTTGTAGCGCCCGACGCCGTAGTCGGGCGCTTCCCGGTCGAGGCGTGCGAGTGTGCCGGCGAGGATCGAGAGCTGCTCGCCGGCATTGTTGCCCAGGACGCGGATTTCGCGGCCGATCTGCGCCGCCTCCGGCGCCAGCGGCAGTGCCGCGGGCGCGATGAAGCGCAGCTTCGCCGGATCGTAGCGATAGATGCCGAAATCGTGTACCGGGTCGCGGTAGACCGGATAGAGCTGCACTTCCTCACGATTCAGAAAGATCGCCTCCGCCATCACCGGACCGGGCGTCACGACATGGCGGTTGGTGAGGATCAGCCCGCGCTCGGCGTCGACGACGAATCCGGTGGCCTGGGCGGACATGTTCCGCTCGGTGTCGAAGGAGCGGGTCTGGTCCAGCTCGATCGTCACGACGCTGCGGGCCACGCGCTCCAGGGTTCGCGCCCAGTCCTCGCCCACCGGCGCCGGCAATCCCGCCGCGGTGGTCACCGGGATGACCGCCGGGAGGGTCGACACGGTGCCGGCCGCGAACAGGCCAGGCGGAGCGAGCCCCAGCAGGCAGAGCGGGAGAAGCGATCGGAATGGTTTGCGCGCAGCGCTCATGGTGCGTACCCGAAATTGTCGTGGAAGCGCGCAGCGAAGGCCGCCCAGTCGTACTGGTGCTGCTGCGTGCCGTGATGCTCGATCTTGATGGCGCCCGCCAGCGAGGCGATGCGCCCCGTGGTCGGCCAGTCCAGGCCGCGCTGCAGCCCCAGCAGGAGCCCGGCCCGGTAGGCATCGCCGCAGCCGGTCGGGTCAGCCAGGCGCAGGGCACGTGCCGGCGGAATCTCGTGGCGCAGGCCATCGGCGTAGATCCACGAGCCCTCCGCCCCACGCGTGACGATGAGCGCCTTGAGGTGCCCGGCCAGCTGCTCGAGTGACGCGCCCGCACGCTCGGCGAGCAGGCTCCCCTCGTAGTCATTGACGGCGACCCATGAGGCGCGCTTGAGGAAGGCGCGCAATTCATTGCCGTTGAACATGGGCAGCCCCTGGCCCGGATCAAAGATGAAGGGGATCCCCGCCGCGGCAAACTGCTCGGCATGCTCCAGCATGCCCTGCCGGCCGTCGGGGGACACGATGCCGAGCCGCACGCCAGGCGCGTCGCCCACCCGGTTGAGGTGCGAGTGGCTCATTGCGCCGGGGTGAAAAGCGGTGATCTGGTTGTCGTCCAGGTCGGTGGTGATATAGGCCTGCGCGGTGAACTCGGCGGGCACGGTGCGCACATGGTCGAGCCGGGTACCGTGTTCGCGCAGCCAGCTCTCGTAGGGCGCGAAGTCGTGACCGACCGTGGCCATGATCAGGCCGTCGCCACCGAGGAGTTTGAGGTTGTGGGCAATGTTGCCGGCGCAGCCGCCGAAATTCCGGCGCATCACCGGGGCCAGGAAGGAGACATTCAGCAGGTGAATGCGCTCGGGCAGTATGTGCTCGCGAAACCGGCCTTCGAAGACCATGACGGTGTCGTAGGCGAGCGAACCGCAGATCAGGGCCGTCATGCTGCTTGCTGCGCCGGCCATCAGCGCCCCAGCAGCAGCAGCGACCAGACCACCGCCAGCAGCACGAAGGACATCAGCACGGCCGCCGATCCGATGTCCTTGGCCAGGCCCGCGAGCTCGTGCCGCTCGAAGCCGATGCGATCGACCGTGGCCTCGATCGCGCTGTTGAGCAGCTCGACGACGAGCACCAGCAGCACGGGACCGACGAGCAGCGCGCGTTCGATGCCACTGCGGCCCAGCCACAGGCCCAGCGGCGTGGCGAGGACGGCGAACGCCAGCTCCTGGCGGAAAGCGGCCTCCTCACGCCAGGCTCCGCTCAGTCCCTTGGCGCTGGAGCCAAAGGCGCGCAGCAGGCGGGTGTAGCCACGCGGCTTGCCGCGGTTCATCGTGATCCGCCCCGCATCAGCCGGATACCGGGCGATACGCAAGATCCAGCTCGCGCGCGGCGCGCACGTCGTCCAGGCGCCGCACCGGCATGCGGTGAGGCGCGCCACGCACCGTGTCCGGCTCGCTCCCCGCCTCGCCCAGGATCGTGGCCATCGCGACAACGAAGGCGTCGAGTGTCTCCTTGCTCTCGGTCTCCGTCGGTTCGATCAGCAGGCACTCGGGCACCAGCAGTGGGAAGTAGGTCGTGGGCGCATGGAAGCCATAGTCGAGCAGCCGCTTCGCTACGTCCATCGCCGTGACACCCTGCTGCTGCGCCAGCGACTTGAGCGTCAGGATGAATTCGTGGCTGGCCCGCCGCTGCGGGTAGGCCGCGACGAAGCCTGCCTGCTGGAGACGCGCCAGCAGGTAATTCGAATTGAGCGTGGCGTACTCGCCCACGCGGCTCATGCCTTCGCGGCCGAGCATGCGCATGTAGACGTAGGCGCGCAGCAGCACGCCGGCGTTGCCATTGAAGCCGGTGAGGCGGCCGATCGACTGCGGCCGATCCGCCTCGGCCAGCCAGTGGTAGCGCGCCGCCTCGCCCTCGCCTTCCCGCGCCACGATCGGCAAGGGCATGAAGGGCAGCAGGCGCGGAGCGACGCCCACGGCCCCTGCCCCCGGACCACCGCCACCGTGCGGCGTCGAGAAGGTCTTGTGCAGGTTCATGTGCATGACATCGAATCCCATGTCGCCAGGGCGGACCTTGCCCAGGATCGCGTTGAGATTCGCGCCGTCGTAGTACAGCAGTCCGCCCGCCTCGTGCACGATGCGCGCCACCTCGGCGATACCCCGCTCGAAGATGCCGAGCGTCGAGGGGTTGGTGAGCATGATGCCGGCGGTGCGCGGGCCGACGGTGGAGCGCAACGCCGCCAGGTCGACGTCACCGTCCGGTCCGACGCCGATCTCGCGCGCCACGCAACCGCACATGGTGGCCGTGGCCGGATTGGTGCCGTGCGCCGCGGTCGGCACGATGATTTCATTGCGCGCCAGATCGGCGCGCGCGCGATGGTAGGCGCGAATCATGGCGACGCCCGCGAACTCTCCGTGCGCCCCGGCCATGGGAGTGAGCGCGACGCCCTTCATGCCGGTGACTTCCATCAGCATCTCCTGCAGCTCGTGCATGCAGGCGAGGAACCCCTGGCTGTGGCGCGCCGTCGCCAGCGGATGGCGTCCGAGGAATTCCGGCAGCATGGCCGCCGCGTTGCAGGCCCGCGGGTTGTACTTCATCGTGCAGGAACCCAGCGGGTAGAAATGCGTGTCGATCGAAAAATTGAGCTGCGACAGGCGCGTGTAGTGCCGCACCACATCCAGCTCGCTGACCTCGGGGAGCGCCGGCGGGCGGGCGCGGCGCAGGCTGGCCGGAATTTCCGGCACCGCCGCGGCGGCGACGGGCCACTGGCCACGCGCACCGCGCCCGGCGCGTCCGTAAGCGAATATGAGCGGCTCGGACATCGGCAGGCTCATGCGACGCGCGCCTCCTTGAGCAACTCCGAGAGCCTCTGGGCGTAGGCCGCGACGTCGGCGGCACTGCGCGCCTCCGTGGCGCAGACCAGCAGTGCCTGACCGAGCTCCGGGTAATGGTGCCCGAGATCGAAGCCGCCCTCGATGCCGTGGGCGGCGAGCGCCTCCAGGAGCGGGGCGACCGGCCGGTCGAGCAGCAGCACCGCCTCGTGGAAACGCGCCGTGCCGAAGGCACTGCGCACGCCCGGCAGGCGCGACAGCGCCCCGACCAGTTCCGCGGTGCGCGCCATGCACGCCTGCGCGACGCGCTCCAGCCCGGCCGCGCCCATCATGGCGCAGTAGATGGTGCCGGCGATCATCAGCAGGCCCTGGTTGGTGCAGATGTTGGAGGTGGCCTTGCCGCGGCGGATGTGCTGCTCGCGCGCCTGCAGGGTGAGGGTAAAACCGGGCCGGCCGTCCAGGTCGACGGTGCGGCCGACGATGCGCCCGGGCATCTGGCGCACGTAGTCCATGCGCGTGGCCATGAACCCAAAATACGGACCGCCGGAGGACAGCGGGCAGCCGAGCGGCTGTCCGTCTCCCACAACGATGTCCGCGCCACGCTGGCCCCAGCTTCCCGGCGGCTTGAGCACCGCGAGCGAGACCGGGTTGACGACCGCGATCACCAGGGCGCCGCGCGCGTGGGCCCAGTCCGTCAACGCATCGACCTCTTCGAGGACCCCGAAGAAATTCGGCTGCTGGATCACCAGGGCGGTGACATCCTGGCCCTCGTAGGCCGCCAGCGCGTCGGCGGCCGTCTGCCCGCTGGCACGCAGGTACGCCAGTTCCTCCAGCTTCAGGCCCTGCCCGCCCGTGGCCGCCTGCGCGACGGCGCGGTAGTTCGGGTGCACGGTGCGCGGAATCAGCACGCGCGCGGCGCTCGACTTGCGGTTGGCGCGCACCGCCATCAGGCAGGCCTCGGCCACCGCGGTGGCGCCGTCGTACAGCGAGGCGTTCGCCACCTGCAGGCCCGTCAGTGCCGTGATCATCGACTGGTACTCGTAGATCGTCTGCAGGGTGCCCTGGCTGGCCTCGGCCTGGTAGGGCGTGTAGGCACTGTAGAACTCGCCGCGCGCGACGATGGCCCACACGGCCGCGGGGATGTGATGCTCGTAGGCCCCGGCACCGATGAAATTCAGGGGCCGCCCGTCCTGGCGCGCGCGCGCGTACATCAGCTCCATGACCTGCTGCTCGTTCAGCCCTTCCGGCACGCCGGCGAGCGAGCGCACGCGCAGCTCGGCCGGGATTTCCTCGAACAGCGCTTCGAGGTCCGGGGCGCCGATCGCGGCCAGCATCTCCTGGACATCCTGCGCCGTGTGTGGAATGAAGGGCATGACGCGCGCCGCCCGGGGCTCAGCCGGCCTCGGCGACCGCGGCGTAGGTCTCCGCTCCCAGCAGTTCAGCCGCCGCCAGCGGGCCGCTGAGCTTCAGGCGCATGATCCAGCCGGCACCATACGGGTCCTGGTTGATGAGCTCGGGCGCCTTCGCCAGCGCTTCGTTCACCGCGATCACGGTGCCCGCCGCCGGGGAATAGACATCGGATGCCGCCTTGACCGACTCGACCACTGCGCAGGCCTCCCCCGCCTGCAGTGCCCGGCCCACGACCGGCACCTCGACAAAAACCAGATCACCCAGGGCGTGCTGTGCATGGTCACTGATGCCCACTTCCACGGTGCCATCGGCCTGCTCGCGTACCCACTCGTGGCTGCGCGCGTACCTCAGATCCGTCGGTACATTGCTCATCGTCGCAAGACTCCCATGTGAACCGCGTGTAGTAAACGCAAACTAGGATCCCACCAGCGAGCGCCCGTGGCGCACGAAGGGCGGCTTGAGGACGCGCGCCGTGAAGGGCTTGCCGCGCACCTCCACCTGCACTTCGCCGCCGGGGGTGGCGCATGCTGCCGGCACGCGCGCCAGCGCAATCGATTGCGCCAGGGTCGGGGAAAAGGTACCGCTGGTGACCTGGCCTTCACCCGCCGCGCACAGCACGCGCTGGTGCGAGCGCATCACCGCCCGATCGGCGAGCAGCAGGCCCACGAGTTTGCGTCCGCCGGGAGTGGCACGCGCCCGTTCGAGCGCCGCGCGACCGGTGAAGGCGCGCTCGGCGGGTTCAAACGCCACGGTCCAGGCCAGGCCCGACTCCAGCGGATGGTTGCTCTCGTCCATGTCACTGCCGTAAAGATTCATGCCGGCCTCGAGCCGCAGCGTATCGCGCGCGCCCAGGCCGCAGGACTGCACGCCCTGCTCGTTGAGCCCTCTCCACAACTCGACCGCGGCGCCGGCCGGCACCATGACCTCAAACCCATCCTCGCCGGTATAGCCGGTGCGCGCCACGAACCAGGCGCCGAGCTGCGCGCCAAAGAAGGTCTCCAGTGACATCGCGGCCCGCGCCTCGTCGGGGGGCAGGAGCGCGGCCAGCGCGGCGCGCGCCTGCGGGCCCTGCACCGCCAGCATGGCCAGCTCGCTCCGCTCGCGCACCTCGACGCCAAACGCGGCCGCCCGGCCACGGATCCAGGCCAGGTCCTTGTCGCGCGTACCGGCGTTGACCACGAGCCGGAACCACTGATCGTCCAGGAAATAGGTGATCAGGTCATCGATGATCCCGGCGTCCTCCCTGAGCATGCAGCCGTAGAGGGCCTTGCCGGGCTGCGTGAGCCGCGCCACGTCGTTCGCCAGCAGCTCGCGCAGGAAGGCGCGCACCCGCGCGCCCTGCAGGTCGATCACGCACATGTGGGAGACGTCGAAGACGCCGGCCGCACGTCGCACGGCATGATGCTCCTCGATCTGTGAGCCATAGGCGACGGGCATGTCCCAGCCGCCAAAGTCGACCAGGCGCGCGCCCAGGGCGACGTGCAGGTCGTACAGGGGTGTACGCAATGCCAAAATTATCTCCACCGCGGCCAAGCCCCTGCGGTGGGCGACTAAGGGCACCAGGCCCTGCCGCTCGCTTGAAAACCGTCCGTAGGGGTCTGAATCATACCAGCAGCCCCACCCGGGCCTCTACAATAGGCCTCCATGGACACCCCACCCTTGCGCCGACCGCGACGCACGACTCTGGGCGTCGATATCGGTGGCCTGCCCATCGGCGCGGGCGCCCCCATAGCCGTCCAGTCGATGACCAACACCGACACGGCCGACATCGCCGCCACCGTGCGGCAGGTGCGGGAACTGGCCGAGGCCGGCTCGGAGCTGGTGCGCATCACCGTCAACACCGATGAAGCGGCCGCCGCGGTCGCCCCGATCCGCGATCAGTTGCGCGCGCAGGGCTGCACCGTACCCCTGATCGGTGATTTTCACTACAACGGCCACCGGCTGCTCAAGGCCCATCCGGCCTGCGCCGAAGCGCTCGCGAAGTACCGGATCAACCCGGGCAACGTCGGCCGCGGCAGCAAGCGCGACCCGCAGTTTGCCGAGCTGATCGAATGTGCCTGCCGCTACGGGAAACCGGTGCGGATCGGCGTGAACTGGGGGAGCCTGGACCAGGAGCTGCTGGCGCGGCTGATGGACGCCAACAGCGAGCGACCTGAACCGCAGTCCGCACAGCAGGTGCTGCGCGAAGCCCTGGTGCGCTCCTGCCTCGACAGCGCCGCGCGCGCGATGGAGCTTGGGCTCGGCGCCGATCGGATCATCCTGTCGGCGAAGGTCTCGGCGGTGCAGGATCTGATCGCCGTCTACGGCGAACTGGCCGCGCGCACCCGCCACCCGCTGCACCTGGGCCTCACCGAGGCCGGGATGGGTTCCAAGGGCATCGTCGCCTCGAGCGCCGCGCTCGCGATTCTCCTGCAGGACGGCATCGGCGACACGATCCGCATCTCTCTTACGCCCGAACCCGATGGCGATCGCCGCCGCGAAGTCATCGTCGCGCAGGAACTGCTCCAGACCATGGGGCTGCGCAGCTTTGCCCCGCTCGTCACGGCCTGCCCGGGGTGCGGGCGCACCACCAGCAGCTACTTCCAGACACTGGCGCAGAGCATCCAGGAGCACCTGCGCCGCCGGATGCCCGAATGGCGCCGCAGTCATGTCGGCGTCGAGAACCTCTCGGTCGCGGTCATGGGATGCGTCGTCAACGGCCCGGGCGAGAGCAAGCAGGCCCATATCGGCATCAGCCTGCCCGGGACGGGTGAGCGCCCGGTGGCGCCGGTCTACGAAGACGGCGCCCGGACCGTGACGCTCAAGGGAGAGCGCATCGCCGAGGAATTCCAGCAGCTGGTCGAACAATACGTGGCGCGCAGTTTCCCGCCGCGTGCCGGCACGAATGGAGATCCGCCATGAGCACACTGAGCGAGAAGCATTGCGTGCCCTGCGAAGGTGGCGTTGCGCCCCTGACGCGCGCGGAGGCGGAGGCGCTGCGCGGGCGCATTTCCTCCGCCTGGCAGCTCGACGCCGCGGGGCACAACCTGCGGCGCGAATACGGATTTGTCGATTTCTACCGCACCATGAGCTTCGTGAACGCCCTGGCCCACATCGCCAACGTCGAGGACCATCATCCCGACCTGGAGGTCGGCTACAACTACTGCCGCGTGCGCTACACCACGCACGCCATCGGCGGACTGTCCGAGAACGACTTCATCTGCGCGGCCCGGATCGACGCCATCGCCGCCCGCTGAGGCGGCTCAGAACCAGCTGAAATTGAAGCTGACGCTGACCCGCTCGCCCGCGCCCGGGTTGGGCGGCACTTCATGCCGCAACCAGCTTTCAAACAGCACCAGCTGGCCGGCGATCGCGGGCAGCGTGACCCAGGCGCGATTGGGCATCCGGGCGTTCACCCGGCGCGGCGGCGCGGCCATGAAACGCTCCAGCCGCGGGTCCTCGAATTTCAGGCCCGCGCAGCCCGGCGGCGTGCGCACGTAGTAGGTGCCGCTGATGGTGGCCAGCGGATGCAGGTGCAGCCCGTGCACCACGCGCCGGCGCATGATGTTCACCCAGCAGTCGGTCATGGCGAGCCTGCGGCCCCGCAGGTCCAGCTCCAGCGCGCGCGCGAAGCGCGCGACGTGGCGCGCCAGGCGGAGCTCGAGCTGCGCGAAGCTGGGGGAAATCCGCTGCAGCTGGCACAACGAATTGTACGAGGTGTAGCCGCCGGGATAGTTGCTCCGTGACCAGGCACGGCCGGCGCGATCATCCCGCCGCAGCTGCAGGCTCTCGAGCAGCAGCTGTTGGTTCAGTGCCGCCGGTCGCGGCGAGCCGAGCGGCGCGGTGTAGATCTGCGTGGAGAACAGCGCGCGTATTGCCATGCCCTAGCCTAACGGGCCCGGGTGTCCCCTGGGTAGCGCCGATCGGCGCGGCAGTGGGCCGGCCGATGCAGTAGATTATCGCGATCCGCATTGATCCGGGGTGGGCATGTCTCGATCACGACGCTCCTTTGCCAGCGACACCATCACGCCGATGGCGCCGGAAGTCCTGGAGGCCCTGGCCCGGGTCAACCAGGGCACCGCGCATTCCTACGGGGAGGACCCCGAAAGCGAGCGCCTCAGCGCGCTGGCCCGGGAACTGTTCGAGACCGAAGTGGAGATATTTCCCGTCGCCACCGGCACGGCCGCGAACGCCCTGGCGCTCTCGGCCATCGTTCCGCCTTACGGCGCGATCTACTGCCACCGGATCGCGCATATCAATACCGACGAATGCGGCGCGCCGGAGTTCTACAGCGGCGGTGCCAAGCTCCTCGCGCTCGACTCCGCCGACGGCAAGATCCGTCCCGCGCAGCTCAGCGGGCCGATCGCGCACGCGCGCGAGATGGGCGTGCACCACGTGCAGCCCTCCGCCATCAGCGTGTCCCAGGCCACCGAATGGGGCACGGTCTATTCGCTCTCCGAGATCGCCGCGCTTGCCTCAGGGGCGCACGCGCACGGCCTCGCGGTGCACATGGACGGCGCGCGCTTCGCCAATGCCATGGTGCACCTGGGCTGCACGCCGGCCGAAGCCACGTGGAAATGCGGCATCGACGTGCTGTCCCTGGGCGCCACCAAGAACGGCGCGCTCGCCGCCGAGGCGGTGATTTTCTTCAGGCCGGAGCTGGCGCGCGGCTTCGACCGGCGCCGCAAGCGCGGCGGGCACCTGTGGGCGAAGGGGCGCTACCTGAGCGCGCAGCTGACCGCCTGCCTGGAAAACGGCCTGTGGCTGCGCCACGCCCGCACCGCCAATGCACTCGCCACCCGGCTGGCGCACGGACTTGCGAGCTGTGGGATCGCGCTGATCCAGGCGGTCGAGGCCAACGAGGTGTTTGCCGCCTTCCCTGCCCCACTCATCGCGGCGCTGCGCGCTCAAGGGTTCGAGTTCTACGAATGGCCGGCGCCGCCAGGCCTGGGCTCCCCGGTCGTGCGGCTGGTCACGGCTTTCGACATGCGCGAGGCGGACGTCGATGTCCTGCTGGCGGCGGTCAGGCAGGTCGCGTGACCGTGCTCTGAGTCTCCGCATCGTCGCTACCCGTTCCCCTGAGATTCAGGGTCAGCGTGGCGGCAGCCAGCATCAGCGCGAGGGAGATGAGGAACAGCAGCGCTGCGGCGCGCAGCACCCGTGCACCGGACTGCATGCGCCCGGACATCGCCGCTCCACCGCCGATGATCGCCGCGCTCACCGACAGGAATCCGCAGCTCACGGCGGCGGTGAACAGCAGCATGACCCCGTCGGTGATCGGTGCATCGATGTAGGCAAACCAGGCGAAGCCTGCGCCGAGCAGGGCCAGGGTCAATCCGGCCAGGCCGCTCCCTCTCCGGGCGGTCGCATGCATCTCGTTCAATTCGGGGCTCTCCATCAGCGCCTCAGGTTTCCTCGACCCATCGTGCCATCAAGCGCTGCAGCACGGCCAGCAGGATCGGTCCGATGAAGATGCCGGCAATGCCGAAGGCCAGCAGCCCGCCGAGCACGCCGCCGAGCACCACCACGAAAGGCAGCTTGGCGCCACGCTGGATGAGCCAGGGCCGCAGCAGGTTATCGCCGACCGAGAGCAGCGCGGCCCACACCGCCAGCGCCACACCTCCCCCCACGTGCTGATGCCACATCAGCCACAGCGCCGCCGGCACCAGTACCGGCAGCGGGCCGATCTGCATCACTCCGAGCATGAACATGAGCGAGGTCAGCACGCCGGCCGCGGGAATTCCCGCGATCCACAGTCCGCAGCCGCCCAGGACCGATTGCAGCAGCGCCGTGAGCACCACGCCGGCCGCGATCGCGCGCATCGTCTGGCCCGCCAGCACCGTGCCCTCCTCGGCGCGCGTGCCGCCCACGCGGCGCGCCAGCCGCCGTGCCAGCCGGGCGAGCGATTCTCCGTGCTGATAGAAAACCGCGACCAGTACCAGCGTCAGCAGGAACTCGAGGGTAATGCTGCCGATCGTGCCCACGTGCTGGCTCAGCCACACCGCCGTCGTACCGATGTAGGGCCTGATGTACGCCGCCCAATGATCCGGTCCCTGCGCGACGGCCTGCTGCCACTGCGTCGCGAGCTGCGTCCCGTAGGGCAGGCGCGCCAGCCACCCCGGCGGCCCTGGCCAGGGACCGGCCAGCAGCCTGTTGCCCAGCTCCCGCAAATCCGGCAGGCGCGCCACGAGGGTGCCCAGCAGCAGCACCACCGGGCCGATCACGGCGAGCAGCAGGCCGGTGCTCATGGCCACGATCGCGAGGCTCCGTCTGCCGCCAAACAGTCTTTGCAGGCGCAGCATGATCGGCCAGGTGGCCACCACGATGATCGTGGCCCACAGTATCGCCGGCAGGAACGGCCTCAGCACGGCGAGCGCACCGACCACCAGCGCCAGCACGCAGGCCAGCAGGATCGCACTACTGATCAGATCGGTGCGGTGTGCTTGCATGAGTCATCCGTCCCACTAAATCGGCGTGGGCTGCACTATAAGGCAGGGCGCTTCAGCGCGCCCGCCCCGGCCGCAGCCGGCGAGCGCACGGCACGCTGGTGAAAATAGATGCGGCGGGCGGCCCAGCGCATGGGCGCGCTGGCGAGCGCGAGATTGAAAATCCAGTCGCGCTGCAGATGATCGAAGGCGAAACGCAACAGCCGCTTGAGGCGAAAGCGTGGGTAGCTGCGCACGAAGGAGCGCTGCGGATCGGCGCTGCGGCCACCCAGGAATTCTGCGACCGCCTGTCCGGCCGCGAACCCATGCACGAGAGCGGTGTGAATCCCGCCCGCCGTCACCGGCGAGACCAGGCCGGCGGCATCGCCGACCAGCAGCGCACGCGGCATGGCCAGCGGGTTCACCAGGCCACCACAGGGAATGAGTCCGGCTCTGATCGAGTCGGGGCGCCGCGCGCGAAAATCCTCCAGGCCGGCGATCTTGGACAACAGCTCTGCCATGGCCGCCTTGACATCGGCACCGCGCGGACCGCGCAGCCGGCGGGCCAGGCCGACTTGCACCCCCTGCACGCCCTGCACCATCCAGCCGATGTAGCCCGGCATGAGCTGCCGGTCGACGAAGCAATGCAGGAAGCCCGGCTCGCTGAGGCTCGCACCCGCGTACTCATGTTCGAGACCAGCCAGGAACTGGCGATTGCGCCCGAGGCCCAGGACGCGGGCCACGTTCGAGCGTGGGCCGTCGGCACCGACCAGGAAGCGGGTGCGGCCGAGCGCGGTGCCCAGCTCGAATCCGCCGGGCACCACTTGCGCGGCGCGGAACCCGATGCCACAACGAAATTCAGCGCCCGCCTGCACCGCCCGGTCCGCCAGCCAGCGCATCAGGCCGGGCGTATCGGTGGTGAGGAAATAGTAGCCCGGCGCCTCGAGGTCAACGTGGCGCAGGTTCGGCGCGTACAGCCGGACCCGCTCCACGCGATGCACCAGGCTGGCAGGCACGCCCTCGAGCAGTGGCACATCGTCGATGACATCCTTGACGAGGATGCCGGTCGTATGGAGTTTCTCTCCCGGATCGGACTTCCGATCCGCGACCACGACCCGCAGCCCCTGGCGCGCCAGCGCCGCAGCGCAGGCGAGGCCCGCGAAACTCGCGCCAATGATGGTGCAATCGGAACGGAATTGCGGATTCAACAGGCGTATCCCGCCGAGCCTCAGCTTGCGATGAGTGGCCTACAGGATACGTTGAATGGACCGGGCCTGACGGCCCTGAGGCTGGATCTACGGTGTCCAGGCCGCCAGCAGGCTGGCCCTGAGGCCCTGCGACGGCATCGACCAGTCCTGGTTGAACATGGCCGTGGGCGCCAGCCGGCGGCGGCTCAGATCCCAGGTGACCCGGTTCCCGAACTGCACGCGCGCCGCGGCCCCACGTCCAAGCTGCAGCTCCACCAGCGCGCGGTGGCGCAGCGGCGCACAGAATTGCAGCGTCGGATCGGCAGAGACGTAAGTGGTGCGCTCGTAGCGTATGCCGAAGGTGCTGGCGCTGCCCCGACGGACGCCAATCGGCCGGGTGATGAACAGCATGAATTGATCGCCACCGTACTGCGGCACAAATCCCGCGGCATCTGCCGTCAACGCCGGATCGGGCGCCGCCAGGACGGCGGCGGTCAAGGTGGCGAGCGCGCTCGCCCGTACTGTGCAGAGCCTTCCCAAGGGCCGACTCCTGTAACGGAAGCAAGCGTATTTTTAGGCCATTCCGGGCCGCAAGTACAAGTCGAATAACGCTGTATTTTGCGAGGCGGTTGGCAAATACCGCCCTTCACGGGCCGCTTATGGCAAGGCCTTGATCGGGGCCGGACATTATGTCCACCGAAGGGCGCTGGGGGCGGCGCCAATTGCGGCGCTGCACCCGAATCTAGTAGTTCGCGGCGGCCCTCACGGCACTGGCGGACTTGTCCAGATCGGCCAGCAGTTCCGGGGCGACCACGGCGAAGGGCACCGAGCCATAGGACAACAGACGGTCGTGGAAATCACGGAGCGATGCACGCGCGCCCATTTTAAGGGTGTACTCAGCGAGCAGATTCTCGAGCTGCAGGCGGCCCACCGTGTAGGCGTCGTAATAACCGGGATTGGCGGCCATCGACGCCACCTGGGCCGCGGCGGCTTCGTGGCTGAAGCTGGTCTGCTGCGCGTAAAAATCCACCGCCTGCTCGTAGGTCCACTCGCCGATGGCGAGTTTCGGATCAACGATGGCGCGCGCGCCGCGCACCCGCTCCCAGCGCGCCGTAAAGAGCCGACCATCCAGGCGATCCCCATACAGGCCGAGCCGTACGAACATCTCCTCGCCATAAAAGGCCCAGCCTTCCTCGAACACGCTGCTGCTTTGAATCCGGCGGACGAAATCCGGATGCCGCTTGGCGATCGACAGCTGCAGGAAGTGTCCCGGCATCGCCTCGTGTGCCGCGGTGGACAGGATCCGGTCGTGATCGAAATCCTGGTTCATGTCCAGCCGCGCCGCCGCTTCCTCCAGCGATTTCGGCGGCGTGATGAAGTAGTAACCGGTGGTCGAGGTCTCGAACAGCCGCGGCGGATTCATGTTCGCCCCCGGCAGGAGCGGCTGCAGAAAGCTCGGGGTCTCCACGATCTGCATCTGACCCAGCCAGGCCGGCACCGTGATCACATTGTGCGCGGCCATGAACTGGGTCAGCTCGGCGATTCGCTCGCGGTAGTAGTCGATCAGCGCCGGGCCGCCCGGGGCGAGGCCACCGCCGCTGTCCGGCCCGAAAGCCACGCCCCGGTGCTTGGCCTCCGAGGCCAGCCAGGCCTCCTCGGCCCAGCCATGCGCGAGTTCATCGCGCGCCATGGTCTCGACGTCGGTCGCATTGTAGGGCAGCAACTGTTCGTCCTTGAGTATCCGGTCGTAGGCCTCGCGGCCGACGGCATAGTTCTCCGGCCAGGAGGCCAGGTGCGCACTGATGTAGGCCCTGGTCCCGGCCATTGCCGCCAGGGCCGCGTCACGCGCCTTGGCGAAACGGGCATAGCCGCGCGAGTGCGCGCCCAGTTGCGTCTTCGCCGCCGACGTGAGCGCGCCGTTCATGAATTCAGGGACACCGTCGAGCTGCTGCACCGCGATGGCGCCGAACAGGTGGCAGGGCGTCGTCGCCAGCGCCTGCGCCGCGGCAATATAGTCCGGCGCCCTGGCAAGGCGGCTGGTGATATTCGCCCAGGCCTGCTGCTGGTCCGCGGCCGTGGCGCCTCCCTGTCCCACGACCGGCAGGTGCTGAAACTGCACGAACACGGCGTCGACAATCTCATTGGCGCCGCCACCATAGTCCTTTCGGTCGGTCTGGTTGACGAGCAGCTCGTTGAGCTGCCTCGCGAGCTGCGCCCCCAGGAGCCGCGCGTCGTCCCTATCAACGAGCGCAGTCCCGGCGCTCATGCCGGCACTCAATGTCGCCAGCTGCTGCTGCCAGGCCTTGAGGCGCTCGATCTGGGCGGCCCGTTGTGCCTCGCCCGGATTGTCCAGTTCGCCATCGTGGCCTGGCAGCCCTAAGGCCGTGGCCTGCAGGGGATACATCCGGGCGTTCGTGTACACCATGTCCTGCGCCAGGCGGGTCAGGCCCTCGTGCAGGCTCTCCGCCGCGTGGCCCGCGGAGACCCAGAACACCAGCGTCAGCATGGACGCAAATGCAATTCTCAGGCGCCTTTTCATGCTTCACACTCCGGTTGACGGCCGCCGCCATTGTGTCATGCCCCGGGATACGCCGGATACCGCACTGCGGAAGCCGTCGTGCGCTGACCCGCCGCGCGCCGCCTTGCTATGATCGGTGGGTAATTCCAGCTTCGGGAGTGAGCCGACATTAGCGGGATATTCGAATCAACTGGCCAACGTTTCCGGGCCCTGTTCGGCGCGAACCCGAAACGCGCCACAGAACTGCGCTTTGCGAGCCGTGTCTGCGCCGAATCCGTGGCCGCGCTCGCTGGAGTGCGTGCCGAGCATCCAAAGCTCAGCGGCGATGAGTTGTATGCAGCGGTCGTCGCCCGGCGAAAGTCCTGCGACGCACGGGCAGCGAGCGCCATCCTGGATCGCACCTACGCCAGCCTCGAGGACTGGGGGAGCGATCGTCTGCCGAAGCTCATCGATGTGATCACGTACATGATCGTGAGCGAGTACCTGGCCGCAACGCCGGGCGAAAAGGGCATGCGTATCGACCTGCGCGCCTTCCTCACCCCGCACTTCGATCCGTCCCTCTAGCCCGATCCCGCCACCGGCGCCGTAGCTGAGGCGAGCCAGAGTTCGATTTCGCTGCGGTGCGCCGCATCATGCTGGCTCATGAGTTCCGGCAGGTCCGCCAGCGTCACCGGACCGACGCCTTCCTGGATGCCGCCGTGCTCCCATTCCTCATCGCGCACCCGGTCCAGGAGCGCCAGATTGGCGGCTCGCGCAGTCGCAAAGGCCGCCAGCCCCTCGCGCAGCGAACGGCGGCGATAGTCGCGCTCCGCGGCGATCGCATCCCCGTCAAAATCCGCCAGCACGGGTTGATCCTCGTAGAGCAGGCGCTCGATTCGCCGCCCGAAGCCTTCATGCTCCAGGTCAGCCAGGTGCCATATCTGCTCCACGGCCGAGAAAGCCAGGCCCGCGCGCCGCTCGCGCGCGGCCGACGCACCGAGCGCGTGCAGGAGCCTGTTCAGCTCATCGGGCAGGCGCGCGAGCGCGGCTCGAACCGCGACGCGGTCCGCGGGCAGGAGCTTGGTGCGTTGAGCCACGTCCCCAATCTGCTCTTCCGCGGCGCGCGTGGCAAGCCACCGCCCGATCCGGGCAAGGCTCAGTCCGCGAGATGGTCGATCTGGCTGGCGATCTCGTAGCGCCGGTACTCCAGCCGCTGCCACTGGCGGCGCGTTGATTCCAGCTCGGCGAGCTGTGCGTCGGGCTCGCTCTTCAGCGCCCAATACTCGGCGCGCGCGGCGGCCGCCGCCTCGCTGATGCCGCGGTAGCGCTCGCCCAGGCCCACGAGGAAACGATCCAGCTCATCCGTGATGAGCTCGCTGTCCAGTCCGTAACCCATGATGCTCTCCCGTGGCCTGCGGGAGACATTGTCGAGCGCCAATCTGACAGCGGCGTTGCAGCCAGATGGCAGATCGATGTCATTCGTCGCGATTCTCGTAGCGCCGGTCGGCAATGGGCGCCCGGTACACGCCGGTGGTGCCCGGCTCTCGCATCGAGGGGCCGCCCACACCCCAAATCCCGGTTTGTTCGTTGGGGTCGGGCGGAGCCCACGGTGCATCAATGGGGCGTGTCACCCACCAGTTCAGGCTCATCACCCGCAGCGCGACCAGCAGCAGGAGCAGGCTCCCCAGCCCGATCAGGATGCCTCGCATCGCCAATCCCGCACGCAATGCGGCGAGGATTTCATGGGCCGACCAGGCACCCAGCAGCACCAGGAAGACAGTGGCGGAGCCGATGAGGGCCACGCGTGCACCGCGCGCGCCGAAACGTTGCAGGATGCGGGGTGGTTCAGTGCTCATGATGCCAGCCTCCAAGGAGCGTGCAGGCATGCTCCTGGATTGATGGGTCGACAGCATGCGACGCGCTCCTCAGTTTGTGCAAGGGAGGCCTACCTGCGGGCGGCATCGAGCGCACGCCGCATCCACAGCGCCAGTTCCTCCGCATCGTCATAGAGGCGCGCCGGCACCGTGTAGTAATTCATCGACTTGGTCCCCGGTCCCTTGGGGCAGAAGGCCTGCATGCCCTCGCGCTCGAAGAATCCGCGGCTGGCATCGTCGACCCGAAAATACAGCAGATCTTCGGCGGCGATGGCGAAGAACAGGCCCTCGGCATAGAAGCCAACGCCACCGAACATGCGCCGGGCCGTCACCGGGCGCACCGCACCGAGGGTATCGAGCAGAAAGGTACTGAACTGCCCACTCACTGCCACGGCTTTCCGTCCAGCTCTAGTCGGCGCGCACGTGATCCTGTCCGCGATACAGCACGGCGACGCCAATGAACAGCACGCCAAAGCCGGCCATCACGTAGGCGAAGAAATTGAAGTACTGCGGACCGACGAGTTTATAGGTCGATACGACCCCGTCCGCGCCGTTCCAACTGCCCGTCGTGACGACGCTCTGGCGGTGCTCATTGTCCATCAGCCGCACGCGGCTGCCATCCACCTGCGCCACCAGGAAGGTCCCGGCGAGCGGCGTCTCCTTGCCATCGGAGCCGTGCACCGTGATCCCGCTGCGATCGTTGAAATCGATCTTCTGGCCCGTGATCATGCTGGTGCCCGCCGGCAGGCTGACCCAGGTTTGCTCACCGCTGGTGACCGCGGAACCCGGCAGCTCGCGCACCATCAGATTGCTCACGGTCGCGGTCATCAGGTTGCCGGCGCTGATGGAGAGCAGGAACAGGGCCATGATGAAGCTCTTCATGCGCAACGGCGCCTGCTTATAGGAGAACTCGAGCGCGGTGATCGACACCAGCACCTCGGAAGCCGATAACACGATGTACGCCAGCAACTGCCAGTAGACCGACACGCGGTGTCCGGACTGGATGCGTGCTTCGATCCAGCTCACGATCAGGAAGGAGGCAGCGACCAAAAACAGGCCGAAGCCGATCTTGCGGAGCGGTGTCACGTTGAAGAAACGGTTGCAGACCGGATAGATCCCGAACGTGAAGATGGGCACCATGACGAGGATCAGCAGCCCGTTGGCGACCTGGATCTGCGACGGAAGCAGCACCAGTCCCCATCCGAGATTCTTGTCCATCAGGTCCGAGGTGGCCTGCAAGGTCCAGGTCTGGCCATTGCTCTGGTCCCACAAGGCCCAGAATATGGCGACGAACAGATACACGATCAAAATGTTTCCGACCAGTTTCAGTCCGGCGGGCGAGACCAGATCCCGGAGCCACTGCCTGCCGGCGGGCGGCACCACGGCGAAGCGCCTGCGCCCCAGGAAGAACACCAGGGTCGCGATCGCCATCATCGCGGCTGGCATTCCAAAGGCCGCCTTCGGTCCGTAGTTCTTCAGCAGCACCGGACAAAAGAAGATCGAGATCGAGGATCCGGCATTGATCGACAGATAAAAATAGCTGAAGGCACGCTCGATCAGGTGCTGGTTGCGGTTGGTGAACTGGTCGCCCACATTGGTCGAAACGCAGGGCTTGATGCCGCCGGTCCCGAAGGCCATGAAGCCCAGGCCGATCGCCAGGGTCTCGGATGTCTGCGGGCCCAGCGCCAGTACGGCACAGCCGAGCACATAAACCATCGAAAAGACGATGATCGTGCGGTACTTGCCCCAGAACACATCGGAGACGACGGCGCCGACAAGTGGGAAAAAATAAGCGCCCGCCTTGAACAGACTCTGCCAGCTGGTGGCGCGTGCCTGCCCGAAGTGCAGCGATCCGGTCATGTAAACCGCCAGGATGGCGTTGATCCCGTAGTAGCAGAAGCGCTCGGCAAACTCGTTGGCCACGATGAAAGGGATGCCCCGGGGCATCCGGTCGGCATCGCTCTCATCGATCGTCTGTACGGTGCTGTGCATGCGCGCTCCTGGCGGTTCCGGGGGAACTCAGGGCCTCAGAACGGGTTGAGGCGCTTCTGCGGCGAAAAGTGCATGTACGAGACGGCGATCCCCTGGCGCCAGCCCACGCCAAAGCGCACGGGGGCGATGACAACGTGATCGGACTGCACGTAGTTCACGCCGAAGCCGCCCACGAAATACAGGCTGCCCTCCGCACCGGGAAAGCGCTGGAACAGCTGTTCGGCGCTCTTCAGATCGTAGACCAGCGCGAAAACCTTGACCGCATTGGCCCCGACATCAAAACCCAGGGACGGACCCTGCCAGTAGACCACGCGCCCGGCACCGCCCTTGAAGACGAGCTCACCACGCCCATAACGCAGGCCGACACCCACTGCGCCACCACCCTCTTCCCCGCGAATGAAGGCCACCGGCTGGCCTTTCTCCTTCAAGACCTTCCCGAGCACCTTGCCCAGGTCTTCGGCACCATTCTTGAAAAAATCATTGGCCGCTTTGACGACCTCGTCATCGCTATATGTCGCGTGGCTGCCGCTCGCCGTCTCGGCCTTGCCGGCGGCCGTCGCGGCGCCCGAAGCGAACAGGAGAGAAGCCACCATCAATGTCAGACGGGCCTTGGTACTCGAATAACGCAACATAACCGGCCTCCTTCTATAGAGATTGATGAATCTTCCGCTTTCCTAGCGCCGGCGCTCGCCGCCCAGCAATCGCGCCGGCAGGAAAACGACCGCCCGGAGCAGCGCAAAGACGCCTTCGAAGGCGATGCCCAGGATACGAAATGGAATCGAGATCACCCATGCGATGGGCCATAGCAGCAGCGCCAGCAGCGCCAACGGCCAGCACAGCAACAGCAGCAGCAACCAGAGCAGGAAATTCAGCATGTGGCCACCTTTGCTGCGCCTTCTGACTCTACCGTCCGCACTGCGCGCGCGAGTCGCGGAAGCTCGCCGCTCAGGCCCATCGCCCGGCGGGCAAACAGCCGCCGCGTGTACCCGCTGGCACCGGCCAGCCCGAGCAGCCGTGCGGCGAGCCAGCCACCGGGACCCGGGCCACGCGCAAATATTTCATTGAAGGCGCTCATCGACCAGCTCGTCAAGGTATCGTCGGTGAGGCGCAGCTGCTCGTAGCGGGTCAGAAGCCGCGCGGCGCCCGGATCTTCATGCTCCGCGACGCCGCCCGCCAGCACTTCGCACAGGGCGGCGGCATCCAGCAGGCCGAGGTTCACGCCCTGCCCGGCGAGCGGATGGATCACGTGCGCCGCATCGCCGACCAGCGCGACGCGCTCGCCGATCAGGTTCAGGGCCATCGCACGCCGCAGGGGCACCGCGATTCGCGGGCTGAGCAGGCGCACATGGCCGAGCACGCGGTCCGAGGCCACATCGAGCTCCGCATTGAATTCATCGTCGCCCAAGGCCATCAATTCCTGCGCGCGTGGCTGGCGCACCGACCAGACGATCGAGCAGCTGCCATCGAACAGCGGGAGCAGTGCCAGCGTGCCGTCGGCGAGAAAGCGCTGCCAGGCCGTGAACCGGTGCGCCCGGGCGGTCTGCACCGTCGCGACGATGGCGCTTTGGCGGTAGTCGTGCGAACGCAGCGCCAGGCGCAGCAGCTCGCGCACCTGCGAGCGCGCGCCGTCGGCCCCCACGACCAGGCGGGCCCTGATCTCTCCGCAGCTGCTCGCCAGACTTACGCCGTCCACGGCGGCGCTGGCCGAGCTGATCGTCGCGGCGATCACTGTCCCACCCTGTTCGCGGAACGCCGCGAGGCTCGCCGCCGCCAGGGCGCGATTTTCGACGATGTGTCCGAGTTCGGCTTCCGCGAGTTCGGCCGCCCGGAAGATGAGCACCTCGGGGCCGTCGCCAGGCACAGACTCGTGCCAGACCCGCATGCACTCGTAGGCGCACAGGCGCTCCGCGGGCAGGCGGGGCCAGGCGCCTGCGTTGCGCAGCACCTGCTGACTGGAGCGCGAGATCGCCGCGACGCGCAAATCCGGTGGGCCCTGCGGCGCTTCTGCCTCCGCGAGTTCCGGCGCCAGCAGCGCGATGCGCTCTGGGGCGAAGCCGCCGTGCCGCGCCAGCAGCGCCGCGGTCGTTGCCCCGACCGGGCCGCCGCCGATGATCGCTATGTCGAACTCGCGGTGCATGCGTTGCGCGCGGGCTTCAGGCCACCGGCAGGCCGCGCATCAGGCGCGGTGTATCGCCGCCAAATCCCCAGCTCAGGCGCGCCAGCGCGTCCTTGGCAGCCGGGGCCAGGTCAAAGAGCGTCAGGCCGATATTGCGCAGCAGCGCGATGCCGGGCCTTTCGCTGGCGAAAAGTTTCACGAGCCCGTCGGTAAAATCGATCATGCCGCGACGATCGGTGGCGCGCCGGCGCTCAAACTCTTCCAGCAGCCCGGGGTCGCCCGGATCGGGCGACGGCGCGAGCATCTCTGCCAGCAGGGCCGCATCGCGCAGCCCCAGATTGAATCCCTGTCCGGCCACCGGATGCAGGGCCTGGGCCGCGTTGCCGACCAGCACGGCACGCCGCCCGGCCATGCTTTCGGTGCGGCTCAGGGACAGCGGGTAGGAGCCGCGCGCGCCGGCCCCTTGAATGCGGCCGATGCGCCAGCCAAAGCTGCACTGCAGCTCGTCGATGAAGGCAGCGTCATCGAGCGCCAGCACCTGCGCGGCGGGCTCCGGGGACAGCGTCCACACCACCGTGTAGCGCCCGTCCACCAGCGGCAGCACCGCGAGCGGCCCGGTCGGCGCGAAGCGCTCGTAGGCCACGCCGCTCGCCGGCCGGTCGGTCGCGACGTGCGCCACGACGGCCACCTGCTGGTAGTCCTCGACCATTGCTGCGATGCCCGCCGCGCCGCGCACCAGCGACTGCGCACCGTCCGCAGCCACGACGACACAGGCCGTAAACTCCTCCGTTTCGGCCGCGCCGCGCACCCACAATCGCGCGCCGTCGCGCTCCAGGCGCGCCTCGAGCAGGCGCGCCGGATTGCGCACCAGGAGCTGGGGCCGCTGCGCCAGCTCCTGCCAGAGCGCGGCTCCGAGGTGGCGGTTGGACACGACGTAGCCCAGCGCTTCCAGCCCCTGTTCCGCCGCGCACAGCCGGACCGCGCCGAAACGCCCGGCGTCCGACACGCGAATCTCCCGCACTGGGCCGGCCTGCGCCCGCAGGTGGCGCCACACGCCCAGGACCTCGAATATGCGCCGGCTCCCGTTGCCCAACGCGGTGGTGCGATCATCGAAGCTGGGCTGGCGGGCACCGTCGACCGGCACGGCCTCGATGAGCACTACGCGCAAATTCGTGCCGGCGAGCGCCAGCGCCAGGCTGGCGCCGACCATGCCGCCGCCGACGATGGCGACATCGACCGGGGCCGCCGCGTGCGCCTTCATGCGGCCGCCATCAGCCTCTCGATTGCATCCGCGGCCGTCGGTACGCCGGCCGTGAGCACCTCATTGCCGCTGCGGGTCACGGCCACGTCGTCCTCGATGCGCACGCCGATGTTCCAGAATCGCTTCGGCACGCCACGGCTGCCCGCCGGAATATAGATCCCCGGTTCCACGGTCAGGACCATCCCCGGTTCAAACACCCGCCATTCGTTGCCGACCTTGTAGTCACCCACATCGTGCACATCGATGCCGAGCCAGTGGCCGGTGCGGTGCATGAAGAATTTCTTGTAGGCCCCGTCCTTGATGAGGCTGGCGAGCGGCCCCTTGAGCAGGCCGATGCGCACCAGGCCCTGGGTGATTGCGCGTACCGCCGCATCGTGCGGCTCGTTCCAGTGATTGCCGGGCTTCACCTTGGCAAAGGCCGCGTGCTGCGCGGCCAGCACCACGTCGTAGACGGCGCGCTGTTCGGGGCTGTAGCGCCCGTTGACCGGAAAAGTGCGCGTGATGTCGGAGGCGTAGTATTCATGCTCGCAACCGGCGTCGATGAGCAGCAGGTCGCCTTCCCTCAGCGGCTGGTTGTTGTCGCGGTAGTGCAGCACGCAGGAATTGGCGCCACCGCCCACGATCGGGTGATAGGACGTATCGGCCCCATGGCGGCCGAACTCGTGCACCAGTTCGGCCATGACCTCGAACTCGGTGCGCCCAGGGCGGCAAAAACGCATGGCGCGGATGTGCGCGCCCGCGCCGATCTGGCCGGCGCGGCGCATGATCGCGAGCTCCTTGCGGCTCTTGAACAGGCGCATGTCGTGCAGCACATGGTCGAGGGCCACGAATTCCTGGGGTTGATGCGCCCCTGCGCGCGCCTGCGCCCGCAGGGTGTTCACCCAGCTGACCACGCGCTGGTCGAAGTCGTGGTACTTGCCCATGGTGTAGTAGACCCGGGCCCGGCTCTCGATGAGCCCGGGCAGGATCTCATCGATGTCGCTGATGGGAAACGCATCGTCGGCGCCGTAATTGCGTCGCACGCCTTCCGGTCCGGAGCGCTTGCCGTCCCAGATCTCCCGCTCGGCGTTGCGCTCGCGCACGAACATCACGAATTCGCCCTGGGGCCGCCCCGGGATCAGTACCCCGACCGCCTCAGGTTCGCCAAACCCGGTGAGGTAGTGAAAGTCGCTGTCCTGGCGGAAGTTGTAGAGCACGTCGCTGTTGCGCGTGCGTTCGGGTGCCGCCGGCAGCACCGCAATCGCATCCCGCCCCATCTCGCGCATCAGTTGGCGGCGGCGGCGCGCAAATTCCTCGGCCATCTTGCTGTTCATAGGGACCCTCTGATCAGACCAGCGTCGGCTGACGCATCAATGTAGAGGGAGCCGGGGCGACGCCGCCGGGTGCCTCAGGGCGCCCAGTTCTTCGAACACCACCTGGACTCCGACCCGCACGAATTCCACCAGTTCCGCCAGCGCCGCCTCGTTGGCCTCGAGCCCTTCCCGCTCGTCGACCCCCGCCCGCATGATCTGTGCCAGATCACGCACGATTTCCCCCGCGTCACCCGGCAGGTGCTCTGGGTCAGGAGCCCGACTGGTGCCCAGCCCATAAACGAAGCCATTGCACCACAGGGTGAGTGCTTCGGTGCGCAACTCGATCGGCTGCCCATCGTCGGGCAGCAGCAGCTCGAACTGCATCTGGGTGCCAGTGAGCGCCGCACGCGTCTCGTCGTAGAGCTCGCGCAGCGGCGCCACGGCAACGCCCGCGGCCCTGCCATCGGGAAGAATCTCGGCCAGCCAGTCTTCCAGGCGGTAGGCGCCGGTCGCGCACAGGGCCCCTGCCAGAGTGCCGTGCGCTTCAGCGGGCTCGGTGACCGCTCTGGATTCTGACAAAAGGCGTCGGACTTGTTCGTAATTGCAGTGGCTGGCCACGTGATTCCGGCCGCATGGACTGACCGCCGGCATGGTAGGTCGCGCCACGCCGACACGCAACCGCTACACTGTTTTGCTACATGGCCTGCATTTCGATTGACCGCACTCGTGGCGCGGAACTATAGTTTTCGCATGGCAGACAGCAAAGGCGGCGCGAATCTCGATCTGGAGCTCAAGCGCCTGGAAAAGCGCCTGGAAGAGCTGGTCGCGACCGTGCACCGGCTCAAGGAAGAGAACCGCGCCCTGCGCCAGCGCCAGGACGGCCTGGCCGCGGAGAAGACCACGGTGATGAGCCGCAGCGAACAGGTGCGGGCGCGGGTCGAAGGGATCATCGGGCGGCTCAAGGCGATGGAGCACACGGCATGAGCGCGGCGGAAAGCACCCGCGTCAGCGTCCGCATCCTCGACCGGGACTACTTCATTGCCTGCCCGCAGGAGGAGCGCAGCGATCTGCTCGACAGCGCCGCGTACCTGAATGCCCGCATGAAGGAGATCCGCGATACCGGCAAGGTCGTGGGAGTGGATCGCATTGCCGTGATGGCGGCCCTGAATATCGCCAATGAAATGCTGCGGCAGCGTGAACAGGATCACGGTTCGCAGACCGACTTCGGCGTGCGTGTGCGTGCACTGCGCGAGCGCGTCGAATCTGCGCTGCAGAAAGGACAGCAGCTCGATCTTTAGTGTAGAGTCGGACACGCGTCGCCTGCGGTGTTCGATAAGCGGACTGGGTTACCTCTCGACCCTAAGTTGAAACACCCCGGGATCTGGCCTTGTCGGCAGCATTGTGCAAGTCTGCCCCGAGCAGAAAGCCTTACCTGCCGCAGGAAGTCCCACCTGTTGCTCTGGTCGAGAGCAACGGTTCGCACCGGCATTGCGGGTGACGCTTTCCTTTCTCATTGGCGCCGCGCTGAGCCGACTTGCCCCAACAATCACCACAGTCGCGCCCTGCGCTGCGCCGCGCCCTGCTCGCCCGCCGTGCCGCGCTGGCACCGGCCGCGCGCGCCGCGGCCCAGCGGCGCATCCTCGAGCAGGTTTCGCGCCTGCCCGCGCTCCGGCCCGGCGCCGCGGTTGGCCTGTACGTGTCGCGCGGCTCGGAAGTCGCCACCGGATCGATCCGTGCGCTGGCCCGCAGCCGCGGCTGCCGCGTCTATCTGCCGCTCATCACTGATCGCGAGAATATCCAGATGGAGTTCCACGCCGATCACGGCCGCCCGCTGCGCCAAAACCGCTACCAGATCGGTGAGCCCATCGGCGGCCGGCTCATCGCAGCCCCTGCGCTGGCACTGGTGCTCATGCCGCTGGTCGGCATGGACGATGCCGGCAATCGGCTCGGCAATGGCGCCGGTTATTACGATCGCTGGCTCGCCTTCCGGCTCGGGACGCGAGGCACCCCACTGCTGGTGGGACTTGCCTTCGAGTGCCAGCGGCACGCGTTCATCGCCCCGCAGGCGCACGACGTACCGCTCGATGCGGTGATAACCGAGAATGGCCTGCAACTGTTTGCTCCCAGGCATTGATTCATGAGCTATTGGCTGCTCAAGACCGAGCCCGGTACCTTCGGCATCGACCATCTCGCTGCGCTCCCGCAGCGCACCTCGGCCTGGGACGGCGTGCGCAATTATCAGGCGCGCAATTACCTGCGGGATCAGGTGCAGCTCGGCGAGCAGGCTTTTATTTACCACTCCAGCTGCGCGCTGCCGGGGATTGTCGGCATCGCCTCGGTGGTGCGGGCTGCGTACCCGGACGCGACGGCCTTTGACCGGCGCCACAAGCACTTCGACGCCGGCAGTGATCCGGCATCACCGCGCTGGTTCGTCATCGACGTGCAACTCCAGCGCCGCCTCGAACGCGTGATCACGCTCGATGAATTGCGCGCGCACGCAGCGGACAAACTGCGCGGCATGAAGCTCCTGCAACGTGGCAGTCGACTCTCGGTGATGCCCGTCGACGCTCCTCACTGGCAGTTCATCCTGTCACTCGAGCGAGTGTGAGCGAGTTCACATCGACGCTGGCGCGAATCACTCGCTTGTTTTTTTGTGCCTCGTGTATATACTCCGTCTCGGACTAACCTGATATATGGAGATTTTTCATGGCTAAGGCAAAGAAAAAGGCCAAGAAGAAAGCTGCGAAGAAGAAGTAAGGGCCTTTACTTCGAGGCGGGTGGGAATCAAATCTCACACGCCTGATTCAAAGCTGAGACTGTGCCCGCGAAAGCGGGCACAGTCATTTCAGAGGCTGGAAAACATGGCACTTTCCGCTCAAGAGAAGAAGCAGCGCGTCGCCGGAGCGGCGCTGGAATATCTGCGCGAGGGAATGCTGCTCGGCGTCGGCACCGGCTCCACCGTCAACGCCCTGATCGACCAGCTCGGGCCCTGGAAGCCGCGCCTGCGCGGCGCGGTATCCAGCTCCGCCGCCAGCACTGCCAGGCTCCGCGCGATCGGCATTCCGGTGTCTGACCTGAACGACATCCCGGAACTCGAGCTGTACATCGACGGCGCGGACGAGGCCAACGCCCGCCGCGAACTCATCAAGGGCGGAGGCGCCGCCCTCACCCGCGAAAAGATCATTGCGGCCGCCGCGCGGACTTTTGTCTGCATCGTCGATGACACCAAGCTGGTGGAGGTGCTCGGCCAGTTTCCCCTGCCAGTGGAAGTGGTCCCGATGGCACGCACGCTGGTCACAGGCCAGCTCGCGCAGCTCGGCGGACGTGCGGTGTGGCGCAGTGGCGCCGTCACGGACAACGGCAACCACATCCTCGATGTCCACGGACTGCGCATTACGGAACCGCTGCGCCTGGAATCAGCCATTAACCAGCTTGCGGGGGTGGTGACAGTCGGGCTGTTCGCCGCCCGGCCAGCCGATGTGCTGCTCGTGGGAAACGAGGCGGGCGTGCGCACTCTGTAGTGCGGCGGGATGGCTGGGGGACTAGGATTCGAACCTAGGTTAGCGGAGTCAGAGTCCGCGGTCCTACCACTAGACGATCCCCCATCCGTGCGCCGGCCGAAGATCCTAGCAGACCGTGCATGGCGAGTGCAGCGCCCCGCCGGACCGGCAGGGGCGGCGCTTTTGGACTAGCGCTTGGAGTACTGCGGGCCGCGCCGGGCTTTGCGCCGCCCGACCTTCTTGCGCTCGACTTCGCGGGCATCGCGGGTGACGAAGCCCGCCTGACGCAGGGGCTGGCGCAATGTCGCATCGTACTTCATCAGCGCCCGGGCAATGCCGTGGCGAATCGCACCGGCCTGGCCGGTGATTCCGCCACCGCGGACCTGCACCTTGATGTCGAATTTCCCGGTGAGCTGCACCAGTTCGAGCGGCTGGCGCACGATCATGCGGCCGGTCTCGCGTCCGAAGAACTCATCGATGGGCCGGTCGTTGATGGTGATGCGCCCGGTGCCCGCCTGCAGGTGCACGCGGGCCGTCGAAGTCTTGCGCCGGCCGGTGCCGTAGTCGGTGGAGGCTGCCATGTTTGGATCCTGAAGCTCTAGAGTGCGAGGGGCTTGGGCTGCTGGGCGGTGTGCGGATGCTGGCCGCCCGCGAATACGTGCAGTTTCCGGTACATGTTCCGACCCAGGGTGTTTTTCGGCAGCATCCCCTTGATGGCAAACTGCAGCGCGCGCTCGGGGTGCTCCTGCAGCAGCTTGCCCAGTGCGATCGACTTGAGGTTGCCGAGGTACCCGGTGTGCTGGTGGTACATCTTGTCATCGAGCTTGTTGCCGGTGACGGCAATCTTCTCGGCGTGCAGCACCACGATGTGATCGCCCATGTTCACGTGGGGGCTGTAATCCGCCTTGTGCTTGCCCTTGAGCCGATGGGCGATCTGCGAGGCCAGACGCCCCAGAGTCTTGCCGCTGGCGTCGACCACGTACCAGTCACCGCGCACGGTGGCGGCATTGGCAAATCTCGTCTTCATGATTGGGGAACCTGGAAAAATGGCGCGAAAGTGTACTCAAGCGCCCCCCGGTTTGCAAAAGGGCCGCTCCGGGGAGGCCGGCGCCACCTGTCCGCGCCCGCCGACACTCTATAATGGGACCATGCCCGGGCCCCAACCGCCTGATTTCAGCCTGGATAGCCTGCTGCGGGCGGCGGACAACGCCCTGCGGGCCCTGTTTGCCCCTGCCCGGGCCTCCCGGGCGCCCCCCGACCTGCCGGAGGCGGCGCCCCTGGGGGAGACCGACCGGCGCCTGGTGGCGGGCCTGATGCGAGTCAATCACGCCGGCGAAATCGCCGCCCAGGCGCTCTACCACGGCCAGGCCCTGATGGCCCGTTCCGATGCAACGCGACAATTCCTGCTGCGCGCAGCGGCCGAGGAGGGCGACCATCTGGCCTGGTGCGAGCAGCGGCTGCGCGAGCTGGCTGATCGCACCAGCCTGCTCAACCCCTTCTGGTATGCCGGCGCCTTCGCGATCGGCGCGACCGCCGCGGCCTTGAGCGATCGGTTGAGTCTGGGCTTCGTGCGGGAGACGGAACGCCAGGTGGAGGGTCATCTGGCCGAGCACCTGGTCCGGCTGCCGGCGCAGGACACACGCAGCCGACGAATTCTGGAAACGATGCAACGCGAGGAGACCGGACACGCGCAGGCCGCACAGGCCGCGGGGGCCGAAGAACTGCCGCCACCGCTGCGCGCCCTGATGGGCCTGGCCTCCAAGCTGATGACGCGCAGCGCCTACTGGGTTTAACCCACATTGCATAAAAGCCTTGCAGCCAGCGGGACTTATGTATAGAAAGTGTGGATGAACAACCTTTCACCGGATCACAGCAGCCGCGGCATGGAAGAAAATGTCAGAGCATTGAGCGACATTCCGGCAATCAACCGCTTCCTCAGTTACTGCCGGGTCCGCACCGTTCCTTCCAAGACCGTCCTGATTCACGCCGGCGATCTCCCTGACGTCCTGTACTACGTCATCAGCGGATCTGTCGAGGTGATGATCGAGGACGAGGAAGGCAACGAGATGGTGCTGGCGTATCTGAATAAAGGCCAGTTCTTCGGGGAGATGGGCCTGTTCTACGAACAGCCGACGCGCAGTGCCTGGGTGCGTACTCGCAGTGCCTGCGAGCTGGCGGAGATGACGTATCCGCGTTTCCGTCAGGTGGCCACGGAGAGCCCGGGCCTGATCTTCGAGCTGGCGACGCAGCTGGCGACGCGCCTCGATCGCACCAACCGCAAGCTCGGCGATCTGGCTTTTGTCGACGTCACGGGCCGCGTCGCACACGCGATCATGGATCTTTGCAACGAGCCGGACGCGATGACGCATCCGGAAGGCATGCAGATCAAGGTATCGCGCCAGGAGCTCTCGCGGCTGATCGGCTGTTCGCGCGAGATGGCGGGCCGCGTACTCAAGGTGCTCGAGGAGCAGGGCCTGCTGCGCGCCACCGGCAAGACCATCGTGGTGTTCAACGCCCGGCCAAAGATGAAGACCCGGCCGGTCGTGATTCCTTCCCGGGGTGGTGCCGGCGCCGCGGCCGCGAAGCCGATGGCCGCCATGGCCTCGGATGACGAGGACGAAGACGACGAGGACGACGAAGCCTGATCAGGCGCTGATGGCATCGGCCGCGGCGATAGCCGCGCGCATGGCCCGGATCGTCGCTGCGTAATCACTGCTGCCGAAGATGGCCGAGCCGGCCACGAAGGTGTCCGCTCCGGCGCGCGCCACGGCGGCGATGTTGTCGGTCCGGATGCCACCGTCCACCTCGACGCGGACCTCGCGGCCACTCGCACGGACCCGTCGCCGGACTTCGGCGATTTTCGGCAGCACTCCGGCAATGAACTGCTGGCCGGCGAACCCGGGATTGACCGACATCAGCAGCACCAGGTCGAGCTTCTCGAGCGTGTAATCCAGCCAGTCGAGCGGCGTGGCTGGATTGAGGACCAGGCCCGGCCGGCAGCCCTGCTCACGAATCAGGGCGATGGTGCGATCGACGTGGTCGCTGGCCTCCGGGTGAAAGCTGATGTAGGTGGCGCCGGCACGCGCAAAATCCGGCACCAGCCGGTCGACCGGACGCACCATCAGGTGCACGTCGATCGGCGCCTTGACGCCATGCTTGCGCAGCGCCTCGCACACCAGCGGCCCGATCGTCAGGTTTGGCACATAGTGATTGTCCATCACGTCGAAGTGCACCAGGTCCGCGCCCGCCGCCAGCACGGCGTCCACTTCGGCGCCGAGCTGCGCGAAATCGGCTGAGAGAATCGAAGGCGCAATCCAGGGGGCTGCCATGGCAGGGAAGTCTACCCGAGCTCAGCAGCACACGGCAGTGGCGTTCATCGCATGCCGCGCGCGCTGCGGATCAGTTCGTATGCCGCCTGAATCTGCTGGGTGCGTTCCTTGGCGCGCTCGAGCATCGATTCGGGCAGGCCGTTGGCCTGCAGCTTGTCGGGATGATTGCGGCTCATCTGCCGGCGGTAGGCCTTCACCACCTGCTCGTCGGCGGCCGCGGAAGACACCTCGAGCAGCGTGTAGGCCTGCTGGAGCTGATCGGTCTGGGCCTGCGCGCTCGCGCCGCCGGCCGGCGGTGCTCCATTCATGCGCCAGCGCATCAGCGCCTCGAGGCGCGCGAAATCGCCGCCCGTCAGGCCCAGCAGGCGTCCCGCGTGCAGGAGGCGCGCACGCGGCGTGGCCCCGAGGCCATTGCCGGCCAGCGAGGCCTGCAGCTGGATCTCCATGAAGAACTGCGCCAGCTGCGGAAAGGCACGCAGCAGCGGCTGCAGTTCCTGCAGGGCGGTCTCGAGGGAAAAATCCTGCTGCTTGCCCTCCGTGTAGTAGGCGATCGCCTGGCGCACCTGTGCCGAGTTCAGGTGCAACGCCACCATCACGGCGCGGGCGGCGTTGATCTCCTGTTCCGAGACGCGGCCATCCGCCTTGGCGATGTGGCCCATGACGCGGAAGGTCGCGGGAAAGAACAGCTCCTGCACCCGCGCCGCCGCGCCGGGGCCGGGTTGCGCCGCTGCGGCTCCGCTGCTGTCCAGCTGATGGCCCACGAACAGCCCGAGCAGGGCCCAGAGCGGGCCGCCGAGCACGAAGCCAATTGCCCCACCGATGATCTTGCCGTTCCAGCCCATGATTCGCTTTGCTTGACCCCGCCGCCGGGCGGGCGGCAAGATGCGCGCCCTCGCGCCTGACAGTGCTATGGTAACCGAGCTTGGACGACGCTCCCGCAACCATTTACGAAACCTCGCTGCGTGGGCTCCGGCTGCTTCATCGCGGCAAGGTGCGCGATATCTACGAGGTCGACGCGCAGCATCTGCTGATCGTCACCACCGACCGGCTCAGTGCCTTCGACGTCGTGCTGCCCGACCCGATTCCGGGCAAGGGCCGGGTCCTGCACCAGATCTCCGAATTCTGGTTCGATCAATCCGAACGGCTGGTAGCCAACCATCGCAGCACCCGGCCCCTGACCGATGTCATCGGGGATCCTGCCGAGCGCGCAGCGCTCAGCGGCCGTGCGGCAATCGTCAGGCGACTCGAGGCCCTGCCGATCGAAGCCGTGGTGCGCGGATACCTGGCCGGTTCGGGCTGGAAGGAATACCAGCAGAGCGGCGCGATCTGCGGCATTCCCTTGCCGCGCCGGCTCCGCCTCGCCGATGAGCTGCCCGAGCCCATCTTTACGCCGGCGACCAAGGCCGCGGCGGGGGAACACGACCAGAACATCGAATTCGCCATCGTCGAGGCGCAGCTCGGCGCCGTGCGCGCCGCGGCGGTGCGCGATACGGCCATTGCGATTTACCGGCACGCCGCGGGCCACGCGCGTGCGCGCGGCCTCATCATCGCTGACACCAAGTTCGAATTCGGCCTCGACGCGCACGGCACGCTGACGCTGATCGATGAGGTGCTGACGCCCGACTCCAGCCGTTTCTGGCCCGCCGATACCTGGCGGCCCGGCGCCAGCCCGCCTTCCTTCGACAAGCAGTACGTGCGCGATTACCTGGAGACCCTGCAGTGGGACAAGCGTGCCCCGGGACCGAAACTTCCGGCCGGAATCATCGCTCGCACGACCGAGAAATACGCGGAGGCCCTCGCCCGCCTGACCGGCCCCCCCACCGGCCGGGCCTGAGGAGTTCTGCAAATGTGGCAGCGGGCGCGCGGCTATTTTGAGCGGTGGCTGTTCGGCACCGCTTCGGGCCAGCATCCCGGCGAACAGGCGCGCCGCTTCGCGCAATACCCTTACGCGCTGCTGCGCGATCTGCTGGGTGGCCAGCTCAGTATCCACGCGATGGGGCTGGTCTATGCCACGCTCCTGGCGCTGGTGCCGCTGGTGGCCTTCAGCTTCGCGCTCCTCAAGGTGTTCGGGGCGCACCGTGAACTTGAACCCCTGATCTACGAATTCTTCCGCCCCATGGGCGATGCGGCCGGGCCACTGACCGAGAAGGTCATGGACTTCGCCGATCACGTGCGCGGCGGCATTGTCGGCTCCGTGGGCCTGGCCCTGCTGGTCTGGACGCTGATCGCGACGCTCAAGAAGGTCGAGGACAGCCTCAACTTCGTCTGGCACGTGGAAGTGCCGCGCAGCTTCGTGCGCCGCATTGCCGAGTATCTGGTGCTGCTCGTGGTCGCACCGCTCCTGGTCGGCGCCCTGGTCGGCATGGCTCACCTCACCTCGGCCAACCGGTCGGTGGTGTTGCTCACGCACCTGCCGCTCGTCGGCCAGCTGCGCAGCACCGCCCTCGCGCTCTCCCCCTACCTGATCGTCAGCGCCGCCTTCGCAATGCTGTATGCGCTGGTTCCCAACACGCGCGTGCGTGCGGTGCCGGCGCTGGTGGGCGGACTGGCCGGCGGCGTGCTATGGGCCGCAGTTGGCGGCGTGTTCACCTCCATCATCGTTTCCACCACCCGCCTGTCCATTGTCTACGCCGGATTTGCCATCTTTGTCGCCGCGCTCATCTGGATCTACTTTTCCTGGCTGATCCTGCTGCTGGGCGCGCAGCTCTCGTTCTACGTGCAGAACCCCAGTTATCTGCGCATCGGCATGCGCGAGCCGCGGCTGTCCAATATGGAGACCGAGGAGCTGGCCCTGAGCGTCATGTATCTGGTTGCCCGCGCCCACCTGCGCGGCGGAGAACGCTGGAGCGTCAACTCACTCGCCGCCGAACTCGCCCTCCCCGGCATCGCGCTCACGCGCATCGTGGACGCGCTGGAAGCGGCCGGATTGCTGGTCAGCACCGAGGAAGAGACGCTGCTGCCCGCGCGCGATTCCGGCCAGATCCGGCTGCGGGAGATTTTCTCCGCGGCGCGCGCCGCCAACAGCGTGCACGGCGAAGCCCAGCGGGCCGCGCCGCCGGCGGTGGCGCGGGTGTGCGCGGATCTGGAAGGCGCGTGGCGCGAGCGCCTGGGCGATCGCGATCTGGAGTCGCTGGTGATGGGCTAGGCTCAGGGCCTATTCCCCGGCGATCGTCATCCCCTCGACCAGCACCGAGCCGCAGCGGATTGCTCCCTGTGTGTCTACGTCGGTGCCGAGCGCCACGATGCCGCGATACATCTCGCGCAGGTTTCCGGCGATCGTGATCTCGTGCACCGGATAGGCGATCGCGCCGCCCTCGACCCAGAAACCGCTGGCGCCGCGCGAATAGTCGCCGGTCACCCCATTGACGCCCTGCCCCATCATTTCGGTGACGTACAGGCCGCTGCCCATCTGCCGCAGCAGTCCCTCGAATTCATGGCTGGCCGCCGGCGCACCGACCAGCAGATTGTGCACACCGCCGGCATTGCCGGTGGTCTTGAGCCCGAGCTTGCGGGCTGAATAACTGCCGAGCACGTAGCCATCCACCACGCCGTCGCGCACCAGCTCGCGATCGCGCGTCGCCACGCCCTCGGAGTCAAACGCGCCGCTGGCCAGGGCACGCGGCAGGTAGGGTCGCTCCTGCATCTGCAGAAACGGCGGGAACACCTGCTCGCCGGCCGCATCGAGCAGGAAGGAGGCGCGCCGATACTGGCTGGCGCCGCGTATCGCGCTGACGAAATGGCCGTATAGCCCGCGCGCCATCTGTGGAGAGAACAGCACGGCGGCGCGGCGCGTGCCCAACCGCTGCGCTCCCAGCCGCGCCAGCGCCCGCTCGCCCGCACGACGCCCGAGCGCCGCGCCCGGCTGCAGTTCCGCCTGGTGGCGCGCCACGGAGTACCAGTAATCGCGCTGCATCTCCGTGCCGGATTGTGCCAGCAGCGCGCAGCTCAGCGAGTGGCTGGTACTGGGGCACCCGGCCAGAAAGCCGTGGGTGTTGCCGTAGACACGCACGCCGCGATGCGTCGCCAGCGATGCGCCTTCGGAGTTCGTCAGCCGTTCATCGACGGCGAGTCCGGCCGCTTCGCACTCGCGCGCCAGCTCGACCGCCCCCTCCGCATCGATCTCCCAGGGATGATCGAGGTCCAGGTCCGGAAAGACCTGCGCCATCGCTTCCGGCTCGGCGAGCCCGGCGCAATCATCGCTGGCCGTATAGCGCGCAATCGTGCAGGCCTTGGCCACCGTCTGGCTCACCGCCTCGGGCCGCAGGTCAGCGGTGCTGGCCGAGCCCTTGCGGTAACCGAAGAAGACGGTGACGGCCATGCCGCGATCGCGGTGGTGCTCGATAGTGTCGACCTCACCCAGGCGCACGGTGACCGTCAGGCCCTGCTGCACGCTCGCGTCCGCGTCCGCCGCGCTGGCGCCCGCCGCACGGGCCTGCGCCAGGGCGCTGCTGACCACCTGCTGCAGTTCCG
This sequence comes from Steroidobacteraceae bacterium, assembly GCA_035300345.1. Lineage (GTDB taxonomy): Bacteria > Pseudomonadota > Gammaproteobacteria > Steroidobacterales > Steroidobacteraceae > FEN-1191. The sequence continues at coordinate 68,463 of DATGVM010000008.1, forward strand.
GAATCCGCGTCGCGTCGACTTCCCCGGGCATGGCAGAATTGTAACAGCGCACAGCACCACGCCCGGCCGGATCGCTCAAATGAACCCACCCGACGAACTCGACGAGGAAGGCTTCGAGGAACGCCCGAGCCGCTCGGCGCGTAAGCGCGACGCCGAATACAGGCAAAAACTCGGCGTGCGGCTGGTGGCCCTGCGCGAGGCGCAGCTGGCGAGCCTCCTCCTGCCCGAGGAACTGCGCGAGGCGCTGCGCGAAGCGCGCCGCCTGCGGGGCCAGTCAGCGCTCGCGCGCCAGCATCAGTACATCGGCCGGCTGATGCGCGAGCTCGACCCGGAGCGCCTCGAGCAGGCCCTGGCCCTCGCTGCAGGCCCGGGCGGGGCGCGTGCTAAAATCCGCCGATGAAACCGCTGGTCGGCATCATCATGGGCTCCTCTTCCGACTGGGAGTGCCTGCGCTCAGCCGGCGAGATCCTCGATAAACTGGGCATCGCGCATGAGGTGCGCGTGGTCTCGGCGCATCGCACGCCGGACCTGCTGTTCGAATACGCCAGCACCGCGGCGGGTCGCGGGATCGAGGTGCTGATCGCCGGTGCCGGGGGCGCCGCGCACCTGCCGGGCATGGCGGCGGCGAAAACCGCCTTGCCGGTGCTGGGTGTGCCGGTGCCGTCGCGGGCGCTCAATGGCATCGATTCACTCCTGTCGATCGTGCAGATGCCCGCCGGCGTGCCGGTCGCCACCTTCGCCATCGGCGCGGCGGGCGCCACCAATGCGGCGCTGTTTGCCGCCTCCATTCTCGCGGGTCGCCACGCCGAGGTCGCGGACGCGCTGGCCCGCTACCGGCGCGCGCAGACCGAGGCGGTCCTGGCGCATCCGGATCCGCGGAATCCGGCGGCATGACCGTCGGCGTCGTGGGCGCCGGCCAGCTCGGCCGCATGCTCGCGCTCGCAGGTTACCCGCTGGGCCTGGACTTCCTGTTCCTCGATCGCAGCGCGGAGGCTCCGGCGGCGGCGCTGGCGCCGATCCTGGTCGGCGACTTCACCGACACCGCGCAGCTGCGCAGGCTCGCGCGGCGCAGCCAGGTCATCAGTTTCGACTGGGAGAATGTCTCGGTCGGGGCCCTGCGGGCCGCGACGCGCGGCCTGCCCACGCGCATTGCCCCGCCGCTGCGGGCGCTCGCCACCGGCCAGGACCGGGTGGCGGAAAAGCGCCTGTTCCAGCGCCTTGGCGTGCCTACCACGCGCTTTGCGGCCGTCAACTCGCGGGCCGGACTGGAGCGCGCTGCAAAGCGCATCGGCCTGCCCGGCGTCGTCAAGACGCGACGCCTGGGCTATGACGGCAAGGGGCAGCGCCTCGTTCACGATGGCGCCGCGCTGGCGGCCGCCTGGCGTGCGCTCGGCGGCGTGCCGCTCATCTACGAAGAGTTCGTGCCCTTCGAAGCCGAAGTCTCCGCGCTCGGCGCGCGCGCGCGCGACGGGAGCGAAGCGCTCTACCCGCTGACGCGCAACTGGCACGCGGAGGGCATCCTGCGCCTGAGCGTGGCGCCCTGGAAGGCGCCGGCCATCGAGCGCCAGGCGCGCGCCCACCTGCGCTCGGTGTTGCGCGCCTTCAACTACGTGGGCGTGCTGGCGATCGAGTTTTTTGTCCGCGACGGGCGGCTGATCGCCAACGAACTCGCCCCGCGCGTGCACAACTCCGGCCACTGGACCATCGAAGGGGCGATCACCAGCCAGTTCGAGAATCACCTGCGGGCGATCTGCGGACTGCCGCTCGGCAGCCCCGCCGCCGTGGGCCACGCCGCCATGGTGAATCTGATCGGCCGCATGCCCGCGCCTCAGGCTGTGCTTGCCCAGCCGGGCACTCATCTGCACGACTACGGCAAGCAGGCGCGAGCGGGGCGCAAACTGGGTCATTGCACACTGGTGGCGCCGACGGCCCGCGAGCGCGACCGGCGCACCCGGAACCTGCTCCGGCGGCTGGGGGTATCGCTCGACCGCCCACCTTGAATTTGCCTCCAAACTCGACGAGGCTTGTGCACAGTGCTTCGGAAGAATGGTAGCGGGAAACTGGATGTACCTGGAGCTGTTCAAACTCAGGGAGCTGCCATTCCGGCTCAGCCCTGATCCCCAATTCCTCTACCTGAGCAAGGCCCATGCGCGCGCCAAGGCGTACATGGAGTCGACCATCTGGTTTGCCGACGGCTTCGTGGTCATCACCGGGGATATCGGCTCGGGCAAGACAACGCTGATCGAGACCTTCCTCCACGAGATCGAGAAGGACGTGGTGGTCGCGCAGATCAGCCAGACGCAGGTCTCGGTGGTGGAGTTCCTGCAGTCCGTGCTGGTGCAGTTCGGCTACAGCCCGTTTCAGATGAAGAAAGCCGAGCTGCTGGCGACGCTCAACGGCTTTCTCATGGAACAGGTCAGCGCCGGGCGCAGGTTGCTGCTGGTCGTTGATGAGGCCCAGAACCTCAGCCTGCGCGTGCTCGAGGAAATCCGCCTGCTGTCGGGAGTGGAGATCACGCGGGAAAAGGTGCTGCGCATCATTCTGGTCGGCCAGCCCGAACTCAACGAGAAGATGGACGCGCCGGAGCTCGTGCAGCTCGCGCAGCGGGTGCGGCTGCGATTTCACCTGGCCGCGCTGTCCGCGACTGACATGCAGGGCTACGTGCTGCATCGCCTGGAAGTGGCGGGCTCACAGGGCCGGGAAATCTTCCAGGCCGGCTGTTTCGAGCCCCTGTACCGCTATAGCGGCGGCGTGCCGCGGCTCGTGAACTCGCTGTGCGACACGGCGATGCTGGCGGCCTTCAATCGCGGGCGCGATCAGGTGCAGCCACCGGACATCGCCGCGGCGGTCCAGGAGCTGCGCTGGAGCGAATTCAGCACGCGTCCCGTCTCGCGCGGCACCCCGTCCGCGGGAGCGCCGGCGATGAGGTCCGGGCGCCCGGGTGACGGTGCGATGTCCGCCCCGGTGGCACGTCTGGTGGTGGTGAGCAAGGGCAATACCCTGGAGGAGCGCGCGCTGCGTACCGGGCGCCTGATCATAGGCCGTGCCTCCGACGCGGACCTGCGCGTCGACAGCCGTGTGATCAGCCGCCATCACTGCCAGATCATCACCAATGAGCGGCTCTGCATCATCGAGGATCTCAACAGCACCAACGGAGTGTTCATCAAGGACAAGCGCGTGCGCCGTCACAACCTCAACGATGGCGATGTGGTCTCCCTCGGATCCCACCAGCTGATGTACATCGACGAGCGGCCCGCGAATCGCCCGTTTTCAGAAGGCGACATCACTTCCACCGGTGCGCACCCGGCGCAGGGGCCGCAGGACCTGAAGTCCCGCAGCTGAGGCCCGCCCGGGCCGCGCTCAGCCCGCCGGGCCGCTGCCATCCCCGGGCGGGCGGCCGCGGCGCGCATAGTCGGCGCTGGTGGCGCGGTAGTCGCGCCGGTGCATCCCGATCACGAGCCCTGCGACCATGGCCGCCAGCCCGGCCACCGCGCACAGCGTGCTCCACCAATTGTCGCGGTCCCGGTAACTGAGCCACAGCAGCAGGGCGCCTGCCAGCACGTACAGGCTCGGCAGGCTCTCGTAGACGGGTTTATTGAGCGGCTTCACCCGCGCATGCTAGCGCGCGGCCCTGACCCGGTCGACCGCGGCGGGGCGCTATGCGGTCCCGCCCACCGTCAACGCATCCACGCGCAGCGTCGGCTGCCCGACGCCCACCGGCACGCTCTGGCCTTCCTTGCCGCAAGTGCCCACGCCCTCATCGAGCTGCAGGTCATTCCCGACCATCGCGACGCGCGTGAGCACATCAGGACCGTTGCCAATGAGCGTGGCGCCCTTGATGGGCGCGCCGACCCTGCCATCCTCGATCAGGTAGCCCTCGCTCACCGAGAACACGAATTTGCCGGAGGTGATGTCAACCTGCCCGCCCCCGAAATTCACGGCGTAGATGCCGCGATCGACGGAGCGGATGATTTCCTCGGGCACGTAGGGTCCGGCCAGCATGTAGGTGTTGGTCATGCGCGGCATGGTGACGTGGGCGAAGGATTCACGGCGGCCGTTGCCGGTGGGAGCCACGCCCATGAGCCGGGCGTTGAGCCGGTCCTGCAGGTAGCCGCGCAGGATCCCATCCTCGATCAGCGTCGTGCACTGCGTGGGGGTGCCTTCATCGTCGATGTTCAGTGAGCCGCGGCGGCCCGCCAGCGTGCCGTCGTCGACCACGGTGCAACCGGGACTGGCGACACGCTGGCCGATCCGGCCGCTGAAGGCGGAGGTGCCCTTGCGATTGAAGTCCCCCTCGAGGCCATGCCCGATGGCCTCGTGCAGCAGGATGCCGGGCCAGCCGGGCCCGAGCACGACCGTCATCGTGCCGGCCGGCGCATTCACCGCCTCCAGATTCACCAGCGCCTGGCGCACGGCCTCGCGCGCCAGCTGCAGCGGCCGATCCTGGCTCACCAGTTCGGCGAGCGTGTAGCGGCCGCCGGCGCCCGCGTAACCCTGCTCGCGCCGCCCCTCGTGCTCGGCGATCACCGACACGTTCATGCGCACCAGCGGCCGCACGTCGGCGGCCAGCGTGCCGTCGCTGGTGGCGACCAGGATGACTTCGTGCACGGCATGCACGCTGGCCATCACCCGCACGATGCGTGGATCCATGCGACGGGTCTCGCGATCGACGCGTTCGAGCCAGGCGACCTTCTGCTCGTCGGCCAGGCTCAGCAGCGGATCCACGGGCTGGTAGAGCTGGTGGCCGTGGACGCGCCGCCAGGCCTGCACCGCGCCGGAGCCGCCGCGGACCGCGATGGCACGCGCCGCGCGCGCGGCTTGCTCGAGCGCCAGGGGCTGGATCTCATCCGAGTAGGCAAAGCCGGTGCGCTCGCCGGCCAGTGCGCGTACCCCCACGCCCTGCTCGATGCTCGCGCTCCCTTCCTTGACGATGCCGTCCTCGAGCGCCCACGACTCTTCCTGCGAGACCTGAAAATACAGATCGGCGGCGTCCACCTGCGCGCCGAGCACCAGATCGAGCGCCTGCCCGAGCCGCCTCGGGTCCAGCCCGGCCGGCGCGAGCAACCCCGCCTGCGCGAGCTGCATGGCCGTTTCAGTCATGCTGGAACAGCCCCTCGCGCCGGTGCGCGAGTGCGGGGAAACTGCGGCGCGCGTCGGCCTGCGCCGGCAGGTCGATCTCGCCGGTGATCACCCCTTCGCCATCCGGCAACTGCGCCAGGATGCGGCCCCAGAAGTCGATGATCAGGCTGTGCCCCCAGGTGCGCCGGCCGTTGGCGTGCAGGCCGGACTGGGCGCCGGCGACGACATAGCAGAGATTCTCGATCGCCCGCGCGCGCAGCAGCGGCTCCCAGTGCGCCTCGCCGGTGGGCGCCGTGAAGGCGGCAGGTACCACCAGCCACTGCGCGCCCGCGGCGACGAGCCGGCGATAGAGTTCCGGAAAGCGCACGTCATAGCAGATCGACAGTCCGAGCCGCCCGGCGGGCGTATCGATGACCAGGGTCGAATCGCCGGGGGCCATGTGGGTCGACTCGCGATAGCTCTCCTGGCGCTCGGGCAGGTCCACGTCGAAGAGGTGGATCTTGTCATAGCGTGCCTTGCGCGCGCCGTCGGCGCCGTAGACCAGGCAGGATTGCGCCAGCCGCCCACCGGCTTCGCCGGCGATCGGCACCGAACCGGCGATGATCCACAACTTGAGTTCGCGGGCCGTGTCAGCCAGGAACGCCTGCACCGGACCGCTGCCGTCGACCTCGGCGTGGGCACGGCGGTCGGCGTCGCGCCGCGCCATGAGCGAGAAGTTCTCCGGCAGCAGCGCCACGCTGGCCCCGCGCGCCGCGGCGAGACGCAACAGGCGCGCCGCGCTGGCGAGGTTTTCTCCCGGGTCGGCCCCGGAACTCATCTGCACCGCGGCGACGCGGGCAGGACGGGTGGGCTCGGCGTCCATGTCACTCAGGCTAGCACGACATCGAACTGCTCGATGCTGTAGAGCGCTTCAGACTGCAGGCGTACCGGCTTGCCCAGCTGCTGTCCCAGGTCCGCGATTGCCGGCGCCTCCTCGTCCAGGAGCCGCTCGACCACCTCCGCGTGCGCCAGGATCAGCAGTTCCCTGACCTGGGCCTGCGCACCCTGCCGTAGTGCTTCGCGGCAGATTTCGTGGCAGATGGTCTCCACGCTGCGCACGAACCCGCGGCCCTGGCAGGTCGGGCAGGGTTCGCACAGCAGATGCCCCAGGCTCTCGCGGGTCCGCTTGCGCGTCAGGGCCACCAGTCCGAGGGGCGCCCCGGGGGCGATCTGGGTCTGCGCCCGATCGGCCGCGAGGGCCTCCTGCAGGGCCGACAGCAGCTGCTCGCGATGCTCCGCGTCCAGCATATCGATGAAATCGATGATGATGATGCCGCCGAGGTTGCGCAGGCGCAGCTGGCGGGCAATGGTCGAGGCGGCTTCGAGATTGGTGCGGAAGACCGTGTCTTCGGCACTGCGCGTGCCGACGTAGCCGCCGGTATTCACGTCGACGGTGGTCATCGACTCGGTCTGGTCGATCACGATGTAGCCGCCCGACTTCAGCTGCACCTTCCGGTCCAGCGCGCGGGCGATCTCCTGCTCCACGCCGTACAGCTCGAACAGCGGCCGGGGACCGGTGTAGGGCTCGATGCGCTCGACGGCTTCAGGCATGAAGGCGGCGGCAAACTGGCGCATGCGCGCCGCTTCCGCGGCACTGTCGACCAGCACGCAGCGCACGTCGGGCCCCAGCTCATCGCGCAGCATGCGCGCACCGAGCGGCAGATCCGCGTGCACCAGCGAAGCGCTCGCCGCCTGGAGGCTCTCCTGGCGCACATGCTCCCACAGGCGCGCCAGGTACAGCATGTCGGCGCGCAGCGCCTCCAGTGGGGCGCGCTGGGCGGCCGTGCGCACGATATAGCCGCCCGCAGCGCCACTGACGGCGGCCAGCTCGCGCACCAGGGCGCGAAAATGCTCGCGTGCCTGCTCATCCTCGATGCGCGCCGAAACGCCCACGCCCCGGCCCAGGGGCATGTACACCAGGAATCGCGACGGGAGCGAAACCAGCGTGCTCAGGCGCGCCCCTTTCGTACCCAGGGGCTCCTTGAGCACCTGCACCAGGAGGTCCTGGCCGGGCAGCACCAGGCGGCCAATGTCCTCCGGGGGTGGAGGACTTCCCTCTCCCTCCTCCTCCTGCGGCCGCTCGCTGGCGATGTCGCCGGCGTGCAGGAACGCCGTGCGCTCCAGGCCGATGTCGATGAACGCCGCCTGCATGCCAGGCAGCACACGCGACACGCGGCCCTTGTACAGGTTGCCGACAATGCCGCGCCGGTTGGCGCGCTCGACGTACACTTCCTGCGTGCCGCCATTCTCGATGAGCGCGGCGCGCGTCTCGCGCGGTGACACGTTGACCAGGATTTCACGCATCGGGGACTGACTCGCGCACCGGGCCCCGAAGCTGCCCGCGCGGCACGCCCGCAGCATCCAGCAGCGCCGCAGTCTCGAACAGCGGCAGGCCCACGACGCCAGAGTAGCTGCCGCGCAGCTCGCTCACGAAAGCCGCGCCCAGGCCCTGGATGGCGTAGCCTCCCGCCTTGTCGCGCGGCTCGCCACTCTCCCAGTAGGCGGCGCACTCGGCCGGCGCCAGCTCGCGAAAACTCACCGCGCTGCGGCTCAGGCGCTGCGCGCTGCCCTGCGGGCCGACCAGCGCCACGGCTGTCAGCACCTCGTGGGTCCGCCCCGATAGCCGGGCCAGCATGCGCAGTGCGGTGCTGCGATCGGCGGGTTTGCCCAGCATCTCCCCATCGATCACCACCGTGGTGTCGGCACCGAGCACCGGCAGCAGCGCCGCCGTGGCCGCGCCTGGAACCGCGGCCGCCCTCCAGACCCAGTTCGCCTTGGCGAGTGCCAGGCGCTGCACGCAGTCCGCGGCCGACTCACCGTCGAAGGCCTCCTCGCTGAGCTCCGCCACGGCGACCCGGTGCGCCACGCCCAGCTGCCACAGCAGCTCGCGCCGCCGCGGTGAGGCCGAGGCCAGCAATAGCGCCGGGGGAATTTTCCCCGGGTGCGCGGCATGATGGTCGCTGGCGCTCACGAGGCCCGGTGATAGGGATGGCCGGCCAGCACTGTAGCGGCGCGATACAGCTGTTCGGCGAGCAACACACGCACCAGCGCGTGCGGCAGGGTGAGCGCGGAGAGCGACCAGCGCAGCTGCGCCCGCGCCAGTACCGCCGCATCCAGGCCATCGGGGCCGCCGATGATGAAACTCAGCGGCTCACCGGCGTGGCGCCGCAGGCCGAGCCATTCGCTGAACTGCAGCGTCGTAAACGGGCGGCCACGTTCATCCAGGGCCACCGCGTGCTCCCGCGCCGCCAGCAGCGCCAGGATGCGCTCCCCTTCCGTCGCAACGGCCCGGGCCGCATCCGTCCCGGCCACGCGCCGGGCCATCGGCACTTCGATCAGCTCGAGCGCCGCGGCGCCCCGCAGGCGCCGCGAATAGTCCGCCACGGCCGCATCGACCCAGGCGCTCATGCGCGTGCCCACCGCGATCAGGCGTATGCGCATGGGTCCGCGGCGCCCTGGGCGTTGCGGTCAGCCGCGCGCGCGCGCGCCGCCCGCGCGGCCGCGTCGCTGTGCCTGCGGTACTTCCCACAGTTCTTCGAGCGCATAGAACTCCCGCACCCGCGGCAACATCACGTGCACCAGCAGATCCTGCAGGTCGACCAGGACCCATTCCCCGTCCTGCTTGCCCTCCGTCCCCAGCGGACGTCGCCCGGCCGCCTTGGCCTTCACGATCACGTTTTCGGCGATCGATCGCACGTGCCGGTCGGAGGTGCCCGAAGCGACGATCATCGTGTCGGCGACGTCGGTCAGGCCGCGCACATCAAGCACCCGGATATTGACCGCCTTCATGTCCTCGAGGGCCTTGAGAGCCAGCTTTTCCAGCGCCACGAGCGCCGCGCTGCGCGGAAGCTTTGCCGGTCGCCCCGCGACCGCCGCGGCCGGCCTGGTCCTGGCCTTGTCCGGGGCTCTGGATTTGCGCGGGGACCGGGATTTGCGGGCGGTCGTGGTCATGCCTGGGGGTTTACCTCTGAGCTCATGGCTGGCGTTGAGCATAGCACTGGGTGGAGATGATCAGTTCGCGCACCGCCTCGGGTACCAGATAGCGCAGGTCCCGTCCGGAGTAGATGAGCTGGCGCAGGTCGGTGGAGGAAATCTCCAGTTGCGTCACCGCCTGGACGTAGACGCGCCCGGCCCGGGATTGATGCAGGTCCCGCACGCTCCCGGTACCGCGATCCACCATCACCTCGCCGAGCGGGCCGGTGATCGGGGCCTTCCAGCCCGGGCGGTGCGCCACCACGACGTGGGCCAGCTCGAAAATCTGCTGCCAGCGGTGCCAGTTGGGCAGTCCCAGGAAGGCGTCCATGCCCAGCAGCAGGCACAGCGAGCGATCGGGGTATTCCGCGCGCAGGTCGAGCAGCGTGTCCACCGAGTAGGAGATGCCGGGGCGGCGCATCTCGCGCTCATCAACCACGAAGCCGCTCTGTCCGGCGACCGCGGCACGCACCATCTGCAGGCGCAACTCGGCCGCCGCCAGCGTGGGTTCGCGGTGCGGGGGATTGGCGGTCGGCAGGAAACGCACCTGTGCCAGCCGGAGCGATTGCCACAGCTCGAAGGCCGTGCGCAGGTGACCGTAGTGAATGGGATCGAAAGTACCGCCGAACAGGCCGATCGGTTCACTCATGCGCGCGCCGGCTCCGGCAGGCTCGCGGCCCGTGGCAGGGGGAGCGTGCGCAGACCGCACATCTCGGCCACCAGCAGCGCCATCACGTCCCAGGCTTCGCCGTGCGCCAGCCCCTTGGCCACCCGGTCGGCCAGCGCCGCGCGGGCCACCAGGCGCGACATCGACACGGTGCGCGCCACGCGGGCTTCGCCATGCAGGGCGCGCACCAGCCACCACAGGATCCGCACCGGCTCATCGCCCTCGGCCCGGAGCGCGGCCAGCACCCGCAGGGCCCGCACGGCATCGCCCGCCGCGATCGCCTGCGACAGAGCGGCGACCTCGAAGCGTGCGTTCTCGCCTGCGGCCTCGGCCAGCTGTTCAAGCGACAGCTTCGCCCCGCCACCAAAGCGCAGCAGCAGCTTGTCGATCTCCTGCTGTGCGGCCAGCAGGTTGCCCTCCGTACAGGCCGCGAGCAGCCCCAGGGCTTCGGTCGACAGGGTAAGGCCCGCCGCCCCGAGCCGTTGCTGCAGCCATTCGGGGTAGCGTGCCGCCGGGGGTGGCCAGAGCGCCAGCCACGCGCCCCGTTCCTGCACCTCGCGCACCCAATCGGCACCCGCAGCGTCGCGATCGAGCTTGCCGGTCACGATGATCAGCAGCAGCTCATCGCCCGCCGCGGCGATGAGCCTGAGGAGCGCGCTGGCGCCAGCCCCCGGCTTGCCGCTGGCCATGCGCACCTCGAGAATCCGGCGGCTCGCAAACAGGGACTGGTTGCGGGCAATGCTCAGGGCCTGTTCCCAGACCGCCGCCGCCCGCTCGATGAAGACCTGTTCGCGCTCCTCGAAGCCCAGCGCCCGGGCACGCGCGCGGATGGCATCCAGTGCCTCGGAGGCCAGCAGCGGCTCATCGCCACTGAGCAGATAGACCGGCAGCAACCGCTCGGAGAGCTGTCTGGCAAGCGTGTCGGCGGTGAGTCTCAATGAGAGCGCCTCAGGGTCCTGGACCGATTCGATTCCGGAGGATGGGAAGACTAGCGCAATCGCCACGCCCGGTGTGACTTGCCGGCGGCGAGCCGGACAGACTACGCTGGCGAGATGGCCACCGTATTCGAACGCATCATCGCCGGCGAACTGCCGGCCCAGATCGTGCATAGGGACGAGCAGGTCACGGCCTTTCGCGACCTGCATCCGCGCGCGCCGGTGCATATCCTGATCGTGCCCAACAAGCCCATTCCCACCGTCAATGACATTGCGGACGCCGACGAGGCGCTGATCGGTCATCTGTACACGGTGGCCCGCGAGCTGGCGCGCCGTGAAGGCATTGCCGAGGATGGCTACCGCCTGATCGTCAATTGCAATGCGCACGGCGGCCAGGAGGTCTACCACCTGCACGTGCACCTGCTCGGGGGGCGGCCGCTCGGCCCGATGGTGTCCACGTGAGCGGCGCCAGCGCCCTTTACCCGCCACTGCGCCCCTATCGCCGGGGCTGGCTCAGGGTGTCGCCGCGCCACGAACTGTATTTCGAAGAGTGTGGCAATCCACAGGGCAGGCCCACGGTATTCCTGCACGGCGGCCCGGGCGGGGGCACCACGCCGGCCATGCGCCGCTTCTTCAATCCGCGCCGCTACCGTATCGTGCTCTTCGACCAGCGCGGCTGTGGCAAGAGCCGCCCGCACGCTTCGCTCATCGAGAACACGACCTGGGATCTGGTGGCGGATATCGAGCGGCTGCGCCGGCACCTCGGTATCAGCCAGTGGCAGGTGTTCGGCGGCTCCTGGGGCTCGACCCTGGCGCTCGCCTATGCGCAGCGCCATCCGCGCCGCGTGACTGAACTCGTGCTGCGTGGCATCTTCCTGCTGCGGCGCTCCGAGCTCGAGTGGTTCTACCAGGACCCGCTCGGCGCGGGTGCGCTGTTTCCCGATCGCTGGGAGGAATTCGTGGCGCCGATCCCCGAACGCGAGCGCCGCGACATGATGCGGGCCTACTATCGCCGCCTGACCTCACGCAGCGCCAAGGTGCGGGCGCGCGCCGCGCGCGCCTGGTCGGTCTGGGAGGCGGCCACGAGCTATCTGCGCGCGAAGGAGAGCGACATCTCCCGCTTCACGGATCCGGAATTCGCTGCGGCTTTCGCCCGCATCGAGTGCCACTATTTCGTCAATCGCGGCTTTCTCAAGCGCGAAGACCAGCTGCTGCGCGGCGTGGAAAAGATCCGGCATATTCCCGCCGTCATCGTCCAGGGCCGCTACGACGTGGTCTGCCCGATGCGCAGCGCCTGGGCCCTGCATCTCGCCTGGCCCGAGGCACGGCTGCAGGTCGTGGCGGACGCCGGCCATTCGGCCTTCGAGCCCGGCAATGCGCGGGCACTGGTTGCGGCGACCGACGCTTTCGCCCGTCTCAAGCCGCGCGCAACCGCCCGCTCAAGGCCCCGCGCGCGTCGATGATGGCCTGCGCCTGCAGCCAGGCGCGGGCATCCTCGGCATCCTGCTCGAACCAGGCGCGCGCGCTGCCCAGCCTGAAGCTGTAGCCCCACTCGTCCATGTCGAGCCAGGCGCGTTCGCGTCCGCAGCCGCGGATCGAATCGGCCAGCAGGACCTGCAGGTAGCACACCGCGTTCTCCTCGGCGTCATCGCCGCCGGCGTCGCGATCCAGGCCCACTCGCCGCTCGGGGCTCATGCAGATGAAATGCGCGGCTTCGTGCAGGATGGAATGGAGCGGCGTGTCCGGCCGGGCCAGCAGCGTCCCGCCCTGCAGTCCCGCTTCGCTCTCGCCCCAGTAAGATCCGGGAATCGGCTCGCCCGGTCCGACCATCCGCAACTCCAGCCCGTAGCGGATGAGCAGCTGCACCACTCCGGCCCGGTCGATCGCGGCAAGAGGCAGCACCGGTGCGGATTCCTGCGGGGCTCGGAGGGAGCCGGCGCTAGAGCGAGTCCAGGCGGCGCATGATCAGCGCCACCAGGTCATCGGCCAGCGCCTGCCTCAGCGTGTCGCGCTCGCGCTCCTTGGCGAGCAGGGCGCGCTCGTCGAAACTGTATTCGCGCGTCACGACGTGCTCCTCCGGCGCCATGAGCTCGCGTCCCTGGTAGTCCACCGACAGCCGCACGCGATAGCTCAGTTCGAAGGCGGTGGGAATATTGTGGGCCGAGACCGTGAGTACGCGCTCGGCCGTGCTGTCCTCGAGAACGTGGATGGTGGCGGAGCCGTCCGGGGCCCCGTCCAGGCGCGCACCGGCCGCGAGCAGTGCGGTGCGCAGCGCGTTGCAGAAATCCGACTGCGTGTCGGCCGCCACGATGCGCGCCGCGGCGAGGCTGCGCGGCAGATCATGGCGTCCCTGCAGGTGGAAGCCGCAGCTGGCCAGCAGCCAGCCCGGCAGCAGCCATGCCAGCATCCGCCACCGCAGGCTGCGCGGAGTGTGCATCAGAGCACGATATTGACCAGCTTGCCGGGCACGTAGATCACGCGGCGCGGCTCGGCGGCGCCGACGAAGCGGCGCACGTCGGCGTCGGCCAGCGCGGCGGCGCGTGCCGTGGCCTCGTCGGCGAGCGCGCTCACCTGCACGCGACCGCGGAGCTTGCCGTTGACCTGCACGACCAGTTCCACCGTCGGCTGCACCAGGGCCGCCGGATCGGGCTTTGGCCACGGCTCGTCGATGAGCGCGCGCTCGTGACCCAGCGCAAACCACAGCTCGTGGCAGATGTGCGGCACCATCGGGGAGAGGCACAGCACGGCCAGCTCCAGCGCCTCCTGCCGCAGGGCGCGCGCGCCAGCGCTAAGGCTGTCGTAGCGCGCGACGGCGTTGAGCAGCTCCATCACGGCCGCAATCGCCGTGTTGAAGACACGCCGGCGCGCGATATCGTCCGTGACGCGCACGACGGTCTGGTGGGCCTGCCGCCGCAGCTCGGCGCCCGCCTCATCCGGGGCCTCGCGCAGCGCCGGCACCGCAGGCGGCGGCAGCGCGCCGGCATTGACGTGCTCGTACACGGCTTTCCACAGGCGGCGCAGGAAGCGGAACTGGCCCTGCACGCCCTCGTCCGACCATTCAAGGGTCTGCTCCGGCGGCGCGGCAAACATCACGAACAGGCGCGCGGTATCGGCGCCGTACTTCTGCACCAGGCCGTGCGGATCGACGCCATTGTTCTTGGATTTCGACATGGTGCCGAGCCCGCCGAGCTCGACGGGCTGCCCATCGCCGGTCAGCACCGCCCCGATACGCTTGCCCGCGGCGTCGAAGCGCGCCTCGACCTCAGCCGGATTGAAGTAGACCGGCCGCCCTGCGCCGGCCTGCCGGAAATAAATCTGGTTGAGCACCATGCCCTGGGTGAGGAGCCGGCGGAAGGGTTCATCAAGGCTGATCAGCTGCAGATCGCGCATCACCCGCGTCCAGAAGCGCGAGTACAGCAGGTGCAGGATCGCGTGCTCGATGCCACCGATGTATTGATCGACCGGCAGCCAGTACTGTGCTCGTTCATCGATCGGCATCGAGTCCTGGTCGGCACAGGCGAAGCGCAGGAAGTACCACGAGGAGTCGACGAAGGTGTCCATGGTGTCGGTTTCGCGGCGCGCGCCCTGGCCGCAGCGCGGGCAGGCGCAACGCAGGAAGGCTTCCGATTTCGCGAGCGGATTGCCCGAGCCGTCGGGCACCAGGTCCTCCGGCAGGCGCACCGGCAGGTCCGCGTCGGGCACGGGCACCTCACCGCAGGAGGGGCAGTGGATGAGCGGGATCGGGCAGCCCCAATAGCGCTGCCGCGAAATGCCCCAGTCACGCAGACGCCACTGCACCCGCGGGGTGCCGAGCCCGCGTTGCTCGAGCGCGCGGCTGACGGCACTCACGGCCGCGGCCGAGCTCAGGCCGGAGTACTCCCCGGAATTGACGGTCTCGCCGGCCTCGGCGTAGATGTCCTGCCACTCAGGGCCGACCTCAGCCCAGAGCGCGCCGGCCGGCCTGACCACGGTACGCAGCGCGATGCCATGGCGCCGTGCGAATTCAAAATCGCGCTCGTCGTGGGCGGGCACGCCCATGACCGCGCCCGAGCCGTAGCTCATCAGGACGTAGTTGGCGACCCAGACCTCGATCGGCTCGCCGGTCAGCGGCTGACGCACGTGCATGCCGGTGGGCATGCCGCGCTTTTCCATGGTCGCGACCGCGGCCTCCATGGTGCTGCCGCGCCGGCATTCCTCGACAAAGGCAGCGAGCCTGGGGTCGCGGGCGGCGGCGGCGAGGGCCAGCGGATGCTCGGCGGAGATCGCGGCAAAGGTCACGCCGAAGAGCGTATCGGCGCGGGTGGTGAACACCGTGAGCGCACCGGCGCCCGCGAGTGCGACCGTGTCATCGGCATAGGGAAACACGACATCGCAGCCCTCGCTGCGGCCGATCCAGTTGGCCTGCATGGTGCGCACGCGCTCGGGCCAGTCCGTCAGGCCCACAAGCGCCGCCAGCAGTTCCTCGGCATACGCCGTGATGCGCAGGTAATACATCGGAATTTCGCGCTTCTCGATGAGCGCGCCAGTGCGCCAGCCGCGCCCATCGATCACCTGCTCGTTGGCGAGCACCGTCTGGTCGAGCGGATCCCAGTTGACGATGCCAGTCTTGCGGTAGGCGATGCCGCGCTCGCGCATGCGCAGGAACAGCCACTGGTTCCAGCGGTAGTACTCCGGATCGCAGGTCGCGATCTCGCGGCTCCAGTCGAGCGCGAATCCCAGCGACTGGAGCTGCTGCTTCATGTAGGCGATGTTCTCGCGCGTCCAGCGCGCCGGGGGCACGCCATTGGCGATGGCGGCATTTTCCGCCGGCAGTCCGAAGGCGTCCCAGCCCATCGGCTGCAGCACGTTCAGGCCCTGCATGCGCATGAAGCGGGCCAGCACATCGCCGATGGCATAGTTGCGCACATGCCCCATGTGCAGGCGGCCCGAAGGGTACGGGAACATCGACAGGCAGTAGTACTTGCCGCGGCCGGCGCTCTCGCGCGCGGCAAAGCTGGCATTCGTGGTCCAATACTGCTGCGCGGCACGCTCGACGGCGGCCGGATCATAGCGTTCTTGCATGGGCGGGGCGGGCGCGACCAGGTCCTGGGGTTGAACCCCTAAGAATACACCAGGGCCCGGCCTGCTGCGGTCCGGGCGCGCCCCGGCGCTATTCCATCTGGACGGTGACGATGCGCTGCTGGCTGCCGCCCTGCGCGGCGTCGTAAGTCTGCACGAGCAGCACGATCGAACGGCCGGCGTCGCGGACTGCATCGCGCAGCTCGGACACCGAAGCAATGCTCTTGCGGTTGGCGCCAAGGATCACCTCGCCCGCGCGCAGCCCGGCTTCCGCCGAGGGCCCGTCTGCGTCCGTGATCACCACGCTCCCCCCGGTATGCAGCTGGCTCTTTTCCGCGGCGCTCAGCTCACGCACGCTCAGGCCCAGCGCATCGAGCTTGTCGCTGCTGCTGCCGTTGCCGCTGGTGCGCGTCACCGTCGCCTTGTCCTTGAGCTCCTCGACGACCACGTTGACGTGCCGCGTGCCCTTGCCGCGCCAGACTTCCAGGTCGGCGCTGGAGCCGGGCCGGATGCCGGCAATCAGCGCCGGCAACTCCGAGGACTGCTCGATCTTGCGGCCGTTGACACTGAGGATGATGTCCTCGGGCTTCAGACCGGCCTTGTCGGCCGGTCCGCCGCCGTCCACCGAGCTCACGGCCGCGCCACGCGGCCGATCGAGCCCGAAGCTCTCGGCCAGCGCGGCCGTCACCTGCTGGATGCTCACGCCGATGCGGCCGCGGGTCACATGTCCGGTCGCCGCCAGCTGCACGCGCACATTGTTGGCGATGTCGATGGGAATCGCGAAGGACAGGCCGGCATAGCTGCCGGTGTTGCTGTAGATCTGCGAATTGATGCCGACCACTTCGCCGCTCATATTGAACAGCGGCCCGCCAGAATTGCCGGGATTCACGGCCACGTCGGTCTGGATGAAGTTCACGTAGTTGTAGGCCGAACCGCCCCGCACTTCGCGGCCGATGGCGCTGACGATGCCCGCGGTGACGCTGTTCTGGAAGTTGAAGGGCGAGCCGATGGCGACCACCCACTCCCCCGGTCGCAGCCGGCTGGGGTCGCCGATCTTTACGGTGGGCAGGTTCTTCGCCTCGATCTTCAGCAGCGCGACGTCCGACTTGTCGTCGCTCCCGATCACCTTGGCCGGGAACTCACGCCGGTCCGTGAGCCGCACCGTCACGCGCGTGGCGTTGTCGACCACGTGTGTGTTGGTGAGGATGTAGCCATCCGAGCTGACGATGAAACCCGAGCCCACGCCTTCCTCTGGCGTGTTGTCGCGGGGCTGTTCCTGGAAGCGGCGGAAGAAATCGCCGAAGGGATCGTTGTTGTCGTCCGAGAAGGGATTGCCGAATCCGCGCGGCTGATTGCGCTGACGTTTTTCGATGACCGTCACATTGACCACCGCCGGACCGACCTGCTCGACGAGCCCGGCAAAATCGGGCAGGCCGCGCACGAGCGGCGTGGCCGGCGCGCCCCCGGCCTGCGGGGAATCGGCGGCGGGCGCGGCGGCAGGCGCCGCGGTGGAAGACTGCGGCGCGCAGGCGCTCATCAGGGTGGTGATCAGGACAATGCCCACCAATCGTGGGGAGGCGACATATTTGGACATCGATGAATCGCTCCAGCTCTGCAGAGGGCCACCAAATGGGCCTTGGGGGTTGACGACTGCGGGGATGATACCCCGACCCGCAAGGGGTCACCGGGACTCGGGGCGCACCCAGTTCCGCCGCTTCCAGGCTGCCATCGCCAGCGCGAGCAGGCCCAGCAGCAGAACCGGCCAGTTTCCGAACCTCAGGTACGGGGATAGACCGCGGCGTGCCACTACGGTTCCGCGCAGCACGGCGGATCGATACTCGGGGGCGAGGGCCACCAGTTCCCCCTGCGGCCCGATGAACGCCGACACCCCGTCGTTGCCCGCCCGCACCAGGTAGCGCCCGGCTTCGATCGCCCGCATCCGGGCAATCTGCAAATGCTGGTAGCGCGCCGGTGAGCGCCCAAACCAGGCATCGTTGGTGACGTTGACCAGCAGGTCCGAGCGGGCGTCCAGGAACCGCTGCGCGCTGCCGAAGGCATCCTCGTAGCAGATCGAGGGGGCAATGCTCAGGCCGCCGGCCACGAGCGGTCCCTGCAATGCCGACCCACTGGTGAAATCGGAATACGGCAGGCTCATGAAGCGCAGCCAGCGGCGCACGAAGGCCGGCACGGGGAAGTATTCCGCGAACGGCACCAGATGGCGCTTGTCATAAAACACCACGTTGTCCGTGAGCGCGAGTATCGAGTTGTAGTAGTCCTCGCCGTTGTCCGCCAGGCGCACGGCGCCCATGACCACATCGCTCCCGTGGGAGCGCGCGCTGGCCTGGATGTCGGCCAGGTAGCGGGGAATCTCGTTCGCCAGCTCCGGAATCGCCGCTTCCGGCCAGACGATCAGGCGCGCACCGAGAGCCTGATCGTTCAGGGTGCGGTACAGCGCCATCGTCGGCACGCGATTGTCGAGCTGCCATTTCTCATCCTGCGGTATCGCGCCCTGGACCACGGCTACCGGCACCGGCGCTCCGCGGGGCTCGGTCCACGTCACGCGCTCCAGCGCAGCGCCGCCCCCCCAGATGAGTGCGGCGAGTGCCAGCGCCACCAGGCGGGTGCGGCTGCGCCCCTGCCACAACGCCATCAGCACGCCCGCCTGGAGCAGCAGCAGCGCGGAGAGGCCGTAGACGCCGACCACGGGGGCGTAGGCCCTGAGCCAGGTGTCGGTCTGAGAATAGCCGAGGGACAGCCAGGGGAAGCCCGACAGGACCCAGCCGCGCAGCCACTCCATGAGCAGCCACGCCGCCGGTAGCGCCGCGTACTGGCGCCAGGGGCCGGCGGCGGGCAGGAAACGCGCCGTAAGCCAACCCAGCAGTCCGTAGTAGCTGGCCATGAAGGCCACGACCAGCAGCACCAGGGTCAGGCTCAGCCAGACCGGCGCGGGGCCGTGGTCGTGGATCGAGATGTAGAGCCACCAGGTGCCGGCTCCGAAATAGCCGGCGCCAAAGCACAGTCCCAGGGCGGCCGCGCGCCCAGGCGTGCGCTGCTGCCACAGCAGCATCAGGGAGGCGGGACAGGCTATCGCCAGGGGCCAGAGATTGAAGGGTGCGAAGGCCAGGGGCAGCAATGCGCCCGCGACCAGCGCCGCCGCCCACGGCCCCCACGTTGTGAGGCCTGCGAAGCGCGCGGCACTCACGATGCCGCGGTCGCGATGCGGACCGGGGCGACGTGCAGGCTGTCGATGCGCCGCCGATCGGTCCGCAGCACCCGGAATTCGAAGCCGCCGATGGTCACGGCCTCCCCGCGCCGCGGTACGCGGCCGAGCTGCTGCATGACCAGGCCGGCCACGGTGTCGAATTCGCCGTCGCTGAAACTGGTGGCGAAGTGCTCGTTGAATTCCGCAATGCGCGTGGCGCCGCGCACCACGAACTGGCGTTCGCCGTCGGCACGGATGTTCTGGTCATCCTCGACGTCGAATTCGTCGTCGATCTCGCCGATGATCTGCTCGATCACATCCTCGATGGTGATCAGCCCGGCGACCCCGCCGTATTCGTCGACCACGATCGCCATGTGATTGCGGTTGCCGCGGAACTCCTTGAGCAGGACGTCGAGGCGCTTGGCTTCCGGCACGAACACCGCCGGTCTCAGGAACTCGCGCATGTCGAACTTCGAGGCCGCCCTCGCCCCCGCCGCGCGCAGCAGATCCTTGGCCAGCAGGATACCCACGACGTCGTCGCGATCACCGTCGAGCACTGGAAAACGCGAGTGCCCCGACTCGATGACCGCCGGCAGGATGTGCGCCAGCGGATCCTCGTGGCGGATGCAGACCATCTCGGCCCGCGGCACCATCAGATCGCGGGCCTGCAATTCGGCCATGGTCAGGGCGCCCTCGACCATCGCCATGGCGTCGGTATCGAGCAGGCCGCGCTTGGTGGCTTCGCGCAGCAGTTCGAGCAGCTGGGCACGTTCGGTGAGGCCGCCGGCGAGCGTGCGCGTGAGCCGGCCGCGCCAGCCCCCGCCGTCCTTGCCCTTTGCCTTTGCCTTGGCCACGCTCAGACGCTCCGATAGGGATCGGCGATGCCGAGCGAGCGCAGCAGCCGCGTTTCGCGACGCTCCATGCGCCGCGCCTCGGCGGGTCGCTGGTGATCGTAGCCGACCAGATGCAGGGTGCCGTGGATGACCAGGTGCGTCCAATGCGCGCGTATGGTCTTGCCCTGGGCACGGGCCTCGCGCCGCAGCAGCTGCGGGCAGATCACCAGATCGCCCAGGGCGCGCCGCCGCTCAGGGGCGCGCCCCGCGGCCGGAAAGGACAGTACGTTGGTGGAATGATCGCGGCCCCGGTAGCGGCGATTCAGGCTCCGGCTCCGTGCCGGCCCCACCAGCAGCACCGAAAGCTCGCCACCGCGGGCACGGCGGCCCAGCGCCATGGTGGTCCAGCGCTCCAGCGCAGCGATGCCGGGCATCCAGCCGCGCCGGATGGCGCGCCGCAGGTGTACCGTCACGCCGCCAGCGCTCGCAGGCCGACGCCGCCTATGCACGTGGCTCACCGGCAACGCCGTCGTCGGAACGCGCAGCGTCCCTCCCCCTGCCCTCCGGTTCGTGCGCCTCGTAGGCCTGCACGATGCGCTGCACGAGGGGGTGGCGCACGACGTCAGCGGCATCGAAGTGCTGGCAGGCCACGCCTTCCACGCCGCGCAGGATGCGCAGCGAATGGCGCAACCCGGAGAGCCGGCCCGCCGGCAGATCGGTCTGCGTGATATCGCCGGTGACGACGGTGCGCGAGCCGAAGCCGATGCGCGTGAGGAACATTTTCATCTGCTCGACCGTCGTGTTCTGCGCTTCGTCCAGAATGATGAAGGAGTCATTGAGTGATCGGCCGCGCATGAAGGCCAGCGGCGCCACTTCGATGACGGCGCGCTCGATCAGGCGCGCGACCGGATCGAACCCGAGCATCTCGTAGAGTGCATCGTAGATGGGGCGCAGGTAAGGATCGACCTTCTGCGCCAGGTCGCCCGGGAGAAAGCCCAGGCGCTCGCCCGCCTCCACGGCGGGGCGCACCAGCACCAGGCGGCGCACGCGCTCAGAGGTGAGCGCCTCGACGGCACAGGCCACGGCCAGGTAAGTCTTCCCGGTGCCGGCCGGACCGATACCAAAGGTCAGGTCGCGTTCGCGGATGCTCGCCAGGTAGGCATGCTGGTGCACACCACGGGCGCGGATCACGAGCCGCGGTGTGCGCACCAGCTGCGGATCGCGGGCACCGGCGCCCGCGCCGGACTCAGCGGCACCGGGCGCGGCGAGTTCAACGATGCACAGGTGCACCTGCTCCGCGCTGAGCGCGCCGCCCTTGGCCTGGTGGTGCAATTCACGCAGCGCCCGTTCGGCCATTTCGGCCCGCACGCCCTGTACCCGGAAGCCGTGCCCACGGCGCCGGATCTGCACTTCGAGCCGCGATTCCAGCAGCCGCAGGTTGGCGTCGAGCGGACCGCACAGGGTTGCGAGCCGGGTATTGTCGGCCGGCTCCAGCTGGAACTCCCGGGCGATCGCGACGGTATGGTTCGGCAGACTCAGGCCCTCGCCAGCGGATAGGCGCCATGGTTGCCCGCGAACTCGGCCTGCGCCTGCAGTCGTCCGCGCAGCGAGTGCGGACGCGCTTCCGTGATCACGACGTCGACGAAGCGCTGCAGGAGCGATACCGGCCCGCCGAAGTTGACCCAGCGATTGCATTCCGTGCGCCCGGCCAGTTCGCGGGAGTCCTTCTTGGCGTGGCGCTCGACCAGCACGCGCTGCACCGTACCCACCAGCGCGCGGCTGAATTGCAGGCTTTGCGCATCGAGCTGCGCCTGCAGGCGTGCCAGCCGCTGCTGCTTGATCCCGGGCGTCACTTCATCAGGGAGCGCCGCCGCGGGCGTTCCCGGCCGCGCGCTGTACAGGAAGCAGAAGGATTGATCGAGCGCGGCGGAGGCCACCAGCTGCAGCGTCGCCTCGAAATCGCGCTCCGTCTCGCCCGGAAAACCGACGATGAGGTCCGAGGAGACGGCGATGCCGGGCCGCACCGCCCGGAGCCGGCGCAACCGGTCCTTGTATTCGAGCGCGGTGTAGCCACGCTTCATGAGGGCCAGTATGCGATCGGACCCGCTTTGCACCGGCAAGTGCAGGTGATTGGCCAGCTGCGGCACGTGCGCGTAGGCCTCGATCAGGCTGTCGCTGAACTCGAGCGGGTGTGAGGTCGTGAAGCGGATGCGCTCGAAGCCGGGAATGCGTGCGGTGTGATGGATGAGCGTCGCCAGGTCGGCAATGCGGCCGCTCTCATCGGCCCCGGCGTAGGCGTTGACGTTCTGGCCCAGGAGCGTAACTTCCCTCACCCCCTGCACGGCCAGCGCCCGCAGCTCCGCCAGCACCGTGGACATGGGCCGGCTGACCTCATCGCCACGGGTGTAGGGCACGACGCAGAAACTGCAGTACTTGCTGCAGCCTTCCATCACCGATACATAGGCCCGCGCGCCGGCCACGCGCGGCGGCGGCAGGCGATCGAACTTCTCGATCTCGGGAAAGCTGACATCGACCACCGCGCGGCCCCGCCGCCGCAGCTCGCGCAACATCTCGGGCAGGCGGTGGATGGTCTGCGGCCCGAATACCAGGTCGACGAAGGGCGCGCGCGCGGTGATCGCCTCGCCTTCCTGGCTGGCGACGCAACCGCCGACGCCAATGATCAGGGCCGGACGCCGCTGCTTGCGCGCCCGCCATTCCCCGAGCAGCGAGTAGACCTTGTCCTGCGCCTTCTCGCGCACCGAGCAGGTGTTCATCAGCAGCAGGTCGGCGTGCTCCGGATCGTCCGTGGGTTCGTATCCGGCGCTTTCGCGCAGTACGTCCGCCATGCGGGCGGAATCGTACTCATTCATCTGGCAACCGAAAGTCCGGATGTAGTAGCGGCCTGCCATGGATCAGAAAGGAATGTCGTCGTCGAACTCTTCGGCAACCGCTCCGGCCCCGGCTCCGGCCGGCTCGCTCACGGGCGCGCGCTCACGCGCTTCGTAGCTGCCGGTGCTCCCGCCCGTGCCGCCGCCTCCGCCGCTGCCCGCCCCGCCGCGTCCACCGATCATCTGCATGTCGCTGGCGATGACCTCGGTCGTGTAGCGGTCGCGGCCTTCCTTGTCCTGCCACTTGCGGGTGCGGAGCGATCCTTCGATGTACACCTGGGAGCCCTTGCGCAGGTACTCACCGGCGATCTCGCCAAGTCGCCCGAACAGGGCGACGTGATGCCACTCGGTGCGCTCCTTCTGCTCCCCGGACTGCTTGTCTTTCCAGCTCTCGCTGGTCGCGATGCGGATGTTCGCCACCGTCATTCCCGAGGGCATGGAACGGGTCTCGGGATCAGCGCCGAGGTTGCCGACGAGAATGACCTTGTTGACTCCGCGCGCCATGGCTGCACCCTCTTGCGAACTTTAAGGTTTGCGCAGCGCCTATTGTAGTCGCCGGCGGAGGGTCGGGCAGGCCCAGTTTCGGGCCCGTTGCGCCTCAAACGGCCGGACGGAGCCCGGCGCAGCGCCCCCAGGATCGCCCCAGGGCGCGTTTCAGCCCGACCGGCCCCCAGGGACTCCCTCCGAGTCTGCCCCGCCCCGCCGGGGCCGGACCGCCCTGAGGGTATAGAATGGTCGTAATTCTGTGCCTGATGAGCCCTGCCCGGACCAACCCATGAAGACCATTCGCGTGCGCGGTGCGCGCACCCACAATCTGCGTGGCATCGACGTGGACCTGCCGCGCGACCGGCTCACCGTATTCACCGGATTGTCGGGCTCCGGCAAGTCGACACTGGCCTTCGACACGCTGTACGCCGAGGGCCAGCGGCGCTATGTGGAATCACTCTCCGCCTACGCCCGCCAGTTCCTGTCGATGATGGACAAGCCGGACGTCGACAGCATCGAGGGCCTGTCCCCGGCCATCGCGATCGAGCAGAAGGCGGGCTCGCACAACCCGCGCTCCACCGTCGGCACCGTGACCGAGATCTACGATTACCTGCGGCTGCTGTTTGCGCGGGCCGGACTGCCGCGCTGTCCGCACCACGGCATCGACCTGGCGGCCCAGAGCGTCGGACAGATGGTCGACCAGGTGCTGCAGGTGGGGGCAGAGCAGCCCGCGCTGCTGCTCGCGCCGCTGGTCAGCGATCGGCGGGGCGAGCATGCGCAACTGCTGGGCGAGCTGGCGGCGCAGGGTTTCGTGCGCGTGCGCATCGACGGTGCGGTGCTCGAGCTGGAAAACGCCCCGCCCCTGGATGCCCGGCGCAAGCACACCATCGAAGTCGTGGTGGACCGCTTCCGCGCCCGCCCCGAGGCCGCGCAGCGCCTGGCCGAGTCTTTCGAGACGGCACTGAAGCTCAGCCAGGGCGCCGCGCGCGTCGTGTTTGCCGAAGACTCCGGGCTCGCGCCGCTGGTGTTCTCCAGCCGCCATGCCTGTCCGGAATGCGGGTTCGCGGTGCCGCCGCTCGAGCCACGCATGTTTTCCTTCAACAACCCGGCCGGCGCCTGTGCCAGCTGCGGTGGCCTGGGATTGCAGGAGTTCTTCGATCCACAGCGCGTGGTCTCCCAGCCCCGCCTGTCGCTGGCCGCCGGCGCGGTGCGTGGCTGGGACCGGCACAACAAACACTATTCCCAGCTGCTGGAAGGCCTCGCGCGCCACTACGGTTTTGATATCGACACGCCGTGGGCGGAGCTGCCCGAGAGCGTGCGCGCCCGGCTGCTCTACGGGAGCGAAGGAGCGGAGATCGAATTCCGCTACCGCGACGCGCGCGGCAGCGCCCAGCGGCGCCGGCACGCCTTCGAGGGCATCATGCCTAATCTGGAGCGCCGCTGGCGCGAGAGCGAATCGGGCGCGGTGCGCGAGGAACTCGGCAGATACCGCGGCCATCGCCCCTGCTCGGACTGCGGCGGCACGCGCCTGAACCTCACCGCACGCGCCGTGCTGATCGATGGACGCAGCATCGCCGAGCTGACGCGCCTGACGGTCGGGCAGGCCCTGGCGCATTTTGGCGCGCTGCAGCTGTCGGGCTGGCGCGCCACCGTGGCCGAGCGCATCGTGCGCGACGTCGTGGAGCGGCTGCGCTTCCTGGCCGACGTGGGCATCGATTACCTCGGGCTCGATCGCGCCGCCGATACGCTCTCGGGCGGTGAGACACAGCGCATCCGGCTCGCCAGCCAGGTGGGCTCGGGCCTTACCGGCGTGATGTACATACTCGATGAACCCTCGATCGGCCTGCACCAGCACGACAATGCGCGGCTCCTGGCCACGCTCCGTCGCCTGCGCGACCTGGGCAATACCGTGATCGTGGTGGAGCATGATGAGGACGCGATCCGCGGCGCCGACCACGTCGTCGATCTCGGGCCCGGCGCCGGCATTCACGGCGGCCAGGTCGTCGCCCAGGGGACGCCGCTTGAGATCGCCGCGAACGCGGACTCCCTCACCGGCCGCTACCTGGCCGGGCTGGAGCAGATTCCCGTGCCGCGACGGCGGCGCAAGTTCGGCGCGGCCGCCATTCTCATTGAGGGCGCCAGCGGCAACAACCTGCGCAATCTCGACCTCAGGCTGCCGGTCGGCCTGTTCACCTGCATCACGGGGGTCTCCGGATCAGGCAAATCCACGCTGATCAACGACACCCTGTTCCGTCACGCCGCGGCACGCCTCAGCGAGGGAAGCCTGGAGGGCCTCGCGCCCTGCCGCGCGATCTCAGGGCTGGAACGCTTTGAGCGCGTGATCGACATCGACCAGGATCCGATCGGGCGCACGCCGCGCTCCAATCCGGCGACCTACACCGGATTGTTCACGGCGATCCGGGAGCTGTTCGCTCAGGTGCCCGAGGCGCGCGCCCGCGGCTACGATGCGGGCCGCTTCAGTTTCAATGTGCGCGGCGGGCGCTGCGAAGCCTGCCAGGGCGACGGCGTGCTGCGCGTGGAAATGCATTTCCTGCCCGATGTCTACGTCCCCTGTGACATCTGCCGCGGCCGGCGCTACAACCGCGAGACCCTCGAAGTGCGCTATCGGGGCCACAGCATCCACGAGGTCCTGGAACTCACCGTCGAAGCGGCCGCGCAGCTGTTCGCCAACGTCCCGGCGGCCGCAAACCGCCTGCGGACGCTGCTCGCCGTGGGCCTGGGGTATGTGCGCCTCGGCCAGAGCGCCACGACGCTCTCGGGCGGTGAGGCGCAGCGCATCAAGCTGGCGCGCGAACTGGCCAAGCGCGGCCTGGGCCACACGCTCTACATCCTCGATGAACCCACCACCGGGCTGCACTTCCACGACGTGGCGCAGCTGCTCGGCGTGCTGCAGCAGCTCGTCGATGCCGGCAACACCATGGTGGTCATCGAGCATAACCTCGATGTGATCAAGTGCGCCGACTGGGTGATCGACCTCGGACCGGGCGGCGGTGAAAATGGCGGCCGGGTGATCGCCCAGGGCACGCCGGAACAGGTGGCGGCGAACCGCGAATCGCTCACGGGGACCTACCTGGCCGCCACGCTCGCACGCGCGCCGGCCGGCGGGGCCGCCACCGCGCGGCGCGCCTGAACACCGGCCTCAGCGGCTGCGCCGGGCCCCGGACTCGAAGTACTGGTGCATCTCGCCGCTGGCGCCGCGTTCCTGGTAGTTGCCCGCGGTGTAATCCGCCACGACGCGGCGCCAGAAGGCCACCGCCTGCGGGTTGCGCAAGTATTCCTTGATGTGCCACCGGCCGGCGAAGCGGTCGAGGATCAGGCGCACCGCTTCCTGGCCCACGCGGCGGCGACGCCAGGGACGGGCGATGAAGAATTCGGCCATGGAGAATTCGACCGCGTCGCGATCAGCCTGCGACCGGCCGCTGCGGACCATGGCGAAGCCCACCGGCTGGTCATCCTTGAGTATCGTCAGCAGCTGGGCGCTTGAATCGGCGAACCAGCTGGCGAACTGGTCGGGCTCGCGGTGGCCGAATTCGCGCAGGGCGGGAAACACACCGGTGCCGAGTGGCGCCAGGTCATTCAGGTAATCGCGGTAAACCGACTCCATCCACCGCCGGTCTTCGCGCGAGCCCCTGGTGTCGCGAACACTGATCGCCATGCCATAAAGCACGAAAGCCCGCGCAGGCCGGTTGACGGCCTGCGCGGGCTTTCATGCCAGACCCGGAAGGATCAGTTTGCCGGAGCAGCCGGAGCCGGAGCAGCCGGAGCAGCGGCATCGGCAGCCGGAGCGGCGGCCGGAGCAGCAGCGTCAGCAGCCGGAGCAGCGGGAGCGGCGGCGTCGGCAGCCGGAGCGGCGGCCGGGGCCGGAGCTTCCTGGTTGCTGCAGGCGGCCAGCGCGAGCGCTGCGACAACAGCGCCAAGAGCGAGCTTAATATTCATCGATGAATCCCCAGATAATCAGAAGTTAATAGCGGCAAACAAACTAGTTTGATCGCGACCTTCCATCGCGGTCGTCGATTCTATAGTAGCCACGGCGCAATTCAATCTGTCGCCCAAAATAAGGCTCCGGACAGCCCCCGGAGCCGGGCTTTCAGCGCTTGGCCAGGAGATTGCGGATCTCCTCGAGCAGCACTTCCTGCCGCGGCGGTGCCGGTGCGGCCGCGGCCGCCGCGGGAGCCGGCTTCTTGAGCTTATTGAGCGCCTTAATAGCGACAAAAATGACGAGGGCGATGATCAGGAAATCGATGACGGACTGCAAAAACAAGCCGTATTTCAGCATCACTTCTTTACCGTCCGCGCCGACACTGATCTTGGCGGCCCAGTCGGAGACGTTGACGCCTCCCAGGAACAAACCAATGAAGGGCATGAGCACGTTTTCGACCAGCGACGCCACAATCTTGCCAAAAGCGGCGCCGATGATGACGCCCACCGCCAGGTCGACCACTGGGCCCTTCATGGCAAATTCTTTGAAATCCGATGCAAAACTCATGTCTGTCTCCCTCTTTTCATTGTACGGATGCTTACAACAGACTTACCGCACGCCCCGGGCTCCACACGCCCCCGGGATCACTTCGCGGGCTTTTTCTTCGCTGCACCCTTTGCGGCGCTCTTGGCCGCGCCTTTCTTGGGTTTCTTCGCTGGTTTGGCCTTGGCCGGCGCCTCCCGCGCTGGCGTCTTGACCGCAGCGGCCTTCACCGCAGCGGCCTTCGGCGCCTTGGGGGCGCGGGCCGGCTTGGCTTCGGCAGGGGCGGCGGCAACGGGGGCTGCCACCACCTCGGCAACGGGCCCGTCCACGAGCTGCATCAGCGCCATCGGCGCGGAATCGCCGGGCCGCGGCACCATGCGCAGTATCCGCGTGTAGCCGCCCGGGCGGGCGCGGAAGCGCGGCCCCAGGTCCCCGAAAAGCTTCGTAACCACGGCACTGTCGCGCAGCCGCGAAAACGCCAGCCGGCGGTTGGACTCCGAGTCGCTCTTGCCAAGCGTGATCAGGGGCTCGACCACGCGACGCAGCTCCTTGGCCTTCGGCAGCGTGGTGTGGATCGTCTCGTGGCGCAGCAGCGAGCCGGCCATGTTGCGCATCAGAGCACGGCGGTGCGGGCTGTTACGCGAGAGCTGCCGGCCGGAAAGTTTGTGACGCATGACAATCTCTGCAGCAGGTAGTTAGATCAGTCCGGACTCTTCGTCGCGACGCAGTCCGGCCGGCGGCCAGCCATCGAGGCGCATGCCCAGCATCAGTCCGTGGCTCTGCAGCACTTCCTTGATCTCGGTCAGCGACTTCTTGCCGAGATTCGGGGTGCGCAGCAGCTCGACCTCGGTGCGCTGGACCAGATCGCCAATGTAGTGGATATTCTCGGCCTTGAGGCAGTTGGCGCTGCGCACCGTCAGCTCGAGCTCATCGACCGGACGCAGCAGGATCGGATCGAACTGCATCTCCGTGATCTTGGAGACCGCCTCATCCTCGCCCTGCAGGTCGACAAACACGGACAGCTGGTCCTTGAGTATGCCTCCGGCGCGGCGAATCGCTTCCTCCGGCTCAATCGTGCCGTTGGTCTCGATATCGATGATCAGCTTGTCCAGATCGGTGCGCTGCTCGACGCGCGCGGCTTCGACCGAATAGGTCACGCGACGCACCGGCGAAAAGGAGGCGTCGAGCAGCAGGCGGCCGATCGGCCGGGTCTGTTCCTCGAACACCACACGCTGCACCGCCGGGCGGTAGCCGCGGCCGCGCTCGATCTTCATCTGCATGTTGAGTTCGCCCGCCTTGGTGAGGTTGGCGATCACCAGCTCCGGATTGACGACTTCGACGTCGTGATCGGTCTGGATATCCCCGGCGGTCACCGGTCCGGGGCCGCGCTTGTGCAGGCGCAGTTCGGCTGAGCTGCGCGCATGCATGCGCAGCGCCACGAGCTTGAGGTTGAGCAGCACTTCGACGACGTCTTCCTGCACGCCCTCGATGCTGGTGTACTCGTGCAGGACACCGTCGATCTCCACTTCAGTGATCGCCGCACCGGGCATGCTCGACAGCAGCACGCGCCGCAGGGCGTTGCCGAGCGTATGGCCAAAGCCGCGCTCGAACGGTTCGATGACCACCCGCGCCTGCCGTGGCGCAACGGGCTGCACCTTGACGACGCGGGGCTTGAGAAATTCGCTTACTGAAGATTGCATATCCACTTCACCCTTACTTCGAATACAACTCGACGACCAGGTTCTCGTTGATGTCCGGGAGCACATCCTCACGAGCCGGTACCGCCTTGAATACGCCGCGCATATCCTTGTCGTTGACCTCGATCCATTCCGGCAGGCCCGCCTGGGTCGCCGAGGCCAGCGCGCCCTGGATGCGCAACTGCTTGCGGGCGCGCTCCCGCACCTGCACCACGTCACCCGCGCGGCACTGGTAGGAGGCGATCGAGACGATGCCGCCGTTGACCTCGATGGCCTTGTGGCTCACCAGCTGGCGCGCCTCAGCGCGCGTCGCGGCAAAACCCATGCGGTAGACCACGTTGTCGAGCCGCGATTCCAGGAGCTTCAGCAGCTGTTCGCCCGTGGCACCGGTGCGGCGCGCCGCCATCTGGTAATAGCCACGGAACTGGCGCTCGAGTACGCCGTACATGCGACGGAGCTTCTGTTTCTCGCGCAGCTGCAGGCCGTAGTCGGACAGCCGCTGCCGGCGTTCGCTCTTGACGCCGCCGGGCGGCACCTGGAACTTGCACTTGCTCTCGAGCGGCTTGGCGCCGCTCTTGAGAAACAGGTCGGTGCCCTCGCGGCGGGCAAGCTTGCATGTAGGACCGGTATATCGCGCCATGTACTTTCCTCGGGTTGCGCGTCAGACGCGGCGCTTCTTGGGTGGACGGCAGCCGTTGTGCGGAATCGGCGTGACATCCTCGATGCTGGTGATCTTCAGCCCGCAACCGTTGAGTGCGCGCACCGCAGACTCCCGGCCTGGACCGGGCCCGCCGACGCGCACTTCGACGTTCTTCACGCCGTGTTCCTGCGCGGCAACGCCGGCCTTTTCGGCGGCCACCTGTGCCGCGAACGGCGTGCTCTTGCGCGAACCGCGGAAGCCACAGCCACCGGAGGTCGCCCAGGACAGCGTATTGCCCTGCCGGTCGGTGATCGTGATGATCGTGTTGTTGAAGGAGGCGTGCACGTGCGCGATCGCATCGAGCACGTTCTTGCGCGCCTTCTTCGGCTTCTTGGCGGCGGCCTCCTTCTGGGCGGTGGCGCTGGCCGTGGTCTGCGGTGTCTTCTGTTCAGCCATATTGGTTGCTGCCTGCGATCAAATCTTGCCCGGCGGGGCGTTGAGTTTCACGGCCTGCTTGCGCGGGCCCTTGCGGGTGCGGGCGTTGGTGCGCGTGCGTTGCCCGCGGACCGGCAGGCCCTTGCGATGGCGGATGCCACGCCAGGTGCCCAGGTCCATCAGCCGCTTGATGTTCATCGACACCTCGCGCCGCAGGTCGCCCTCGAGCGGGTAGCGCGACAGCTGAGCACGCAGCGCCGTGACTTCCGCCTCCGTCAGGTCCTTGACCTTGGTGGCCGGATCGACGCCCGCGGCCGCGCAGCTCTCGAGCGCGCGCGTGCGGCCGACGCCGAAAATATGGGTCAGGCCGATCCCGACGTGCTTGTTCATCGGGATGTTGATACCGGCTATGCGTGCCATGCTGTTACCTCGGAACTCCTGCCGCTCACGACTGTGCCTCTCATCCCTGGCGCTGCTTGTGCCGGGCGTCGGAACAGATCACATAAACCACGCCGCGACGGCGCACGATCTTGCAGTTCTTGCAGATCTTCTTCACTGACGGACGTACTTTCATCGCTCACCTGTACCCGGGGCGCCGCGTCCGGCACCCAGCAAATTCGCCTTCTTCATCAGGCCCGGATAGTGGTGGGACATCATGTGCGCCTGGAGCTGTGCCATGAAATCCATCACCACCACGACCACGATCAGGAGCGAGGTGCCGCCGAACTGAAACGGCACGCCCTGCGAGGAGACCAGCACCTCAGGCAGCAGGCACACCGCCATGATGTAGGTGGCGCCCCACAGCGTCAGGCGCGTGAGCACCCGGTCGATGTACTCGCCGGTCTGCTGGCCGGGCCGGATGCCGGGAATGAAGGCCCCGGACTTCTTGAGGTTGTCGGCGGTCTCGCGGGCGTTGAACACCAGCGCGGTGTAGAAGAAGGTGAAACCGAGGATCAGCGCCGCGTACAGCACCAGGTGCAATGGCTGGCCATAATTGAGCGCCGCCTGGATACGCTGCAGCACGAAGCTCGTCTTGGTGTCCGAACCGGTGGCGAAAAAACTGGCCATGGTGGCCGGGAACAGCAGCAGGCTCGAGGCGAAGATCGGCGGGATCACGCCCGACATGTTCAGCTTGAA
Organism: Steroidobacteraceae bacterium; assembly: GCA_035300345.1. Lineage (GTDB taxonomy): Bacteria > Pseudomonadota > Gammaproteobacteria > Steroidobacterales > Steroidobacteraceae > FEN-1191. The sequence goes on from DATGVM010000008.1 coordinate 100,014, forward strand.
GGGCAGGTGGCTGCTCTGCCCGGCGTACATCCGGCGGCCCACCTGGCGCTTGGCATAGTGCACGGCGATGCGCCGCTGGGCGCGCTCGACGTACACGCAGAAACCGGTCACGCCGAGCACGATCGCCACCAGCGCGATCGCGAACATGGGCTGCATCTCCCCGTTGCTCACCGACTCGAAGGTGCGGCTGAGCGCCCCCGGGAGCCCCGCCACGATGCCGGAGAGGATGATCATGGAGATGCCGTTGCCGACGCCGCGCTCGGTGATCTGCTCGCCCAGCCACATCAGGAACATCGTGCCGGTCGTCATGGTAACCGTGGCTACCAGCAGCCACTGCGGGCCACCGGCCTGCACCATGTTGCCGTTCTGCAGCGCCACGGCCGCGCCAAAGGACTGGAACACCGCGAGCCCGACGGTGCAGTAGCGCGTCAGCTGCGTGGTCTTGCGCCGGCCCGCTTCGCCTTCCTTGCGGTACTCCATCAGGGTCGGCACCACCATCGAGAGCATCTGGATGATGATCGAGGCCGAGATGTAGGGCATCACGCCCATCGCGAATATGGACAGGCGCTGCAGCGCGCCGCCGCTGAAACTGTTGACGACACCGAGGATGCTGTTGGACTGGTCGGTGAAATAGCGCAGCACGGCCGCCTGGTTGATGCCCGGCACCTGGATAAAAGTACCAATGCGGTACACGATCAGGGCGCCCGCCAGGAACAGCAGGCGCGTGCGGATCTCCCCGCTTCGACCTGCGTCGGCGAGGCTTGCCAGGTTGGTGGTCGGCGCGTTAGCCATCAGACCTCGACCTTCCCGCCGGCGGCTTCGATCGCCGCACGGGCACCCTTGGTGACACCGATCCCCTTGAGATGGATCGCCTTCTTCAGCTCGCCGGACACGATGACCTTGGCGCGCTCGGCGTGCACGGAGACGATCTGCGCCGCCTTGAGGGCCGCCAGGTCGATCACCGCGGCGCTCACCGCCGCCAGCTCATGGAGACGCACTTCAGCGCGCAGCAGCTTGATCGCAGAGCGGAAGCCCACTTTCGGCATGCGGCGTTGCAAGGGCATCTGGCCGCCCTCGAAGCCGACCTTGTGGTACCCGCCCTTGCGCGCGCGCTGGCCCTTGACCCCGCGGCCACAGGTCTTGCCCTGGCCGGCCGAGGCACCGCGCCCGACACGCAGGCGCGGGCGGCGCGAACCGGCAGCCGGCTTGATGGTATTCAGTCGCATCAGCTTCGCTCCACTTTGAGCATGTGGCAGGCCGTGTTGATCATGCCGCGATTCTCCGCGGTGTCGGCGACGACGACACTCTGGTGCCGGCGGCGCAGCCCCAGCCCGCGCACCGAGGCGCCGATGTGCCGCAGCTGCCCGTGCAGGCTGCGCAGCAGAGTCAGCTTCACTTTAGCCGCGGTTGCCATGTCTCACCCGAGGATGTCTTCGAGAGTCTTGCCGCGCTTGGCGGCGATGTCATCCGGCGAACGCACGCTCGCCAGCGCCTTGACCGTGGCGCGCACCACGTTGATCGGATTGCGCGAGCCATAACTCTTGGCCAGCACGTTGCGCACGCCGGCGCATTCCAGCACCGCGCGCATGCCGCCGCCGGCGATGACCCCGGTGCCGCTCGAGGCCGGCTGCATGAAGATGCGCGTCGCGCCATGCTCGCCCTTGACCGCGTAGTGCAGCGTGTCGTTCGCCAGGCTGACGTTCACCAGGCTCTTGCGCGCCTGCGCCATCGCCTTGGAGATCGCCACCGGCACTTCGCGCGCCTTGCCGAAGCCGAAGCCGACGCGGCCGGCGCCGTCACCGACCACCGTCAGTGCGGTGAAGCCGAACTGGCGGCCACCCTTGACGACCTTGGCGGTGCGGTTGACCGCGACCAGCTTTTCCATCAGGTCATCGGCGCTCTGGTTTTTCTCGATTCTTGCCATACAGTAAAGTCCCGGCGTATAGCCCTAGAATTCAAGCCCGGCTTCGCGGGCGGCCTCGGCCAGCGCCTTGACGCGGCCGTGATACTGGAAACCGGAGCGGTCGAACGCGGCGCGGGCAAAGCCCGCGGCCTTGGCCCGCTCGGCGATCGCCCGGCCCACCGCGCGCGCCGCATCGACGTTGCCGGTGTATTTCAGGTCCTTGGCCACCGCCTTTTGCACGGTGGAGGCCGCCGCCAGCACCCGCGAGCCGTCGGCCGCGAACAGCTGCGCGTAGATGTGCCGCGGCGTGCGGTGCACGGTCAGCCGCGGCGTGCCCAGCTCGCGGATCTTGACCCGGGTCCTGATGGCGCGCCGCAGGCGCCGCTCTTTCTTGGTGATGTTCATTGCCTGTTCCTTGCCGCGCTACTTCTTCTTCCCTTCCTTGAGGGAGATTTTTTCGTCCGAGTAACGCACGCCCTTGCCCTTATACGGCTCCGGCGGGCGAATGCCGCGAATCTCCGCGGCCGTCTGCCCGACGCGCTGCCGGTCGGCACCCTTGATCAGGATTTCCGTCAGACTCGGCGTCTCGATGCTGATGCCCTCCGGAATCGGGTAGCTGACCGGATGCGAGAAGCCGAGCGTCAGATTCAGCGCCTTGCCAGCCACCGCGGCGCGAAAGCCGACGCCGACCAGTTCCAGCTTGCGGTCATAGCCGCGCGTCACGCCCAGCACCATGTTCGCCAGATGCGCGCGGGTCGAGCCGGCGCGCATCCGCGCCGTGCCCCCATCCTGGTAGCTCACGGCCAGCTGCTTGTTCTCGTGTGCCACGGCAATGCCCGCACCCACGGGCAGCGTCAACGCGCCCTTGGCGCCCTTGATGGTGACGACGCCCGCGGCGACCGTGACCGTGACGCCGGCGGGTATGGCGATGACTTGCTTTGCGACTCTGGACATATTCGTTTTCCGTCTGCTGTAACTGCGGCGCCGGCCCTCAGGCCACGATGCAGATGACCTCGCCGCCCTGTCCGATGGCGCGCGCCGCCTTGTCGGTCATCACGCCCTTGGGCGTCGACACGATCACGGTGCCCATGCCACCCAGCACCCGCGGCAGGTCTTCCTTGCCGCGGTAGATACGCAGCCCGGGGCGGCTGACGCGCTCCAGGCGATCGATGACCGGGCGGCCGTCGTAGTACTTCAGGTCGACGGTCAGCAGCGGCTTGCCGGCGTCGTCACCGATGTTGAAATCCGCGATGAAGCCCTCGCTCTTCAGCACGCGCAGGATGGCAGCCTTCAGCTTGGAGGAGGCCATCGTCACACTGGTCTTGCGCGCGCTCTGCCCATTGCGAATGCGGGTCAGCAGGTCGGCAACCGGATCGGTCATGCTCATCGTGTTGGCTCCTACCAGCTCGCCTTGGCAAGCCCGGGAATCTCGCCGCGCGCGGCCACTTCACGGATCTTGCTGCGCGCCAGGCCGAACTTGCGGTACACGCCGCGTGAGCGCCCCGTGATCGCGCAGCGATTGCGCTGGCGGGTCGGGCTCGCGTCCCGTGGCAGGCCCTGCAGCTTCACCTGCGCCGCCACACGCTCCTCCGGGGAGGACTTGGGGCTGCGGATCGCTTCCTTCAGGCGCGTGCGCACCACGGCGTATTTCTTCGCCACCAGCACGCGGCGCTTGTCGCGTTCGATCATGTTCGTCTTGGCCATGCCAGATCCTTGAGCTTTTAAATCCGGTCGGTTACTTGCGGAACGGGAAGTTGAAGGCGCTCAGCAGCGCGCGCCCCTGGGCGTTGTCGCGTGCCGAGGTCGTGATGGTGATATCCATGCCGCGCACCTGGTCGATGGCGTCGTACTGGATCTCCGGAAAAATGATCTGCTCGCGCACGCCCAGGGTGTAGTTGCCACGGCCGTCGAAGGCGCGCGGCGAGACGCCGCGGAAGTCACGGATGCGCGGCATCGCCACGCTGATGAGGCGGTCGAGGAACTCGTACATGCGCGCGCCACGCAGCGTCACCTTGCAGCCAATCGCGAGACCCTCGCGCAGCTTGAAGGCGGCGATCGCCTTCTTCGACTTGCAGATCAGCGGCTTCTGGCCGGTGATCTTGGTCAGGTCGGCCACCGCCGCGTCCATCAGCTTGCGATCGGCGACGGCTTCGCCCACGCCCATGTTGACCGTGATCTTGAGGATCTTCGGCACTTCCATGGGATTGGCCAGCCCGAGCTCGCTCCTGAGCTGCGGGACGATCTTCTCGCGATAAACCTGTTGCAGTCTTGCCATAGCTTTTAAACCTGCGACCGGCGCCCTCAGGCGTCGATAACCTCGCCGTTCGACTTGAAGAAGCGCACCTTCTTGCCGTCGCTCAGCGTCTTGATGCCAACGCGGTCGCCCTTCTTGGCGGCCGGATTCCACAACGCCACTTTCGCCCGCGGCAGCGGCATATCCTTCTCGATGATCCCGCCCGGCTGGTTGGCCTGCGGATTGGCCTTGGTGTGGCGCTTGACGCGGTTGATGCCCTCGACCAGCACCTCACCTCCGCCCACCTGCAGCACGGCGCCGCGCCGGCCCTTGTCACGGCCGGACAGCACCACCACCTGGTCGCCTTTTCTGATCTTTTCCATGATTCCGCCGTTTACACCAGGCTCACAGCACTTCGGGCGCGAGTGAGATGATCTTCATGAACTGCACCGTGCGCAGCTCGCGCGTCACGGGCCCGAAAATACGCGTGCCGATCGGCTCGAGCTTCGGGGTAAGCAGCACGGCCGCATTGCCGTCGAACTTGATCAGCGAACCATCGCTCCGGCGTACGCCCTTGCGGGTGCGCACCACCACCGCGTCGTACACCTCGCCCTTCTTGACCTTGCCGCGCGGGATCGCATCCTTGATGCTCACCTTGATGACATCGCCTACGGTGGCGTAACGGCGCTTGCTGCCGCCGAGCACCTTGATGCACATCACCGTGCGCGCGCCGCTGTTGTCGGCGGCATTGAGCATGGTACACATCTGAATCATGGCATCGCTTCCGTTGCAGTTCGCTCGGCGCTCAGGGCGCCGCGCGTTCGATGATCGCCAGCAGGCGCCACGACTTGCGGCGCGACAGCGGCCGGCAGGGCGTGATCGTCACGGTGTCGCCCTCACGGGCGGAATTGCTCTCATCGTGCGCCAGCAGCTTGGTGCTGCGGCGCAGGAACTTGCCGTAGGTCTCGTGGCGCACCAGCCGTTCGATCAGCACCGCGATGGTCTTGTCCATCTTGTTGCTGACAACGCGGCCGGTGAGCACGCGCTCGCCGCGCTTTTCGACTGTCGTGGTTTCGGTGTTCATCGCTTTCCTCCGCTGGCCTTGGCCGCAGCGGCCGGCGTGGCGCCGGCCTGCGCGCGTATCGCCGTCTTCAGGCGTGCGATGCGCTTGCGGACCTTGCCGAACTGATCGGGCTTCACGGCCTGGCCCGTGACACGCTGCAGGCGCAGCGCGAACTGTTCCTTGCGCAGCTTCAGCAGTTCGGCGCGCTGCTCGCTCGTCGGCCGGTTGCGGATCGCCGCGTTGTTCATCAGCGCACCTGCCGTTTGACGAACGAGGTGGTCACGGACAGCTTGGCGCCGGCAAGACGAAACGCCTCGCGTGCAGTCTCTTCGGTGACGCCTTCCATTTCGAACAGGACCTTGCCGGGCTTGACCTTGGCGACCCAGAATTCGACGTTGCCCTTGCCGCTGCCCATGCGCACTTCCAGCGGCTTCTTGGTGATCGGCACGTCGGGAAACACGCGCACCCAGATCTGGCCGCCGCGTTTCACGTAGCGCGCCATGGCGCGGCGCGCCGCCTCGATCTCGCGCGCGGTCATGCGCGCGCGCTCGGTCGCCTTGAGGCCGTAATCACCGAAAGCCACGGTGCTACCGCGCGTGGCGAGACCGTAGTTCTTGCCCTTGAATTGCTTGCGATACTTGGTGCGTTTAGGTTGCAGCATTGACTCTTAATCTCTCTGGCGTTCCGCGCGACTCAAGGTACCGCGACGACGGCTGGAGCGGCGGCCGCGGGCGCGGTGGCGGTGGCGGCGACCGGCTGGGCAGCTGCCGCGGCAGCCGCGGCGGCGGCGGCGGCGACAGCCTCGGCACCCGCCTGCGCACCGCGCTCGAGTTCGGCCTGGTCGAACACCTCGCCCTTGAAGATCCAGCATTTGATGCCGATCACACCATACGTGGTGCGCGCTTCGGCCAGGCCGTAGTCGATATCAGCGCGGAAAGTGTGCAGGGGCACGCGGCCCTCGCGGACCCACTCGGTGCGGGCGATCTCGGCCCCGTTGAGGCGGCCGGACATGCGCACCTTCATGCCGAGCGCGCCGCTGCGCATGGTGCTCATGACCGCGCGCTTCATTGCGCGGCGAAACATCACGCGCTTCTCGATCTGCTGGGCGATGCCCTCAGCCACGAGCTGCGCATCGAGTTCGGGCTTGCGGATCTCGGCGATGTTCAGCCGCACATCGGCCATGGGCATGTTGAGCAGCTTGGCGGTCTCGGCGCGCAGCTTGTCGATGTCCTCGCCCTTCTTGCCGATAACGATTCCCGGGCGCGCGGTCTGGATGGTAATGCTGACCTTCTTGGCGGCGCGCTCGATCAGCACGCGGCTCACCGAGGCCTCGACCAGCTTGCGCTTGAGGAACTCACGCACGAGGAAATCAGTGCGCACCAGCAGCGGGAACTGCTTCTTGGTGGCATACCACTTGGACACCCAGTCACGGGTGATGCCCAGACGTATACCCAGCGGATTGACCTTCTGGCCCATCTTTTAGTCCTTCCTGCCGTCGCCGACCTGGACGGTGATATGACTGTTGCGCTTTACAATGCGGTTACCCCGGCCCTTGGCGCGCGCATGAAAGCGCTTCAGCACCGGCGCCGCATCGATCTCGATGCGCACAATCTTGAGCTGGTCGATGTCGGCACCCTGGTTGTGCTCGGCATTGGCAATCGCGGATTCGAGCACCTTGCGCACCAGCTCGGCGCCCTTCTTGGGCGTGAACTTCAGCGTGGCGAGCGCGCCGCCCACGGCCTGGCCACGCACCAGATCGGCGACCAGCCGGCACTTCTGCGGTGAAATGCGCGCGTAACGCAATGTGGCGGATACCTGCATGTCCTACTCCACAGTCGAAACTTTCTTGTCGCCGCCGTGCGCCTTGAACACGCGCGTCGGCGCGAACTCACCCAGCTTGTGTCCGACCATGTTCTCGGTCATCAGCACCGGCATGTGCTGCTTGCCGTTGTGGATCGCCAGCGTCAGTCCGACCATCTCCGGAATGACCGTCGAGCGGCGCGACCAGGTCTTGATGGGCCGGCGGTCGCTCTTGCCGGAAGCCACCTGCACTTTCTTGGCCAGGTGCAGATCGACGAACGGACCTTTCTTCAGTGAACGCGGCACGCTTACTTCCTCCGCTGCACGATCATGTTGCTGGTGCGCTTGTTGCGGCGCGTCTTCTTGCCCTTGGTCTGCCAGCCCCACGGCGACACCGGGTGCGGGTTGCCCTGACCGGACTTGCCCTCGCCGCCACCGTGCGGGTGATCGACCGGATTCATTGCCAGTCCGCGCACCGTGGGACGGATGCCGCGCCAGCGCTTGGCGCCGGCCTTGCCGTAGGTGCGCAGGTTGTGCTCATCGTTCCCGACCTCACCGAGCGTGGCACGGCAGTCGATGTGCACCTTGCGCATTTCGCCCGATTTGAGGCGCACGAAGGCATGCGTGCCTTCGCGTGAAGCATACTGCGCCGAACTGCCGGCGCTGCGCGCCAGCTGGCCGCCGCGGCCGGGTTTGAGCTCGATGTTGTGCACCACCGAGCCGACCGGGATGTGGCGGAACGCCATGGCGTTGCCCGGCTTGATGGGCGCTTCACTGCCGGAGCGGATCTCGTCACCGGTGTTCAGGCCCTTGGGCGCGAGAATATAGCGGCGCTCGCCGTCGGAGTAGCAGACCAGCGCGATGTGCGCAGTGCGATTCGGATCGTACTCGAGCCGCTCGACCACGCCCTTGATGCCATCCTTGTCGCGGCGGAAATCGATGAGGCGGTACTTCTGCCGCGATCCGCCGCCGACATGGCGCGTGGTGATGCGGCCGAAGTGATTGCGCGCTCCGGTCTTGTTCTGATGCTTGGTCAGCGATTCGAGCGGGCCGCCCTTGTGCAGGTGGCCACGTGCGACCCGCACGACGAAGCGCGTGCCGGGTGAGGTGGGTCTGAGCTTGATCAGCGCCATGGTCTTACCTTCAGGCCTTGCCCGCGGTGGCTTCGTAGTCGATGCTCTGGCCCTCGGCCAGGCGGACATAGGCTTTCTTCCAGTCCTGCGTGCGGCCTGAGGTCTTGCCGAAGCGCCGCGACTTGCCTGGTTCGTTGAGCACCTGCACCGCGGCGACCTTGACGTCGAACATCAGCTCGACGGCGGCACGCACTTCGGTGCGCGAAGCATCACGGCGTACCCGGAAGGTGTACTGGTTGCGCAGCTGCAGGGCCTGGGAAGTCTTCTCGGTGACGTGCGGGGCGACCAGCACGCTCATCAGCCGCTCGGCACTGGCCTTCGGCGCCGGCTTGCGCACCACGATGCTCATTGCAGGCGCTCCTCGATCAGCTTCACCGCGCCGACGGTCGCGAGCACCTTGTCGTGGCGCGCCAGGCTCAGCGGATTGACCGCGGCGGCGGCCAGCACCTCGACGCCCGGCAGGTTGCGCGCGGCGAGGAACAGTTTCTCGTCCGGCGCCTCGACGATGATCAGCACGTTGGCCAGATCCAGGGACTTGAGCTGGCTGGCCAGCAGGCGGGTCTTGGGCGCCTCGAGGCTGATGCCGTCGGTGACCAGCAATCGCTCCTGGCGTACCAGCTCGGAAAACATGGCGCGCAGGGCCCCGCGGTACATCTTGCGGTTGACCTTCTGGCTAAAATCGCGCGGCTTGGCGGCGAAGGCGCGGCCGCCGCCCACCCAGATGGGGCTGCGGATCGAACCGGCGCGCGAGGTGCCCCCGCCTTTCTGCGGGCGCGGCTTGCGGCCGCCGCCGCGCACTTCGGCACGGGTCTTCTGCGCCTTGGTGCCGGCGCGTCCCGCCGCGCGGTAGGCATTGACCACCTGGAAGACCAGCGCCTGGTTGAATTCGTGGCCGAAGGCCGCGTCCGAGACCTGCAATTCAGCGCTGCCGTTGGCAATCTTGAGCTTCATGACGCCTTCTTGGCCGCGGGATTGGCCGCGGCCGCCTTGCTGGGCGTTACGCTCTTGCGGCGCGCCAGGCGGGCCGCTTTGACGGAAGGCCGCACGACGACCTGGCCACCCTTGGCTCCCGGCACCGCGCCGCTGATCAGCAGCAGGTTGCGCGCCGCGTCAATGCCGATGATCTTCAGGTTCTCGGTGGTGCGCCGCATGACGCCCATATGGCCCGACATGCGCTTGCCGGGGAACACGCGGCCCGGCGTCTGCCGCTGGCCGATGGAACCGGGTACCCGATGCGAGACCGAATGGCCGTGCGAGGCATAGCCGCCAGCGAAATTGTGCCGCTTCATCACACCGGCAAAGCCCTTGCCGATGGTGACGCCGGTCACGTCCACCGCCTGGCCGGCACTGAAGCGGTCGATCTTGAGCTCGGTGCCAGGCTGCAGATCGGCGCCCTCGGCCTCGGCCAGGCGAAACTCGATCAGCGCCTTGCCCGGCGCCACGTTCGACTTGGCATAGTGCCCGGCAATCGCCTTCGACAGCAGCTGCGGACGGCGCTCGCCATAAGTGACCTGCACGGCGCGATACCCGTCGCGCTCGTCCGTCTTGACCTGCGTGATGCGGTTGGGCAGCAGCTCAACCACGGTCACGGGCACCGAATCACCGGCGTCCGTGAATACCCGCGTCATGCCGCACTTGCGGCCGACCAGTCCGATGCTCATCTGTCAATCCTCGGCCGCCGGACGCACGTTGCGATTGGCGCGTCGCTAAAGTAATGGAGGCGTGACTACCGGAGGGCAGCGATGCTCATCGCTGATGCTCTCGAGTGGTCTTGGCCGGCCCGCCACCGCGGCGCCCGCACCAACCTCGCCCGATGCCGCGCCTGGGCGCGGTTTGCCCGGAATACGCCGGGCCCAGAAAGGCCGGCCAGTATAGCAGTCCGGCCTGCCCGATCAAGCCCTTAGTTGAGCTTGATCTGTACGTCCACGCCCGCCGGAAGCTCGAGGCGCATCAGCGCGTCGACCGTCTTGTCGGTGGGATTCATGATGTCCATGAGCCGCTTGTGCGTGCGCAGCTCCAGCTGGTCGCGCGCGTCCTTGTCCGCGTGCGGGGAGACCAGCAGCGTGAAGCGCTCCATCTTGGTCGGCAGCGGCACCGGGCCGCGAACCGTCGCGCCGGTCCGGCGCGCGGTTTCGACGATCTCGCGCGCCGAGTTGTCGATGAGGCGATGGTCGAACGCCTTCAGGCGGATACGAATGTTCTGACTAGCCATAGTTTTCTGCCTACTTGAGGATCTTGGACACCACGCCGGCGCCCACCGTGCGTCCGCCCTCGCGGATGGCGAAGCGCAGGCCTTCCTCCATCGCGATCGGGGCGATCAGCTCCACGTTCATCTTGATGTTGTCCCCGGGCATCACCATCTCGGTGTTC
>DATGVM010000009.1:0-12323 GCA_035300345.1 Steroidobacteraceae bacterium
GTTCATCGGGCGCCAGTACCCCGGCACCGCCCCCCGCGCTCAAGGCCACCGAATTGATGGTCTTCGAGGCCTGATCCTGCCGGCCGACATCGTCCGTCACCGTCAGTGTGACCGTGATGGGACGCAGGGCCGGGAAGATGATCGTTGCGGTTGCACTGCCGGCATTGGCGATGCCCACGTCGGGGTTCGAACTCCAGTGGTAGGTGCTGATCAGATGATTGGCGGCTGCGGTGCTCTGGCTGCCATCGAGCGTAATGCTCTCCCCGACACTGGCTGTGTCGACGGAGGTGATGATGCTGGCTTGCGGATTGAGGGCCAGCCCGACAGCGGCTGTGGCGTTCAGCATGCCGGCACCGCAGGTCGTGGTCGTACACTGGCATTCGGCATTCTGCACGTCGGTGTAGTTATTGCTGCTGTCCTGGGTGAGCGCGGCAACATGGCAGACGCCGCCGGGCGGAGCGGTGGCCGGCACTGGAAATGGCGTGGCGGCCGCCTGCAGCCGCGCGATCAGTTGCGCTGCCGTGAAATTCGGGTTGGCCTGCACCATCAGGGCCGCGACCCCGGCGACGATCGGTGCCGCAAAGCTGGTGCCGACGTTGCCCTCGTTGAGCACATTGCCGGGATAACTGGGATCGAAAATGGCGTAGGTATAAAAAGGACTGCCCGGCGTGGTGAGGCCGTCATTGGTGGTGGTCTCGATCGAATACAGGCAGGGCAGGGTCCAGGGATAGCTGGCGTTGAGGTTCACGCAATTGCCGGCGGGCGCGGCGATGCCCACGCTCGCGGCCGTACTGCTGACATTGCTGTAGCCCACCTTGGTACCGACGTGGCGGAGTCCTGCAACCGCGAGCACGCCCTGGCAGTTGGCGGGTGCCGAGAGGGGCCCGCCGTCGTTCCCGGCGGCCACGACCACCAGGTGCCCGTCCTGGTCGAGGGCCGTGACCGCGTCCTGCTCGGTCTGCGAACAGGGCCCCGGGCCGCCGAAGCTCAGGTTCAGGATCGGCGCGGGATAGGGGTTGAGGTCGATCCCCGTGAGGCTCGGGCTCGTCAGGCCCGCGGCCCAGTACATGCCGGCGACGATGTCAGAGACGTAGCCGCGGCACTTGCCGATCACGCGCACCGGCAGAATGAAGGCATCGGGCGCGACGCCGGCGATGCCGACGCCGTTATTCGTGATCGCGGCGATGAGGCCGGCGACGCGCGTACCGTGCCAGTTGCTCTCGACGTGATGATCCGGATAGATATCTGTGCCGCAGCCGTCGAAAAAATGATCGCTCCGCGCGAGGTCCGCGGCGTCGATCCAGTCACCCGGGTCGCCGGGGTCCGTGTCCCAGCCATCACCGTCGTTGGCGACGAGATAGGTGTTGCCCACCGCGGACAGCGCGCAGTTCGCGCCGGAGTCGTTGCAGATGAAATCGCGCCCGGGCAGCAGCTTGCCGCCGGAGTGATAGACCCCCAGATCGGGATGAGTGAAATCGAAACCCGTATCGAGCACCGCGACGACGTAACCACCGCCGGTCAGGTAGCCGCCCGCGCCGCTGGAGGTCTTCCAGGCCGTCGTGGCACCGATCGCCGCCGGAGCGGCGCTGTCCGGATCATTCAGGTACCACTGACCCTGCCATTGGCCGATGGCATCGTGGTTCGCAACGAAGCGCGGATCGTCGGGCGGATCGACCGGATAGGCGAGCGCGTAGCGCCGCGCGTCGACTTCGGCGTACTGCACCGACGGATCGGCGCGCAAGCGCGCGATCACCTGCAGCAGATCCGCTCCGGCCAGCGGTACGGTCAGGCGCATCAGATCGAGGCGGTCGTGGATCTCGCGCATGGCCGTGAGGCCTACACCCGTCGCAGCGCTGAGGCGCGCCGCGCGATTCGCGCTGCCCTGGATCTGCGTGGCCGCCACGCCCTGTTCACGCCACTTGACGATGATGCGGTCGGTGGGCCGGTTGGCGTCCGAATGCCGCTGCCACGATCCCGCCTGCGCGCACAGCGCCGCCCCCGCAAGGACGCACAGCGCCCCGGCGAGGAGCGAGCGCGCCGGCCAGCGATAGGACATCCGGAATTCCCCTGCGATCTGACACCTCTGAGAGCGCACGTTAGCCTGTAAGTTCCGCGGCGGGCAAGGCCTTGGGGCGACGGGCCCAGGCGCTGTGCCGAATGGCGCCTTGTCCGCTGCTCTGCATACAATGTTCCTCCGCGAGCCGTTGGAGAGCAGGATTGGGATTGCTTCGCTTCGGCCTCATCCTCACTGTGCTGCTGGCAGCGAGCTGTTCCCGTGAGGGCCGGGTACCGGCGGTCGGCACAATCGAGCGTCACCGCTTTGAGATTGCAGCGCCCGCATCCGAGCAGATCGTCGCCCTGCCGGTCACGGAAGGGCAGGCCGTCAGGACGGGTGATGTGCTGGCGCAGCTTGATCGCGCGGCGGCGGCGGCCACGCGTGCGAGTCTCGCGGCCCAGGTCAACCAGCTGCAGCACCGGCTCGACGAGCTCGTCCATGGCGCGCGGCGCGAGGAGCTGGCGCAGGCCCGTGCGCAGCTGGCGGCGGCCGAGGCGCAACGCGTCCAGGCGGCGAAGGAATACGAGCGATTGGCCGAGCTGCTCGGGCGTGGCCTCGTCGCGCAATCACAGGTCGATCAGCAGCAGCAACTGCGCGACAGCAGCGCGGCATCGGTGGCGTCCGCGCGCGCCGCGCTGGAGCTGTTGCAGGAAGGCACGCGCAGCGAGCAGCTCGAGCAGGCGCGCGCAGCCCTGCGGGCCGCCGACGCGCAGCTGCAGCAGCAGGATGTGCTGCTCGGGCGGCTGCGGCTCACGGCACCGGTCGACGGTGTTGTCGAGGCGCTTCCCTACCGGCTCGGTGAGCGTCCGGTGGCCGGTGCGCCCGTGGTCATCATGCTGGCAGGCGGCATCCCTTATGCGCGGGTATATATCCCCGAGCCACAGCGGGCGCCACTCCGTGCGGGGCAGACCTTGCAGGTGTACGTCGATGGCCTCGCGCAGCCGGTCACGGGCACCTTGCGTTACATCGCCGGCGAGGCGAGCTTCACGCCGTATTTTGCGCTCACGCAACGCGACCGCAGCCGGCTGGCGTACCTGGCGGAAATTGATCTGCCCGATCCGGCGGCACACGACCTGCCGGCGGGCGTGCCGGTCGAGGTGTTGCTGGATCGCCGCCCGTGAACGAAATTGCCATCGAGGCCCACGGCCTGACGCGCCGCTTCGGCCAGGTCGCCGCCGTCGATGGGGCCGAGCTGTCGATTCCGCGTGGCCGGATCTACGGATTCCTCGGGCCAAACGGGTCAGGGAAGTCCACCACGATACGCATGCTCTGCGGGCTCATCAGGCCCAGCAGCGGGAGCATCCGCGTGCTCGGCCTGGATATTCCCCGCCAGTCAGAGGAGCTGCGACGGCAGATCGGCTACATGACGCAGCGTTTCTCGCTGTGGGAGGACTTGAGCGCGCGCGAGAACCTGGAGTTTCTCGCCAGCGTCTACACGCTGGGCCCGAAACGCGCGGCGCAGCGCATCGCGGCCGTGATGGAGCAGTACCGGCTGATTGAATTCCAGTCGCGGCCCGCCGGAACCCTCAGCGGCGGGCAGAAGCAGCGCCTGGGGCTGGCCGCAGCAACGCTGCACGAGCCCGCCCTGCTGATGCTGGATGAACCCACCAGTGCCGTCGATCCGCAGAGCCGGCGCGATTTCTGGGAGAGCCTATTCGCGCTCACGGCGCAGGGGACCACCATCCTGGTATCGACCCACTATATGGATGAAGCCGAGCGTTGCCACGGACTGGCCATCCTCGATCTGGGGCGCGTCGTCGCCAACGGCTCCCCGCAGCAGCTGATGGCCGACCTGCCGCTGAAAGTCGTCGAGATCGAGACTGAGGATCCGTCCGCGGCCCGCGCGGCGCTGCACGGCCTCGACTCACTCCGCTCGGTGGCGCAGCTGGGCTTGCGGCTCCATGCGCTGTTCGCCCCCGAGGAGCCGGACGCGGTAGGCCGCGTGCAGGCCCTGCTGGCGGCGCGTCGCCTGAAAGGAACGGTGCGCGTGGCGGCCCCCAGCCTCGAAGACGTGTTTGTCGGCGCCACCATGGGACGCCACTGATGTTGCCGGCGCCGCTGCTTCGCATCCGCGCCGTCGCGGTCAAGGAGCTGCGGCAGATGTCGCGCGACCGGATGACGCTGGCGATGATCGTGGGCATCCCGCTCCTGCAGATGATGATCTTCGGCTACGGCATCAACTACGACGTGCGCCACGTGCGCGCCGGGGTGGTGGATCTGGCCCGGACCCAGGCCTCACGCTCGCTGGTGGCCGAGATCGCCTCCAGCCAGGTGGTGGAATTCGTCGCGCGGCCCGCTGGCGTCGAGGAACTGCGGCGGCTGATCCAGAATGGCGAACTGCACGCGGGCCTCTATATACCGCCGGATTTCGAGCGGCGGCGGATTGACGCCACGCGCTCGGTGGCCCAGGTGATCGTCGATGGCACGCGTCCGGGGGTCGACACCGCCGTGCGTGCGATCCAGGAGGCGCCCCTCCCGGGCAGGAGCGGCATCCCCTCGCGCGCCACGCCGGCGATCGAACTGCTCAACGAGTTCAATCCCGAGCGGCGCACGGCGGTGCAGGTGGTGCCGGGACTGATCGGCGTGATTCTCAGCATGACGATGGTGATCTTCACGGCGATCGCGCTGGTGCGCGAACGCGAGCGCGGCAACCTGGAATTGCTGATCACCACGCCGGTGCGCTCGGCGGAACTCATGATCGGCAAACTGCTGCCCTACGTGGGGGTGGGGCTGGTCCAGACCACGCTGGTGCTGCTGCTGGGCGTGCTGTTGTTCGACGTGCCGATCAATGGGAGCCTCATCGACCTGTACATCGGCGCCTGCCTGTTCATCGCCGCGACGCTCGGCCTGGGGCTCGTCATTTCCACCGTCGCCACGACGCAGTTCCAGGCCATGCAGCTGGGCTTCTTCACGCTCCTGCCTTCCATACTGCTGTCCGGATTCGCCTTTCCCTTCGAGGGCATGCCCCGGACCGTGCAGTACCTGGCGCAGGTACTGCCGCTGACGCATTTCATCGAGATCCTGCGTGGCGTGATCCTGCGCGGGGCCTCGCTCGGAGCGCTGTGGCAGCCGGTGCTCAAGCTGAGCATCTTTCTGGTGCTGGCCCTGGCACTGGCCGCCTCCCGGTTTCGCAAGCGCCTGGACTGAACTCAGCAGAGGCGCTTCACTGGGCCGTGCGGCGCCGTCGGAGTGCTTTGCGCGGTCTCACGGCCGTTGCCGGCTTGCTTTGGTCAGCGCGCGGATAATCTCCACCTCGCGCGCTCGATAGGGCGTGCCATCGGCGCGAAAAATGTCGTGGTGCCACACTGGAGGTTCGTGGTCGACGTACGGATGCTGCCAGGAGTCCCACGGGAAATTGGTCTGTGTCTTACCGACCACCAGGCCCCAGTTGAAAGCCGCCACCCGCAGCCGCTTGGCGAGCGGGAGTATCAGATCAAAGGTGCTGCCGACACTTCGGGCCATGTACTCCGTGCAGAGAATTGGCCGGTGGTAGCGCTGCAGCCACCGGACGCTGTGCTCGAAGTCCTCTGGCCAGCCGTAGTTGTGCAGCGATAGCACGTCGGATTGTTCGATCTGCAGGCGCTCGAAGGGGCTGAGTGCATCGTGCGCGACCCAATCGCCTTTCCACAGGCCACTGGTCAGGGGCTGGGAGGGATTCTGTGCGCGCGCCCACAGGTACACCTGCGGCAGCAAAGCGGCGATCAGGCGGTTCTTGTCCCGGGCGTCGGTGTTGGGATAAGCAGTGCTGCCCTCGTTGTCAGGTTCGTTCCATAGATCCCATCCGAGAATGCGCTCGTCGGTGGCAAAGGCGCCAATCACGCCTTCGACGTAGGCGCGCAGGCGCGGATACTCATGCGGATCCTCGAGGGTGTGCGCGGCTGGGCTCTGCACCCAGCCGGAATTGTGTATCCCGGGAACAGGCGCATGCTGCGCGCCAAGGCGCGGTTCCGGGTCCCAGCAGGAGTCGAACAACACCAATAGCGGCCTGATGTGGTGGCGGGCCGCGATAGCGAGAAACTGGTCGATGCGGGCGCGAAATCCGGCTGCGTCCTGTTGCCAGAGTAAATCGTGCAGGAATACACGCATCGTATTCATGCCAATCGATTCGGCCAGGGTCAGCTCCCGCTCAATCGTTGCCGTATCGAAGGTATCGGCCTGCCACATCTCGAGCTGGTTGATCGCGTTCGCCGGTATGTAGTTGGCACCGACCAACCAGGGTTGCCGCCCGTACCAGGCTTTTGCCTGCGGCTCGCTCCAGCGCTCGCGACTCGCGGCCGGAAAGCTGGCCAGGCAGCATGCGGCCAGAAACAGCATCCCGGCGCGCCGGATCGCCCTGCGTCGGTTCATGGTGCCCCGTTGGTCCGTGCGACTCGAGTGCAATTGGAACAAGGGGTGGCCCGCCCGTGCAGGCCATCCCGACGGCATTAGAGCTTATAACTGACGCTGAACGGAATCGACCGGCCGAGGATAGCGCGGTAGTCGGCGGCAACGTAACCGCAGGGGCCGTCTTGCGTCTCGCGCCAGCCCTGCCGTTTGCCAATTGTGCGGTAACGCCCGGAGTTTCCGCTTGCGGGCTCCTCCGCCCTTGCGGTGGAGGCCATGCCACCAGTAGAGTGCTGCGGCTTTTTAGTGCTGCGGTGAAAGTGCCCAGGTCATGAGTGCCCCAGATCCCAGTTCCTGGGTCGTCCACAAGTTTGGCGGTTCGAGCGTGGCGGATGCCCAGTGCTTCAGCCGCGTCGCCGCCATCATCGAATCGCAACCCGGGCAGCGCCTGGCGGTGGTGCTGTCGGCCTGCAGAGGCGTGACCGACGCGCTGCTGCAGCTCGTGGCGCTGGCCGAGAGGCAGGACGAGTCCTGGCGCCGCGAGCTCATCGCCTTGCGCGAGCGGCACGCGGAGATCGCCACGGCACTGCTCCCGGCCGCGCTGGTGGAGGAGTACGTCGAGGAGATCGCGCGTGACGCGCAGGACCTCGACAGCGTGCTGCGCGCCACACAGATGATGCGCACGGCGGGCGGGCATGTGCGCGACAAGGTGTCTGGGTACGGGGAAATCTGGTCGACCCGGCTCTTCTGGCGCTACCTGCAGCACCGCGGCAAGCGCCGCGGCACGCAGTGGATCGACGCCCGCGCCTGCGTCGTGGCGGAGTGGGGTTCCCTCGGGCCGGCGATCCAGTGGCAATTGTCGACCGAGCGGCTCAAGGCACTGCTGCCGCCCGATGCGGGCACGCTCGTCATCACCGGCTTCATCGCCAGCGACGCGACCGGGATCCAGACCACGCTGGGCCGCAACGGGAGTGATTACTCCGCTTCGATCTTCGGCGCGCTGCTGGCTGCCGGGGAGATCCAGATCTGGACGGATGTTGACGGCGTGCTGTCGGCCGATCCGCGCCGGGTGCCGGATGCGCAGGTCATCGGCGCGCTCTCCTACAACGAGGCGATGGAGCTCGCCTACTTCGGCGCCAAGGTCATTCACCCACAGACCATGGCGCCGGCCTTCAGTCACAATATTCCGATCTGGATCCGCAATACCTTTGCGCCGGAGAAATCCGGCACGCTCATCTGCGCGCACCCGCAGTCCCTGCAGCCGGTCAAGGGCATTACCAGCATCGATGATGTGGCGCTGGTCAATCTCGAGGGCGCCGGCATGATCGGGGTTCCGGGCACCGCGCACCGCCTGTTCGGCGCGCTGCGCGATGAGGACATTTCGGTCATCCTGATTTCGCAGGGCAGCTCCGAACATTCGATCTGCTGCGCGATTCCGGCCGGCCAGGCCGCGCGCGCCAGGCTGGTGCTGGAGAGGGCTTTCGCGCGCGAACTCGCCGACGGCCAGATCCAGAGCATTGACGTCAGCACCGAGCTGGCAATCCTCGCCGTGGTGGGAGATGGGATGGCAGGCATGCCCGGCGTCGCCGCCAAGGTGTTCAACGCCCTGGGCACGGCCAACGTCAACGTGCGGGCGATCGCCCAGGGCGCCTCGGAGCGCAACATCTCGGTGGTGGTGGACGGTTCGCATGCGACGCGCGCGCTGCGCGCCGTGCATGCCGGGTTTTACCTCTCTCCACACACACTCTCGATCGGCATCATCGGCCCGGGCACGGTCGGCCAGGTGCTGCTCGACCAGCTCGCGAGCCAGCGCGAGCGGCTGGCGAAGCAGTTCAATATCGATCTGCGCGTGCGTGGCATCATGAGTTCCAGGCAGATGGCCCTTCCGGCCCAGGGCATCGCGCTCAATCGCTGGCGCGCACAGCTGGCCCACAATCCGCTGGAGCCTGACTTCGAGCGCTTCCTGGCGCACGTCAGGGTGGACTATCTGCCGCACACGGTGATCATCGATTGCAGCAACAACGAGTCGGTCGCGCTGCGCTATCACGATTGGCTCGCCGCTGGCGTGCACGTCATAACGCCCAACAAGAAAGCCAACAGCGGCGCGCTCAGCTACTACCAGAGCCTGCAGGCCGCTCGGCGCCGGAGCGGGGCGCATTATCTATACGAGGCCACGGTCGGCGCGGGCCTGCCGGTGATCCAGACGCTGCGCGATCTGCGCGAGACCGGCGATGAGATCGCCAGCATCGAAGGGATTTTTTCCGGCACGCTGGCCTACCTGTTCAATGTCTATGATGGCACGCAGCCCTTCTCGGCCATCGTCCGTGATGCCAAGCAGCGCGGCTATACCGAGCCCGATCCACGCGATGACCTGTCGGGCACGGACGTGGCGCGAAAGCTGATCATCCTGGGCCGCGAGATGGGCCTGGGGCTCGAGATGCGCGACGTGCGGGTCGAGAGCCTGGTTCCCGACGACCTGGTCCGCGGCAGCAGCGAGGAGTTTCTGGAGCAGCTGCCACGCTATGATGCGAAGCTGGCGCAGCGCTTCGCGGACGCGAAGGCGCGCGGTCGCGTGCTGCGCTACGTCGGGCGCGTCAGCGCCAAGGGCGAAGCCACCGTCGGGCTGGACGAGTTCGAATCGAAGCACGCCTTCGCAAACCTGGCGCTCACGGACAATGTCGTACGATATGTGACATCAAGTTATTGTGATAACCCATTGATAATTCAAGGTCCAGGAGCCGGACCCGCGGTGACTGCGGGCGGCGTGTTCGCCGATCTGCTGCGGCTGGCGACTTTTCTGGGTGCACGCCTGTGAGCGCTGGACGCACGAGTGCCTGCGCCTTTGCTCCCGCCTCGGTGGGCAACGTGGCCATCGGCTTCGACATTCTTGGCTTTTCGATTGGAGCCATCGGAGATAAGGCCACGGTCAGGCGCACGAGCGAGGCCGGCGTACGCATCAGCGCGATTCGCGGCGTGGTCGCAGATCTGCCCATGGACGCCGCCCGCAATACCGCGGGTCGCGCACTGCAGGCGATGCGCGATGCCCTGGCGCTGCCCTTCGGGTTTGAGCTGGAACTGGACAAGGGCATTCCGCTGGCCTCGGGACTGGGCGGCTCGGCCGCTTCTGCGGTGGCCGCGGTGGTTGCAGCCAATGCCGTGCTGCCCGAACCCCGCCAGCGCCTCGAGCTGCTGAAGTACGCGATGCTGGGCGAGCAGGTCGCCAGCGGTTCGCTGCACGTCGATAATATCGCGCCCTCGCTGTTCGGCGGTCTGGTGTTGACGGTCGGGATTGATCAGCCGCGGGTCAAGCAGATCCCGGTACCGCCCGCGGTAAGCGCGGTGATCGTGCACCCCCACATGTTCCTGTCCACCCGCCAGGCGCGCGCCATTCTCAAGGGCAGCGTGCTCATGGAGGACTTTGTGTGGCAGACGGCCAATCTCGCCGGCTTCATCTCGGGTTGCTACACGAATGACATTGACATGCTGCGCGAGTCCTTTGAGGACGTGGTGATCGAGCGGCAGCGCGCGGCGCTGATCCCGGGCTTCGCGGCCGTGCGCGGGGCGGCCCTGTCGGCCGGTGCGCTCGGCTGCTCGATTTCCGGCGCCGGTCCGACGCTATTCGCCTGGTGCCTGGAGAGCCACGCCCACGCGGTGCGCGAGGCGATGGTGGTGCAGTTCTCGCACCATGGCCTGGAGTGCGATCACTGGACCACGAAGATGGAGCCAGTGGGCGCCCACGTGATCGACTGATGCAGTTCATCAGCACGCGCAATGAGCGGCAAGCGGTCGGTTTCAGCGCGGCGCTGACGCAGGGACTCGCGCCCGACGGTGGCCTGTACATCCCGCAGCAATGGCCCGCGAGCGCGCCGCCCCGCTCGGGTGCGGGCGAGGCCCTGGCGCCGCTGGCCGCGAAATTTCTGGCGCCTTTCGTCGCCGGCGATGCGCTCCAGGCGGCGCTCCCGGCGATCACCGCAGAAGCCTTTAATTTTCCGGCACCGCTGGTGGCGCTCGAGGGTGAACGGCTCAGCGTGCTCGAGCTGTTCCACGGCCCGACCGCGGCCTTCAAGGACTTCGGTGCGCGCTTCCTGGCCGCCGCCTTTAGCCATTTGCGGCAGGACGCCACGCGCCCTCTGCAGATACTCGTCGCCACCTCAGGCGATACGGGCGGCGCGGTGGCCGCCGCCTTTCACCGACGCCAGGGGATCGAGGTCGCGGTGCTGTTCCCGCTGGGGCAGGTGTCACCGACGCAGCAGCAGCAGCTGAGCTGCTGGGGCGGGAACGTGCGCACCCTGGGCGTGCGCGGCAATTTCGATGACTGTCAGCGGCTGGTGAAGCAGGCCTTCATCGACGCCACACTGCGCAAGCGCTGGGAGCTGTCCTCGGCCAACAGCATCAATCTCGGGCGGCTCCTGCCCCAGGCCGTGTACTACCTCGCCACCAGTCTGGCACTGCAGGCAAAGTCTGGCAGAGCGGCATCCTTCGTGATTCCCAGCGGCAATCTGGGCAACGCCACGGCCTGTGTCTGGGCGCAGCGCCTCGGCGCCCCCATCGCGCAGATCCTGCTGGCGCACAATGCCAATCGCACCGTGCCGGACTACCTGGCCGAGGGCATGTTGCGGCTGCGCCCGAGTATTGCAACACTGGCCTCCGCCATGGACGTCGGCAACCCCAGCAATCTCGAACGGCTCAGTGCGCTGTACCCGGGGGCGGGCCGCCTCGGCGCCGTGGTGAGCGCGGTGTCAGTCGACGACGAGGCGATTCGTACACGCATTCGCAGCGATTACGAGCGCTATGGAGTCATCTGGTGCCCGCATACCGCCACCGCCGCCGAGGCCTGGGCGCGCCTCAGTCCGGGGCAACGTGAGCTTGGGCCCTGGGTGCTGGTGGCCACCGCCCACCCGGCGAAATTCCGCGAAATCGTCGCGCCGCTGGTGGGCCGCTCCGTGCCGGTGCCGGAAAGTCTCGAGCAGCTGTTCGGGCTCCCGGCCCGCCTCCTCGAGATCGATCCCACACTCGATGCGCTGCGCACGGCGCTGG
This sequence comes from Steroidobacteraceae bacterium, assembly GCA_035300345.1. Classification (GTDB taxonomy): domain Bacteria; phylum Pseudomonadota; class Gammaproteobacteria; order Steroidobacterales; family Steroidobacteraceae; genus FEN-1191. The sequence goes on from DATGVM010000009.1 coordinate 11,417, forward strand.
CCGGCCCCGCCCCATGATTGCCCTGCCGCAATTGCCGCTCGATGCGCTCACGATCGCGCGCATCGCCGGGGGCGTCCTGGCGATCGCGGTATTGCTGCTGCTGTGGCGCTGGTACCGCCGCCGCCGGGCGCGCAAGGCGCTGCTCGCGACGGTGACCGGTGGCGCTTTCGAATATCTACGCGACGTACTGGTGCCCGACGGGCAGGGCGGCTCGCTGCACATTGATTTCCTGCTGCTCACGACGCGCGGCTGTGTCGTGCTGGATATGCGCAACATCGCCGGCAATATCTTTGGGGGCGATCAGATGACATCCTGGACGGTCATGCATCGGGCGTTGCGCTACACCTTCGCCAACCCGCAGACCGGACTGTACGATCGCATCGCGGCGGTGCGCGCCGTGGTCGAAGAGCTGCCGGTCGAGGGGCGCGTGGTGTTCGCCCCGCGGGGGCGCTTTCCCAAGGGGCTGCCGCGCTTCACGCTGATGCTGGCCTCGCTCCCATCTGAATTCCCGGCCGCCGAGCGCGTGCAGTCCGGCGCCCTGACCGATTCCTGGCGTGCCGACTGGGAGCGGCTCCGCGCCGCCTGCAAACCCAGCAGCCTCGTGGCGCCCAAGGCGGCGATCTGATATGGAACGACCGGTCAAGTGGTGGTCGGTGATGGGTCTTCATAATTCCTGAAGGATCAAGCGCAAGCAGACAGCGGTCGCGGCAGCGATGTGCGACGGTTGATCACTCTGATATTCGTGGATCGAGTGCGAGCACTCGCGATCATGGTCGTGATTCGTCGGGAGCTGCCTTTCGACTAGTTTCGCGGATCGGGCCCGGAGGCTGCCGCATAGATCGTCACGAGGGTTCTCCTTTACCGCGTGCCGCCACGACCGCTGTGTGCATGCGCCTGGCATCGTCTG
>DATGVM010000010.1:0-15991 GCA_035300345.1 Steroidobacteraceae bacterium
ACAGTCGATCCCACCAGCGCATCGCCGCTCTGCCACGCTGGCTGCACGGCTACAACTGGCACCGACCTCACGCCAGCCTGGCAGGACAGCCCCCAGCCTCCAGACTAGGCCTCAGCAGAAACAACCTGCTGAGACTCCACAGCTAGCCGATCACTGGGAGTTCATGCGCGCGTCCGAGGACCTTTGGGTTTCCTGTGCCGGAACTAACGCCTCGCGGGAATCGCCCGCAATGGACAACATGATTTCCATCACCACAAAGGCACCCGGTGGAAGATCGGCAGGCTTGATCATGCGGGTATCGAATGGGGCCAGCGCCAAGGAGCCCTTGAGCGGCGCCTCTGCGTTCACGCCATGAGGTTCGGAGATTCCCAGCAACTTCCATTGGCCTTCGCCAGCCAAATTCTGACCCAGGCCCAGCTTCACGGCTGAGATCCGGAACGGCTTACTGCTCGTTTCTTTCGTGGACAACGCAACCTTGTCGACCGCGAAGCAGATGACGGAACCGGCAACGAGGAATCTGCCCGACGCCACGCCCTGTACACCAAAGTTGTGCGCCGTCTGAACCTCGAAGTTGCTCCAGTGCATTTCACTGGCGTTGCCTTGCGTCGGGTGGTCAGCGCAAAGTGCCTCGTCCTTTACGGGACCGGGCGTGCTGCAACTGGAGATGGCTATGGTAAGGAGCAACGACAGGAAAAGGCGCATGTCAGTGATCTCGGCGGCGGTTGCGATTCACGCAATTCGATTATCGTTAGTTCCCAATATATTCCAACGGCGAGGCAATGGTTGGGTCGGGAGCTGCAAGTAGTTCGCAAGGCGCACTACTCCAAATTTTGCACCTGCTCGCGCATCTGCTCGATGGTGACCTTCATCTCCACAGCGACGCGGGTCGTTTCCAGGTCCTGAGACTTCGAGGCGAGCGTGTTCGCCTCGCGGTTGAATTCCTGCAGCAGGAAATCGAGCCGCCGTCCGGCGGCCTCGGGCGCCAGGAGCGTGCGGCGGGCCTCGGCGATGTGGCCGCTCAGACGGTCGAGTTCCTCGGCGACGTCGAGGCGGTGCAGCAGGAGCACGATCTCCTGCTCGATGCGCTCCTGGTTCAATTGGCCCCCGAGTTCGGCCAGCCGCTCCTCGAGCCGCGCGCGTACGCGGGCGAGGACCTCGGGCAGGCGTGCGCGCACCTGCGCGATCAAGGCCGCGAGTGCATCACAGCGCTGGATGATCAGCTCGGTCAGCCTCTCGCCCTCGCGATGGCGGGCCGCGCGCAGACTCTCGAGGGTGCCGTCGAACAGCTCGCGCACGGCAGCGGCCAGCGCCTCGGGATCGGGCTGCGCCTCGTGCAGGACGCCCGGCCAGCGCAGCAGGTCCAGCACGTTGATCTGACCCTGCCCGGCCAGCTGCTTCGCGAGCTGCTGGCTGCGCGCCAGGAGCGGGGAGAGCGCGGCCTCATCCACCTGGAGCGCGGCGGCCATCGGCGGGCGGTGTTGCAGTGCGCAGTCGACCTTGCCGCGACGCAGCTCGCCGGCCAATTTCTGGCGCAGCTCGGATTCCAGGGTGCGGCAGCTGTCGGGGAGCCGGACGGTGGCGTCGAGGAAGCGGTGGTTTACACTGCGGATCTCGCACACCAGGGAGCCGAAGGCGCCGCTCCGTTCCTGACGTGCGAAGCCGGTCATGCTCGAGATCATGTTAAATCCGAGGCTCCCTTACTTCGCCGGGCGCGGAATGTTATAAGTCGCGGCCAGTTTAACCCAACGATCCGGAGCCCGCTTGCGCCTCGAACACGCTGAACTCAGCCTGCAGGGCGCACGCGAGAGCAACCAGGACCGGGTGACGGCCGAAGTCGGCGGCGACACGGCGCTGCTGATCGCCTGCGACGGCATGGGCGGTCACGCCGAGGGCGAGCGGGCCGCCGAGATCGCGGTGCAGGTCCTGGTCCAGCGCTTTCGCGCCGCACCGCACCCGCTGCTCGATCCGCTGGGCTTCCTGCACCTCGGGCTCGGTGCCGCGCATCAGCAGATCGTCAGGTACGGCGCCGAGATTCCGATGGACAACCGGCCGCGTGCCACGATCGCGCTGTGCCTGGTGCAGCGCCGTGGCGCCTACTGGGCGCACGTCGGCGACAGCCGCGCCTATCACCTGCGGCGCGGCCAGGTCGTGGCGCGCACCCGAGATCACAGTCACGTCGAGGTGCTGCTGCGCGAGGGCGTCATCGGCCCGGAACAGGCGCAGAATCACCCGATGCGAAACTTTGTCGAGTCCTGCATCGGGGGCGAGGCCCTGCTGCCGGAAATGGACCTGAGCCGGCGCCAGCCCCTGGAGAATGGCGACGTGCTGCTGGTGTGCACCGATGGGCTGTGGGCCGCCATCAGCGACGAGGCCATCGCCGGCGTCTTCGGCGTGGCGGAGGTTCCCCTGACCGACGCCCTGCAGGGGCTCGGCGCGCAGGCGGTCGCGGCCGGCGGTCCCACCTGCGACAACACCTCGGCCGTAGCGCTGCGTTTTCTGGAGTAGCACCATGGCTTCCCGCCACAATGATCGTGCCGCGGACGGCCTGCGCGCCGTGCGTTTTACCCGCCACTACACCCGTCATGCGGAAGGCTCGGTGCTCATCGATTGCGGCGACACACGCGTGCTGTGCACGGCGAGCGTCGAGGACGGGGTGCCCGCCTTCCTGCGCGGCAAGGGCCAGGGCTGGGTCACCGCGGAGTACGGCATGCTGCCGCGCGCCACGCACACCCGCACGGCGCGCGAGGCCTCGCGTGGCAAGCAGACCGGCAGGACCCAGGAAATACAGCGCCTCATCGGCCGCTCGCTGCGTGCGGTGGTCGACCTGCGCGCGCTTGGCGAGCGCACCGTGACGATCGACTGCGACGTGCTGCAGGCGGACGGCGGCACGCGCACCGCCGCCATCACCGGCAGTTTCGTGGCCCTCGCCGATGCCGTCGAGGCGCTGCGCGGGCGGCGGGTCCTGAATGCCAGCCCCCTGCACGGCCAGGTGGCCGCCGTATCGGTCGGCATCGTGCGGGGCCAGCCGATGCTGGACCTGGACTACAGCGAGGATTCCGAGGCGGAGACCGACATGAACGTGGTGATGAATAACGGCGGCGCGTTCATCGAAGTGCAGGGCACGGCCGAGGGCCATGCCTTCCGGCGCCATGAGCTCGACGCGCTGCTCAATCTTGCGGTCGCCGGGATCGGCGAGCTGTGCGCGCTGCAGGCCCAGGCACTGCAGGGCTAGCGGAGCGAGCCCCGTGCGCGTCGTGCTCGCGACCGCCAATCCGGGCAAGCAGCGCGAATTCGCGGCGCTGCTCGAGCCCCGCGGCTTCGAGCTGGTGCTGCAATCCGCGCTGGGGATCGTGAGCATCGCCGAGACGGGCCAGACCTTCGAGGACAATGCGCTGCTGAAGGCGCGCCACGCGGCCGCGGCCGGGTTTCCGGCCCTGGCCGACGATTCCGGACTGGAGGTCGACGCCCTGGGTGGCCGGCCCGGCGTGTGGTCGGCGCGCTTCGCCGGTCCCGCCGCCAGCGACGAGGAGAATAACCGCGCGCTGCTGCAGGCGCTGGCGGAAGTGCCCGGCGAGCGGCGCACAGCGCGGTATCGGTGTGTGCTGGCGCTGCTGCGCGATGCTGCGGACGCCCATCCACTGATCGCACAGGGCAGCTGGGAAGGGCGCATCGCCCTCAGGCCGGCCGGCACGGGCGGCTTCGGCTACGACTCCTGTTTCATCCCGACGGGGTTTGAGTGCACGGCGGCCGAGCTCGGCGCGGTCCGCAAGAACGCGTTGAGCCATCGGGGCGCCGCGCTGCGTGACCTGGTGGCGCGGTTGGTGTCATGGCGCTGATCGCGCCACCGCTGGCGCTCTACCTGCACTTCCCATGGTGCGTGAGCAAGTGCCCCTACTGCGATTTCAATTCGCACAGCCTGCACGGCGAGCTGCCTCAGCAGGCCTACCTGGAGGCGTTGCTCGGAGATATCGACGCGCAGCTGCCGGGCCTTGAGGGTCGCAGTATCGTCAGTGTCTTCCTCGGCGGGGGCACGCCGAGCCTGTTCGAGCCTGCCGCCTTTGCGCGCCTGTTCGAGGCGCTGCGCGGGCGGCTGCCCCTGGCCGCCGATGCCGAGATCACGCTCGAGGCGAATCCCGGCACCATCGAGCGCGGGCGGTTCGCCGATTACCGCGGCGCGGGCATCAACCGGGTATCGCTGGGAGCGCAGAGCTTCGCCGCGCCCATGCTCGAGCGGCTCGGGCGCATCCACGGCGTCGAGGACACGCGTGTTGCCGCCGAGGAACTGCATGCGGCGGGCCTGGCCAATTTCAACCTGGACCTGATGTATGCCCTGCCGGGCCAGGACCTGGCCGGCGCCTTGGCCGACGTGCAGGCGGCGCTGGAGCTCTCGCCGGCGCATATCTCGCACTACCAGCTCACGCTCGAGCCCGGCACGGTCTTTGGCGGCCGACCTCCGCCCGGTCTCCCCGACGACGAGCTGGGTTTCAGCATGCAGCAGCACTGCCAGGCCACACTCGCCGCCGCGGGCTTCCTGCAGTACGAGGTGTCCGCCTATGCGCGCGCCGGTGCGCAATGCGCCCACAATCTGAACTACTGGAACTTCGGCGATTACCTGGGCGCCGGAGCCGGCGCGCACGGCAAGCTCACGCACGGCGCGCGCGGCATCATCACGCGCAGCGTCCGCGAGCGCGAGCCGCGGCGCTACCTGGCGCGCGGCTGGTGCGGCGAGCCGGCGACGAGCACCGTGGCGAGCGCCGATCTGCCGTTCGAATTCATGATGAATGCGCTGCGGCTGAACGAGGGGTTCGAGGCGGCGCAGTTCGAAGCGCGCACGGGTCTGGCCTGGACGGAGATCGCGCCGCGCGTGCAGCGTCTGGCGGCGCGCGGCTTGTTGACCGGCGAGGCCGGTCGCTGGCGGCCCACGGAGCTTGGAAGGCGGTTCCTCAACGATCTGATCGCCGACTTCCTCATCGCCTCCCGGCCCAGCCTGGCGCCGGGCTTCGGCCCCCTCCTGCGGAAAAAGCCAGAAGGGTCCGTGGTTTAGGCCAACCTCTGCGGTGCCTTCGATTCTTATGCACAGCCAGCCCTTCCGTGGCCTTCAAATTAGCCAATTACACGTGGCATTGCAGGCCAGGTGGCATATGCCCCCCCTAATTCATTGATTTAACAAGCTGTAACCTATTGGTCATTTTGTGTCCAAGTCGACAGATATGCAGAAATGACGTGCAATCGATGGCTGAGGCGAGCCGTTGCCCACAGACTTATCCACAGATTTTGTGGATAAATGGACCACCCGGACGGCCGCCCGGCCTGCCACTTGCCTGGCGGTGTCCCGAGGCTTAGACTGCGCGCCCTTTTTTCTAAGATGAGGCCCTGGCGGGCAGGCGCAGGGCGGTGGGCAAGGAAGGTCATTTATGAAAGCGTCGATCCATCCTGAGTACGGCGAGATCACCGTCAGCTGCAGCTGCGGCAACACTTTCAAGACACGCTCGACCGTGGGCAAGGACCTGAGCGTCGATGTGTGTTCGAACTGCCATCCTTTCTATACCGGCAAGCAGAAGATGGTCGACACGGCCGGCCGCGTGGACAAGTTCCGCAAGAAATACGCGGCTGCTGCCGCGCGCTGAAACACCGACCTGCGCGGCGCCGCGAGCGCGCCACGTGCCCTCTCGCGGTGCGCGGGAGTGCGAAACGACGTCTTGATTCCATGGTGCGCGCATGTAACGCTGCGGCGCCATGGCCAAGCCCGACTACGATCTGATCAATCCGGCCACCGGGACCCGCTCCAAGCTCCCGGTGCGCGTCGGTACGATCGGACCCGACTGCCTGGACGTCGGCACGATCACCAGGGATCAGGGCGTCTTCAGCTTCGATCCGGCCTTCAGCGTCACCGCCAGTTGCGAGAGCAAGATCACCTATATCGACGGTGACGCCGGGGTACTGCTGTATCGCGGCTACCCGGTGGAGCAGCTTGCCGCCGACAGCTCGTTCATGGAAGTGGCCTACCTGCTGATCAACGGCGAGCTGCCGCGGGCGGCGGAACTCACCGCCTATCGCACCAGCATCACGCGCCACACGATGATCAACGAGTCGTTGCTGCGCTTCACCAACGGCTTCCATCACAACGCCCATCCGATGTCGATGGTCTCGGCGGTGGTGGCCTCGATGGCGGCCTTTTACTACGACTCGATGGACATCCACAGCCCGCGGCACCGGGAGATTTTCTCGCACCGCATCATCGCCAAGCTGCCGACCATCGCCGCCGCGGCGCATAAGCACGCGCTCGGCCAGCCCTTCATCTATCCACGCAACGACCTCGACTACTGCTCGAACCTGCTCAACATGTTCTTCGCCGTGCCCTGCGAGGAATACCAGGTCGATCCAGTTGCGGCGCAGGCCCTCGACCTGCTGTTCATCCTGCACGCCGACCACGAACAGAACGCCAGCACCACCACCGTGCGCCTCGCCGGCAGCACCGGCACCAATCCCTATGCGGCCATTTCCGCGGGCGTCTCGGCGCTGTGGGGCCCGGCACACGGGGGCGCCAATGAAGCGGTGCTCGACATGCTGGAAGAGATCGGCAAGGTCGAGAATATTCCGGAGTACCTGGCGCTCGTGAAGGACAAGGCCAGCCACTTCAAGCTCATGGGCTTCGGCCATCGCGTCTACAAGAACTTCGACCCCCGGGCCAAGATCATCCGCGAGGCCTGCCACCGGGTGCTCGCCAAGCTCGGCCAGCCGGACGACCCGCTGTTCGAACTGGCGCTGCGGCTGGAGGAGATTGCGCTCAAGGACGAATACTTCGTCTCGCGCAAGCTCTATCCCAACGTCGATTTCTACTCCGGGCTCATCTACAGCGCGCTGGGCATCCCGCGCTCCATGTTCACCGTGATGTTTGCGATCGCCCGCACCGTCGGCTGGGTGGCCCACTGGCTGGAGATGATCGGCGATCCGGCCATGCGCATTGCCAGGCCGCGCCAGCTGTACACCGGCCCGACGCAGCGCGAATACATCGCGCTCGCCAAGCGCGCCTAGAATCTCGGTGACCCCTCGCCGCTGAGCAGCGCTTCGAGCTCGCTGGCATCGGCGCGCCGCATGGGGCGGCCGTCGACGGGGCTGACCGGGGCCTGCCGGATGCCATCGACCGGGAACACCGTCGCGTCGATCACCTGCTGATCGAGCTCAAAGCGCACCGTGGGGTAGATCCGGAAGCGCTCGGCGTCGAGGCGCAGCCGATGCTCGCCGACGTCGTGACCGACGCCACGATCCAGCAGCTTGAGCGCAACGGATTCGGGTCGGTCCGTGAACAGGTGGAGCTGCACATCGGCGTGCGCGGTCGCCGTGCCGTTGAGCACCGGCCCGACCAGGCGCGGGGAGAAGGCCGCCAGCGTGCGCATGGCCCGCAGCGCCGCGCTCCGCTGCGCCCGGAGGGTGGCGCCGTGCGAATCGGCGGCGAACAGACGCTGGTATTCCACCAGCGCGGCCTCGACCTCCGTGTTGCTGGGCAACGCGCCTTCCTCGCCGACGCCAAAGCGCACCGCGGCCTTGCGCTTCGCGGTACGGAAGTCCTGGATGCCGTGCTCGGCCATCACGCGCGCCGCTTCCTGCGCCAGGGCGCGGCGCAGATTTTCGCTCCGGGGCGAGTTTCGGCGGGGCATGCGCGGATGATAAAGGCTAGAACAGGGGTTCGGAGCTGCTGTTGGCCGGGACCCCCGGAGCTCCCGAGGCCGTAGGCAGCTTGCCGGCCAGGAAGTATTCGTCCAGGCCCTCGGCGTCCCCGGCCGCGACCAGCAGCCCACTGGTGGCATTGATCCGCGCGCTCACCACCCCGGCGGGCATGGGCCGTGGCACGTCGGGCACACCGCGAAGGGCCTCGCGCATCAGGCGCACCCAGATCGGCACCGCCACGCTGCTGCCCTCCTCGCCCTCGCCCAGCGGCCGTTCCTGGTCGAAGCCCACCCAGACCGTCGCCTCCAGGTTGGCGTTGAAGCCGTTGAACCAGGTGTCGTGGGACTCATTGGTCGTGCCGGTCTTGCCGCTGATGTCGCTCCGGCCCAGCACCAGTGCGCGCCGGCCGGTGCCACGCTTGATCACGTCCGCCATCAGATCATCCATCAGCCAGGCATTGGCCGGGCTGATGATCTGCGGCGCCCGCCGCTCGGCACTGACGAGCGGGATCAGCCGCTCGGCCGGCGGTGGCGCGAGCGTCAGCGCGCCTGCACGCGGCGTTGCCACGGCGCGGACGGCGATGGCGGGCGCGGCCGCGCCATCGCCGGCGGCGTCAGGTGGCGCGGCCTGGTCTGGCGGCGGCGCACACAGCTCGCAGACTTCGTGCGGCGCGGCCCGCCAGACCGTCGCGCCGGTGCCGTCCTCGATGCGATCGATGAAATAGGGATCGATCTTGTAGCCGCCATTGGCGAAGGCGGCGTAGCCGGTGGCCACCTGCAGCGGTGTCGCGGGCAGGGTGCCGAGCGCCAGGGTCAGGTTGTTCGGCATCGCCTCGCGATCGAAGCCGAAGCGCGTGGCATAGTCGATCACATCGGCGGTGCCGATGGCGCGCAGCAGGCGGATGGAGACCAGGTTGCGCGAGCGCACCAGGGCATCGCGCAGGCGCGTCGGGCCGCTGAACGCGCCGCCGTCATTCTCGGGGCGCCAGGTCTGCTCGACGCCGTTGTCGGCGACCACGATCGGCGCATCCATGATCACGCTCGCGGGCGTGAACTCATGCTCGAGGGCACAGGAATACAGGAACGGCTTGAACCCCGAGCCGGGCTGGCGGCGCGCCTGCGTGACATGGTTCCAGGCATTGCTGAAGTAATCGAATCCACCGACCAGTGCGACCACGGCACCATCCTGCGGGTCGAGGGCCACCAGCGCACCCTGTGCTTCCGGGACCTGACCGAGCTGCGCCGCACCATGGCCATTGCTGATCACGTAGATCAGGTCGCCCCGATGCAGGAGCGTGTCAGCGTGGCCGCTCGGCGCATCGCCGCGCGCCCAGGCCATGCCCTCCCACTCGATCTGGGCCAGGCCGCCGCCGCGCAGGTAGACGCGCGCGGCCGCCGGTGCGACCGAGACCACAACCGCAGGCAGCAGGTTGCCGATGGGCGGCGTGTCGGCGAGCAGCGGCTCCAGCTGTGCCGGGGCCGTACCCTCCTCGAGCTTCAGCCTGCGGATCGGGCCGCGATAGCCGTGGCGGCGGTCGTAGTCGATGAGCCCCAGGCGCAGCGCGCGATTCGCCGCCGTCTGCAGCCGGCCGTCCAGCGTGGTGATCGCGCGATAGCCGGCGTTGATCGCGCCTTCGCCAAAACGGGCCACCACTTCCTGGCGCACGATCTCGGCGACAAAGGGCGCCTCGACGTCCGAGCGCGGCGCGTACTCGCGCGCGTTGATGGGTTCGTTCAGCGAGCGCTGCTCGGTGTCCGCGTCGATGAAGTGCAGCGCCATCATGCGCTGCAGCACGTAACGGCGCCGCTCGGCGGCGCGCTTGGGGTTGGTGACCGGATTGTAGGAGGAGGGTGCCTGCGGGAGTCCGGCGAGAATCGCCGCTTCGGAAACTGATAGCTCGGAGAGCGGCTTGCCGAAGTATACTTCGGCCGCAGCGGCGACTCCGTAGGCACGCTGGCCAAAGAAAATAACATTGAGATAGGTTTCCAGGATCTGCTGTTTGCTAAAGTCGTGCTCCATCTGCAGCGTCAGGAAAATCTCCTGGAGCTTGCGGGCGACGTTCTTGTCACGCGTCAGGAACATGTTGCGCGCCGTCTGCATGGTGATGGTGCTGGCGCCCTGAGAATAATTACCGGTAGTCAGATCGACATAAACCGAACGAAGCATGCTGAAGTAATCGATTCCCCCATGTTGGAAAAACCGGTCATCCTCCGCCGCCAGGAAGGCTTCGCGCACCAGTTGCGGAATTTCCTCGTAGCTCACCGGCACGCGGCGCTGTTCACCGATCTGCGTGATGAGTGCACCGCTCCTTGTATACACGCGCAGCGGGACCTGCAGCGGCATGGTGCGCATGCCGGCCTCGCTCGGGAGCGAGGGCGCCAGGTACACGTAGCTGGCGAGCACCGCGTAGACGACGCCCAGCAGCAGCACCAGGCAGACAGCTGCCAGACCAATCAACGCTCGCAGCGTGCGGGACTTCACTTATTGGGCCTCCGTTGGTTGCGCTGTGCGGCGGGGCCATGCTGAAGTGCGGGGCTGTAATGCAAGCCACGACCCAACTGCAGGTCCGCATTGAACGTAAATCGACTCAGAGCGTTGCCGAGGACCAATTCCGTGAGACTACTCACGTCCAATTTAACCGACGGCTGATATATATTTGCCTGCAAATTCGCACAACTTCGCCACATTGGCGTGCATCTTACTGATAAGGAAGGGAAAACGTGTTCCTGTTCTCGCGTAAGAACCGCCAGCTCCTGGGATTGGACATCACCACGTCCTCGATCAAGTTGATCGAGCTGACGACGGCGGGTGGCCAATACCGCGTGGAAGCGTACGCGGCCGAACCGACGCCGGCGAATTCCATGAACGAAAAGACGCTCGTGGATCCGCAGGCCGTGGGTGAAGCGATCCGGCGCGCCGTCAAGCGCTCGGGCGCGACCAGCGGCGAAGTGGCGATCGCCATCAGCGGCGATGCGGCCATCACCAAGGTGATCCAGATGCCGCGCGGCATGCGCGACGCCGACCTCGAAGCGCAGGTCGAGATGCAGGCGGACCAGTACATACCCTTTCCCATGGATGAAGTCAGCTACGATTTCGAAGTACTGGGACCGTCCGAGAAGGACAATGATTCAATCGACGTGCTGCTGGTGGCCTCGCGCACCGACAACGTCGAGCAGCGCCGTGCCGCCGTCGCGGCCGCCGGCCTCAACGCACGCATCGTCGATGTCGAAGCCTTTGCGCTCGAGAATGCCTGCAAGCTCATGACGCACCAGATGCCCGATGGTGGCATCGATCGCACCATCGCGGTGGCCGATTTTGGCGCCAGCAACACCACCTTCAGCGTGCTGCGCAACCTCAAGATTGTCTATACCCGCGACTTCGCCTTCGGCGGCCAGCAGCTCACCGAAGAGATCATGCGCACCTACGGCCTGACGATGGAAGAGGCCGGCCGCGCCAAGAAGGAAGGCGGCCTGCCCGGCAACTTCCAGGCCGAAGTGCTCGACCCGTTCATCGACGACATGACGCAGCAGGTGAGCCGCTCGCTGCAGTTCTACCTCGCTTCCGGCACCGGCCGCGAGCAGCCCGAGAAGATCCTGATCTGCGGGGGCTGCGGCAATGTCGCGGGCGTCGCCGACGTGATCCAGAGTCGCGTCGGCATCACCGCCGAGAAAGGCGATCCACTCGGGCAGATGAAGCTGTCCTCGCGCGCGCGCGCCCAGGCGGTGCAGCGCGACGCCACGGCCCTGTTGACCGCCTGCGGTCTGGCCCTGCGGAGTTTCGACTGATGCCGCGCATTAATCTACTGCCCTGGCGTGAACAGCAGCGCAAGGAGCGCAAGCTGGCGTTTTTCGTCGCTCTCGGCGGCGCGGCCATCGGCGCGCTGCTGGTCGCCTTCACGGGTTACCTGCTGGTCAATTCGATGATCAGCGCGCAAGAGCACCGCAATGAGCGGCTGCGCACCGAGATCAAGGCGGTCGATCGGCAGATCGAGCAGATCAACGACCTGGAATCCCAGAAGCAGCGCTTCATCTCCCGCATGCAGGTAATCGAGAAGCTGCAGCGCGCGCGATCCGAGGTGGTGCACCTGTTTGACGAGATCGCGAAGACCGTTCCGGACGGCACTTACCTGACCTCCTTCAAGCAGGATGCCAAGCGATTGAAGTTCGAAGGCGTCGCCCAGTCCTCGACCCGGGTGTCTACCTTCATGCGCAACATCTCCGCCTCGCAGTGGATGAAGGATCCGGAGCTCGAGGTGGTCGAAAGCAAGCCGGGCAATACCATCGGCAACCGTTTCGTACTCGACGCCAGCCAGGTGGTGAGCAGCGGCGATGAGGACGAGGTGGCGGTCAAGCCCAAGCGCCTGCGCGTTGGAGGCACCCCATGAGGCTGCTCGAGGAACTGCGCTCGCTCGACCCCAGAGACCCGGGCCGCTGGCCCTTCGGCTTCCGCGCCGGCGTGGTCGGCGTCAGCTTCGCGGTACTGTCGCTGGTGGCGACCTATTTCTTCGTCTGGACGGATCTGAACCCGCAGCTCCAGCAGCTGCATGACCAGGAACAGCAGCTGCGCAACGAGTTTCGCTCCAAGCACTCCAAGGCGACCAATCTCGACGTCTACAAGCAGCAGCTGGCGGACATCGAGAAGTCCTTCGGCGCCATGCTGCGCCAGCTCCCGAGCAAGACCGAGGTCGACAGCGTACTGGTGGATATCTCGCAGGCGGGGCTCGCCTCGGCGCTGGACCAGAAGCTGTTCCAGCCCGACAACGAAGTGAAGAAGGATTTCTACGCCGAGAAGTCCATCAAGATCAGCTTCTCCGGCAGTTACCACCAGTTTGGCCAGTTCGTCAGCAACATCGCGGCGCTGCCGCGCATCGTCACACTGCATGACGTGAAAATCGGCATGGTGCAGCGGCCCGGTGCAAGCTTTGACCAGCTGCAGATGGACCTGACTGCCAAGACCTACCGCTACCTGGACGACGAAGAAGTGGCCTCGGCCGAGGCAGACCGCCGCAAGTCCGAACAGGCAGCCAAACGGCCGACGGGCTGAGGCGCGGCTTTGAGCAATGGGTAACCGGATGCAGCAGTACCAACACAAGACCTGGCGGAAGATGGCGCTCGCGGTGCTCGGTGTGGCCGTGCTCGCGGGCTGCTCGGGGCGTGACTCGGAACTCAGCAGCTTCATCGATTCCACCAAGAGCGAGCCGGGTGGGCGCGTCGAGCCCCTGCCCGAGGTCAAGCCTTACGACAGCTATGTCTATTCCAGCACTTCGATGCGATCTCCGTTCGTGCCCGGCGGTTCGCGCGGCGCGGACAACGGGCCACGGCCCGAGGTGCAGCGAAATCGCGAGTTCCTCGAACAGTTCTCGCTCGACGCGCTGAAGATGGTGGGCACGCTCAAGCTCAACGGCCAGAACTACGGGCTGGTGCAGGTGGCTGATGGGCGCGTGCAGCGCGTGCTGGTGGGCAATCATATCGGCCAGAACGATGGCCGCATCACCGATATCGTGCAGAACAGGATCAGTGTGATTGAACTCGTTCCTGATGGGTTGGGCGGGTACATCGAACGCCCCGCGGCCCTGGCCCTGAACGAGTGAGCGGAAGGGAGAGAATGCGCATGAAGCGACCAAATGCCGTCCATAACCTGCGGAGCGTCCTGGCCCTGGCACTCGGATGCCTGGCCGTGGCGTTCGTCGTGCAGGGAGCCCGGGCGGCTGACGCCCCCGGCAATACGCTGCAGTCCATCGACGTGCAGACCCTCGGCGGCAAGCAGGTCCAGCTCACGCTGCATCTCTCCGGACCCGCGCCCGAGCCGATGTCCTTTACGATCGACAAGCCGGCCCGCATTTCGCTCGATCTGCCGGGCACCGCACTGGCCCTGCCCTCGCGCCGCATCGATGTGGCCTCCGGCGGTGTCGACACCGTGCTGGCGGCCGAAGCCAACGGCCGCACCCGCATCGTCCTCAACCTTGACCAGTTGCAGCCCTACCAGACCCGTGTCGATGGCAATGACATCATTGTCACCATCGGTGCCGGTGCCAAGGCCGTAGTGGCCGCCCCGGTCGCGGCCAGCCCGGCTGCCGCGGCGCCGGCGATGGCAGCCAGCGGGCCGCGCGAGATCCGCAGCATTGATTTCCGCCGCGGCGAAGGCGGCGTCGGGCGCCTGATCGTTCAGCTCTCCGATCCACGCACACCGATCAACGTCACCCAGCAGGGCCTGCAGATCATCGTCGATTTCACTGGCGCCTCGCTGCCGCAGAAACTCACGCGTCGCTATGACACGCAGGACTTCGGCACGCCGGTGAGCGGCTTCGACGCGCTGCGGGTCAACAACGATACGCGCATCGTGCTCACCGCCACCGGTGAATTCCAGCAGCTGGCCTATCAGTCGGACAATCAGTACGTGATCGAGGTGCAGCCGGTGACCAAGGCCACCGCGTTGGCCACGGACAAGCGCGAGTACAAGGGCGAGAAACTGTCCTTGAACTTCCAGGACATCGACACGCGCGCGGTGCTGCAGCTGCTGGCCGACGCCAGCGGCCAGAACATCGTGGTCAGCGATTCGGTCAAGGGCAGTGTCACCCTGCGCCTGCAGAGCGTGCCCTGGGACCAGGCGCTCGACATCGTGCTGCGCACCAAGGGCCTCGACAAGCGCCAGGACGGCAATGTGATCATCGTCGCGCCCTCGGACGAGCTCGCCGCGCGCGAGAAGGCCGACCTCGCCTCCAAGAAGGACATCCAGGACCTGGCGCCGGTGCGCACCGAGTTCCTGCAGGTCAACTACGCCAAGGCCGCCGACCTGGCCTCGCTCCTCAAGGGCGCAAATGGCAACTCGGTGCTCTCCACGCGCGGCAGTGTCGCCGTCGATGAGCGCACCAATACCCTGCTCCTGTCCGACACCTCCGAGAGTATCGAGGCGGTGCGCAAGCTCGTCTCCACGCTCGACATCCCGGTCAAGCAGGTGCTGATCGAGTCGCGCCTGGTCATCGTCAACGATGACTTCGAGCGTGACCTGGGCGTGCGCGCCGGCCTGACCGGCACGCACGGCAACGGCGCCAATGGCCTGTTCATGACCTCGGGCACCGCGGCGGCCACCGACACGGGTCTGAGCTCGGCACTCAGCAATCTTGCGACCAACGGCACCCCCTATCCGGTGGGCGTACCGACCGGCACCAGCGCCCCCAGTCGCTACAACGTGAACCTGCCGGTCTCGAACCCGGCCGGGAGCCTCGCCTTCATGCTGCTCGGGTCCGACTACATCGTGGATCTCGAGCTCTCGGCCGCGCAGGCCGAAGGGCGCGGTGAAGTGGTGTCCTCGCCGCGCGTCATCACGGCCAACCAGCGGGAGGCGACCATTGAGCAGGGCACGGAGATCCCGTTCCAGCAGTCCGCCTCGAGTGGCGCGACCACGATCTCATTTAAGAAGGCAGTGCTGTCGCTGAAGGTCACGCCGCTGATCACGCCCGATAATCGCATCATCCTCGATCTGGCCGTGACCAAGGACAGTGTCGGCCAGGTGATCGTGACCTCCGGCGGCGTCAACGTGCCGGCGATCGACACCCGCACCTTGACCACGCGCGTGATGGTCGGGGACGGTGAGACCGTGGTGCTCGGCGGCATCCTCGAGACCACGCGCCGCGACACCGACAACAAGGTGCCGTATCTGGGCGACATACCGATCTTCGGGCACCTGTTCAAGAGCACCATCCGGGTGAACAACAAGAATGAACTGTTGATCTTCGTTACACCGAAGATCCTGCGCGAAGGGGTCAAGGTCAATTGACCCGGCAGGGAGTGCCGGTGGCGTTCACTCAAGGATCAAATGTTCAGGTGATTAAAATGCGCAATCTTCGTTGGTTCACGCCCCTCGCGGCTCTCTTCCTCGCCGCCTGCGGCGGCGGGAGCGACTGCGGTACTTCCTTCGCGAACACCTGCAACACGGGCGGTGGCGGTGGCACTTCCGTGGCCACGGTGCAACTGACATCGGATGTCGTCTCGATTCCGTCCGACGGCTCGTCGATGGCCAGCCTCTCTGCGCTGGCCAAGGATGCCAACAACAACGCCGTGAGCGGCGTGACCATCACCTTCTCCTCCACCGCCGGAAGCCTCGTGGTAACGCAGGCCGTCACCAACGCCAGTGGCGTGGCGACCGCGACGCTGGTCGCGAGTGGCGCCGCGGCAGGCACCTCGATCACGGTGACTGCAACGGCCGGCACGATTTCCGCCAATGCTGCAGTCATGGTGGTGAACACGCAGCAGACCATCAGCCTGATCACGAGCCTGCCGCAGATTCCCTCCGACGGCTCGAGGTCGGCGACCCTCACGGCGCT
>DATGVM010000011.1:0-2517 GCA_035300345.1 Steroidobacteraceae bacterium
CTACGCGAATTATATTCTGAAGGAAAAGCCGAACGCCAAGATCGTACCAGAACGACGACTACGGGAAGGATTATCTCAAAGGCCTGAAGGACGGCCTCGGCAACAAGGCTGCATCGATGATTGTCGCCGAGGACGCCTATGAGGTGGCCGAGCCAACTATCGACTCGCACGTCGTCAAGCCCATCTTCTACAGTTGCGGCGGTCGGACGGTTCAGAAACCCGCATAAAACCTGGGTTTGAGGAGCGTGTGGTCCAAAAGTGTAGTGCCACGTCTGCATCAGATTGTTGTTGAATGTTGCCTTCGAATCGCGGCTCTGTGCGCACCAGCTTACGGAGCGACGCATGTATTTTCGCCGCAAGACCTCAGCCGGGCGCGCCTATCTGCAGATCGTCGAGAGCCGGCGTGACGGCGACCAGGTTCGCCAGCAGGTGATCGCCACGCTCGGCCGTTACGAGGAATTGCAGGCGAGCGGCCAACTGGAGCGGCTGTTGCGATCGGGCGCGCGGTTTTCCGCCAAGGCGATGGTGCTTTCGGCCGCGCAGGAGGAGGCGACGCTCAAGATCGCCAGCCGACGCATCGGGCCGGCGCTGCTGTTCGAGCGGCTGTGGGAGGAGACCGGCTGTCGCAAAGTCATCGAGGAGCTGGCAGGTGCGCGCAAGCACGGCATTGCGTTGGAGCGAGCGATATTCCTCACCGTGCTGCACCGGTTATTTGTCAGCGGCTCCGACCGCGCGGCGGATCGCTGGCGCGAGGACTACCAGATCGGCGGCCTTGAGGGGCTCACGCTGCATCACCTTTATCGCGCGATGGCCTGGCTCGGCGAGGAGTTGCCGGCGAAGGAGCAGGACGGCCGCACGCCGTTCGCTCCGCGCTGCACCAAGGATGTGGTGGAAGAACGGCTGTTTTCGCATCGGCGCGACCTATTCACGCGGCTCGACCTGGTGTTCATGGACACCACCAGCCTCTACTTCGAGGGCGCCGGCGGCCAGACGCTGGGCCGCCATGGTTTTAGCAAGGACCATCGCCCGGACCTGCGCCAGATGATCCTGGCGGTGCTGATCGACGGTGACGGGCGGCCGATATGTTCGGAGATGTGGCCGGGCAACACCGCCGACGTCACCACGTTGATTCCGATCATCGACCGTCTCAACCGGCGCTTCGCCATCGCGCGCGTGTGCGTCATCGCCGATCGCGGCCTGATCAGCGCCGAAACGCTGGCCGAACTCGAAGCGCGCCGCCTGCTTTATATCCTGGGTGTGCGCGAGCGCAGCGACAAACTGGTGCGTGAGCTGGTGCTCGACGATAGTACGCCCTTCGTGCCGTTGGTGATGACCAAACGCGGCCGGGAGATCGACTACGAGGCCAAGGCGGTCGTGCTGGCCTCCCGGCGCTACATCGTCTGCCGCAACCTTCAGGAAGCCGCCAAGGACGCCGCCGATCGCGCCGCGATCCTCGCCGCGTTGGAGCGGACGCTCAAGAGGGGCGACAAGGCGCTCATCGGCAACACCGGCTATCGCCGCTACCTGAAGACGATCCGCGATCAGCACTTCGCGATCGACCCTGACAAGGTCGAGGACGAGAAAAGGTTCGACGGCATTTTCGTGCTGCGCACCAACACCGATCTCAACCCGCTCGAAGCCATGCTCTGCTACAAGCAGTTGTGGACCGTGGAGCAGACCTTCCGAACCGCCAAGCACCTGTTCGAAACCCGTCCGATCTTCCACAAGCTCGACGAGACCATCCGCGGCCACGTGTTCTGCAGTTTCCTCGCGCTCGTGCTCAAGAAGGCGCTGGAAGACCGCATCGCGGCGCTCGGTCACGCAGGCTCATGGCCGGAAATCATCGCCGATCTCGATGCGCTGACCGAGACCGAGATCGAGCACGACGGCAAGCGCTTCCTGCTGCGCTCCGCGCCACGGCCTGCCGCCAGTCTCGCGCTGCGCGCCGCCGGCGTCGCGCTGCCGCCGACCGTGCGCCAAGCCGCCATCGATTGACCCGTTCCAAAATGTCGTGCCACGCCGCCGTGGCGGCGCTAATCGCCATTGCCGATCAATTACTTAGTAAATCGAACTGTAGAAGATGGGTCTAACCGGGTCAAAAGCGAACGCATCAATAGCGCGTTGATCTCGTTGTCTTCCGCCACCAGGACCGAAAGGCCTCGCAACGGCGCGGCTGCGGGCGTGCCGACCTCCTCAGGCGCCTCGATCGGCGGTTCGCCGGCAAGGGGCGGCGCCGGAACTTCCGGCGCCGTTGTCAGGCGGGCCGCGAGCGAGGCCGCGCGCAACGGTTTGATCAGATAGCCGGTGAAAGCCGGGGAAGTTGATGAGGGTTGAAGTTCGTGCCGCGTAGCCGGCGTGAACAGCACGATCCGCTGCATCGCGTGGGGGCGCGCCGCTTCGGCCAGCAGCTCGACGTCTTTAGCGCCCAGGGCGTGATCGAGCAGCACGGCGTGCCAGGCCCGCTCGGGCAGCAAGGCCTGCGCCACCGCGGTATCCGAAATCGTGCAGGTCTGTCCG
>DATGVM010000012.1:0-17704 GCA_035300345.1 Steroidobacteraceae bacterium
GCACCCCCTCGAGGAGCGCATCTACCGTCATCGTTGCGTCGAGGCCTGGTCGATGGTCATTCCCTGGGTGGGATTCCCACTCGGCGATCTGCTGCGCCGCTTCCAGCCCACTTCACGCGCCAGGTACGTGCAGTTCACGACACTGCTCGACCCCAAGCAGATGCCAGGCCAAAGAAGCGGGGTGCTCGACTGGCCCTACGTCGAGGCCCTGCGCATCGATGAGGCCATGCATCCGCTGGCTTTTATGGTGGTGGGCGTCTACGGACGCGTGCTGCCTAACCAAAACGGCGCGCCGCTGCGCGTGCACCTGCCGTGGAAATACGGCTTCAAGAGCGCCAAGTCCATCGTCGAGATCCGTTTCACCGAACGCCAACCCGCCAACACCTGGGCGAGATCGGCGCCGGGCGAATATGGTTTCTATGCGAATGTGAACCCCCAGGTCGACCATCCGC
The DNA here is from genome assembly GCA_035300345.1 of Steroidobacteraceae bacterium. GTDB lineage: Bacteria > Pseudomonadota > Gammaproteobacteria > Steroidobacterales > Steroidobacteraceae > FEN-1191. Next base: position 453 of record DATGVM010000012.1, read on the forward strand.
GCTGGAGCCAGGCCACCGAGCGGCACATCGGCGGCGGCTTTTTCGCCGCGCGACAGCCGACGCTGATGTTCAATGGCTACGCCGCCCAGGTCGCGAGCCTGTACCAGGGTCTCGACCTGCGCCGGAACTTCTAGCCACGTGGCCAGCGCCATCGACCGGCGTTATCGCTACGCCTACAAACCCGCGCTGTTCCTCGCCTGCCTCGTGCCGCTGGCCTGGGCGGCGGGCGGCGTGCTCGGGCTCCCCGTCCCCACCCTCGGCGCCGATCCGGTGCGCAAGGTGCTGGGGATCTTCGGCCACTCGGCGCTCAACCTGTTGATGATCACCCTTAGCGTGACCCCGCTCCGGCTCCTCACCGGCAACGCAAATCTCCTCAGACTTCGACGCATGCTCGGGGTATTCGCCTTCAGCTACGCGCTGCTGCACTTCCTGACCTACGTCGGCCCGTTCCAGGGGTTCAGCTGGAGCGCCATCGTCAAGGATCTGGTCAAGCGGCCCTACATCACCGTCGGATTTTCCGCGCTGCTGCTGCTGACGCCGCTGGCGATCACCTCGACCAACGCGATGATGCGGCGGCTGAAGCGCCGCTGGCAGAGCCTGCACCGCCTGATCTATGTGATCGCCATCCTGGGGGTCTGGCACTACTGGTGGCAGGTCAAGAAGGACATCCGCGAACCGCTGCTGTACGCGCTGATCCTCGCTGCGCTCCTGGGCTGGCGCCTGTGGCGCCGCCAGCGCAAAGCTACATCGAAGTCCGCACTTCCCAGAGCTCCGGAAACAGCCTGAGGCGCAGCGCCTTGGCCAGGTAGGACACGCCGGCCGTGCCGCCCGTGCCGGGCTTGTAGCCGATGATCCGCTCCACCGTTTTCATATGCTGGAAGCGCCACAGCTGGAAGCGATGATCCAGATCGATGAGGCGCTCGGCCAGCTCGTACAGGTCCCAGTCCTTCTCGGCGTTGTGATACACGCCCAGCCACACACCGGTCACCGGCTTGCTGGCCTCGTAGGGCAAGGACAGATCGCGACGCAGGACCTCCGGCGGCACGCCATATCCCCGGCGCGACAGCAGGCGCAGCACTTCATCGTAGAGACTGGGGGCGGCAAGCGCCCGCTCGAGCTCCGCATGGGTCTGCGGGTCGCTTCGATAGACCTCGATCACCGCGGCGTTCCTGTTGCCGAGCAGGAACTCGATCAGCCGGTACTGATTGGACTGGAAGCCGGATGAACGCCCCAGCGCGTTGCGGAAGGCCGAATAGTCAAACGGCGTCATCGTCGAGAGCACCTCCCAGACGGCGAGCAACTGCATCTGCACGCGGGCGATGCGGCTGAGCATCTTGAAGGAGGAATCCAGATCGTCGCGGCGCACGCATTCCATGACGCCGGCCAGCTCGTGGCGCAGCAGGCGCATCCACAGCTCCGACACCTGGTGCACGATGATGAACAGCATTTCGCTGTGTTCCGCCGTCAGCGGCCGCTGCGCGCCCAGCAGCAGGTCCAGCCGCAGGTAGTCGCCGTACGACTGGGAGTCGCCCAGGTTCCAGTGCACCGGTTCGTCGCTCAGATCGACACTGGTGAGCTGTTCGGTAGGTGGTGGCTTGCTGTTCACGCGTGACTCCACATGAAGACCATCATATCAGGGGGACCTGCCGCCGCAGCCTTAGTACACTGCCCGCAGCCATGGAACTCGTCGATATTGGCATCAACCTCGCGCACGACAGCTACGCCAGCGACCGGCCGGAAGTGATCGCGCGCGCCGCCGCCGCGGGAGTCGTGCAGCTGATCGTCACGGGAGCAACGCTCCCCTCCAGCCAAGCCGCGCTCGAGCTGGCGCGCACCCACCCAGGGCGCCTGTTTGCCACCGCCGGTGTGCACCCGCATCACGCCGGTGAACTCTCCAGCGGCGAATTGCCGCGCCTGCGCGCGCTGCTTGCCGAGCCCGGCATGGTCGCCGCCGGGGAATGCGGGCTGGACTACTTCCGCAACTATTCACCGCAGCCGGCGCAGCGCCGCGCCTTTGCCGACCAGCTGGCGCTGGCGGTGGAGCTGGGCAAGCCGCTGTTCCTGCACCAGCGGGACGCGCACCAGGACTTCACGGCGGCGCTGCGCGAGCACGCGGGCGCGTTGCACGGCGTCGCACACTGCTTCACGGGCGGTGAAACGGAGCTGCAGGCCTACCTGGAGCTCGGACTGCACATCGGCATCACCGGATGGATCTGCGATGAGCGGCGCGGCCAGCAATTGCAGGCGCTGGTGAGCCGCATACCCGCAGGGCGCTTGCTGCTGGAAACCGATGGGCCTTATCTGCTGCCGCGCGATCTCAGGCCCCGTCCGGCAGCGCGGCGCAATGAACCGGCCTTCCTGCATCACATCGCCACCACCGTGGCGCGGCTGCGCGGTGAGACGCTCGAAGCCTGCGCCGCACACACGACTCAAGCGGCACGCGCCCTGTTCGGCCTTGCCGCCTCGGCGCCCTCCTCTACAATGCCCGCGGTCATCGCAACTACACACGCATGAATCGCCCGTCACGGTCTGCACGGTTACTGATCTGCCTCAGCGGCCTCTGGATGGCTGCGGGTGCCGCGGCGGGCACGGCATCGGCGCCTGCTGAAGGGGCTGCAGTGAAGATCAGCGAATCCCTCCTGGAGGTTCCGCGGTATGGATCGGTGGCCATATACCGGCCAGACGGCCCGGTTCGCTCGGTCGTCATTTTCCTTTCGGGGGACGGCGGGTGGCACCTGGGTGTCGTGGATATGGCGCGGCGCTTTGCTACGGCGGGCGCCCTGGTGGCGGGCGTCGATGTCCGCAAGTACCTGGCGTCGATAAAACCGAAGGAGGCCGGTGCCGCCCCGGCCAGCTGCACCAGCGTCGCCGGCGACATGGAAGCCCTCAGCCAGCAATTGCAGCGCCGGCTGCACCTGCCCGGCTACCTGCATCCGATGCTCGTGGGCTACTCATCCGGCGCCACGATTGTCTATGCCGCACTGGCGCAGGCCCCGCACGGCACCTTTACGGGCGCGATCAGCATGGGATTCTGCCCGGACCAGGATTTCAGCGGCGCGCACCTGTGCAAGAGCAACGGGCTGGACTATCACCTCCCCGAGAAAATCAAGAAGGACGATCACACGCTGATCCTCGAGGCCGACGCCGCGATCCGTGATCCCTGGATCGCGGCGCAGGGTGAGCGCGATGAGGTGTGCAACGCCGATGTCGCCCGTGAATTCGCGGGCGCGATCCCGGCCGCAAAGCTCCTGAGCCTGCCGCGGGTCGGCCATGGCTTTTCGGTAACGGCCAACTGGTGGCCGCAGCTGAGGCAGGCCTACGTGGAGGCCGATGCACGTGCTTCCCCACCCGTCCCCGAGGACGCCTCGATCAGCGACCTGCCCGTCTACGACGTGCCCGCGGGCGACCGGCAGGGCAATCGCCTGGCCATCCTGCTGACCGGCGATGGCGGCTGGGCCGGGCTCGATCGGGACCTTGCCGCTGAACTGGCCGAGAAGGGCATATCGGTCGCCGCCCTGAGCAGCGTGCGTTACTTCTGGCGGGCGCGGACGCCAGAGCAGAGCGCCGCGGATGTGACCCGGCTGATCGATCATTTTCTGTCCGCCTGGCACGCCCAGCGCGTGCTGCTGGTCGGCTACTCATTTGGCGCCGATGCCCTGCCTTTCATCTGGAACCACCTGCCACCCCGCCTGCAGGAGCGTGTCGACAGCCTGAGCCTGCTGGGCCTGAGCGCCACGGCCAGCTTTGAGATCAGGGTCGCGGGCTGGCTGCCCGGATCCGGTGGCGGCGATCGCGCCACCCTGCCTGAAGTGCGGCGGGTCACCGGCTTACCGGTGCTGTGCGTCTACGGAAACGGCGAGTCGGATTCTCTCTGCCCGTCCCTGCATCTTCCCAATGCAAGCGCCGTACAGATCGGCAGCGGCCACCACTTCGGGGGCGAGACGAGCGCGATCGTCGATGCGATCCTGCACGTGGCGGAGAGCGGTGCGCACGCGGCGGGCGAGCCGCGCCTCACCCCGTCGCCTGCGCCGGCTTCCCCTTGAGCACCGCGCCGCGCAGGCCGCCTGAGATCAGCAGCGTGACGTCGAGCAGGACACGCGCCAGTGCCAGGCGTCCGGGAGCGGCGAGGTAGCGCGGTCGCCACTGCGGCGCAAACTTGTCCTTGTATTCGCGCAGGCCGTCGAAATTGTAGAACTCCGCGCCGAGGCGATAGACCAGCCGGCCCAGCTTGTGCCACGCAGGTGCGAGCCGATGCGCCTCCAGGCCAGCGAGCGGTGCCATGCCGAGATTGAACCAGCGGTAGCCTTGCGCGCTGCCCCACAGCATGAGCTCGATGAACAGGTAATCCATGACCGAGCGGGGTGCCGCGTTGTCGTGGCGCATGAGATCGACCGACAGCTCCTCACGGCCCTGTGACTCCCACAGATTCGCGAACGCGACCGGTCGGCCCTCATGGATGACCAGGGCGATGGAGAAATGGCGCAGATAGTCATCGTCGAAGAAGCCCAGCGAGAAGCCCTTCTCGGCGACCCCCTTGGCGGCCAGCCATTCGTCCGAGATCTCGCGCAGTCGGGCTCGCCGCTGCGGATACTCCGTGGGCGGCGCAATGAGAAAACTCAGCCCATCGCGCTGACCCCGCCGGTGCGACTGGCGCAACCCTGAGCGCGCGCCACCTTCGAGTGAAAAACCCTCCAGCCTGACCCGCGCCTCCTCGCCCAGTTTGCTCAGGCCGAGCCCCGCGTCGATGTAGGCCGGCAGGGTCTCGGGCGAGATTTCGTAGAATGCCGGCCGGCACCCGTAACGATCCGCTTCCTCGAGAAACCGCCAGATCAGCTCTTCGTGATCGGGGGCCGGTCCGATCGGATCGCCCATCGCGACCCAGGTGCGACCCGAGACCGCGTACATGATGAAGCTGCGCCCGGATTCATTGAAGAACAGCCGTTTGTCACCCAGCAGCGCCAGATTCGCAGCTCCGTCATCGCAGGAACGCACCAGCTCCAGCAGGCGCGCTTCCGGGACCGGCGCATCCGTCTGCACTCGCCGCGCGGGCCTGAGCAGCCGGAGCAGCGCATAACCGCCCAGCACCAGCGCCGCTGCGAGGGTCGCACGCAGCATGCGCGGCGCGTTCCCGTCGAAGGCGAACTGCCACCACAATTCGTGGGCGTAGGGGATCCTGCGATTGGCCAGCACGCCGATGTAGGCGCTGGCGCCGATCGCGATGCACACACTTGCGATCCACATCGGCGACAGCGGCTCCGCCAGCAGCGAGGCACGGCGGTGGAACTGCCCGCGCGTTGCGATCAGCACGGCCGCGACGACGGCCAGCACCACGGCTTCCTCCCAGTCGAGTCCCTTGAGCAGTGAGACGAGGATGCCGGCGCCGAGCAGCCAGAGCGCGATCAGCCGCGCGCCGTCGATGCGCCGATACAGGCCGCGCGCCAGGATGAGCAGCGCCGCGCCTATGGCGCTGCCGACCAGGTGGGACAATTCCAGCACCGGCAGGGGCAGAATCTCCTGCAGGGCCGCCAGGCGTGCGGTCAGGCCCGGAGTGCTTCCCGACAGTAACAGGACCAGGCCGGCGCCAAAGCACAGGGCCGCGGTCGCCTGGGGCGCGATGAGATTCAGCGAGCGCCCGGTCCAGCTCGCCGCCCGGACAATCCGGTGACGCTGCGGCCAGAGTTCATGGCCGACGAGCAGCCCGACGGAAATCAGGAAGGGCAGCACGTAGTAGACCAGCCGGTAGGCGATCAGCACGCCGAGCAGTTGCGGAGCGGGCACGCCCGGCAGCAGCACCACGAAGACCGCCTCGAACACGCCCAGCCCGCCGGGCACGGCGCTCAGCACGCCGGCCGACATCGCGACCATGAACAGCCCGGAAAACGCCCAGAAGCTGACGTCACTGGCCGCCGGCAGCAGCGCGTACAGCGTGGCGCTCACGCACAGCAGGTCCAGCGCCGACACCGTGATCTGCTGCAGCGTGAGGCGCGTGGAGGGTGGAGCCACGCTCCAGTCGCGCAGCGCCACGGGCGCGCGGCGCAGCGCGGTCGCGGCCAGATAGGCGCAGACCAGGAGCAGCAGCACCGTGCCGCCAGCAATGGCGATCGTGCGGCTCGCATGCAGCAGCGAGGATGCCGCGCCGGCATCGACGATGAGCGAGACGCCCGTGAGCGTCATGGCCCCGAGCACGAAGGTCAGCGATCCGAAGGCGACGATCTGGGCGATCTGCGGACCCGACAGGCCGGCCGCCGAGTAGAGGCGCAGGCGGATCGCACCTCCAGAAAGCGCCGATACGCCCAGGTTGTGGCCGATGGAGTAGGCAATGAAGGAAGTGAAGGCGATGCGCGAGTACGGCAGATCGCCGCCGGCGTAGCGCATCGCGAGCCGCTCGTACTGCGTGAGCAGGAAATAGCTGCCGGCCGCAAACAGCAGGGCGCGTGCGATCGAGGGCGCGGGAATGGAATGGAAGGCCGAGCGGACATCGGACAGATGAAATTCCCCGGCCAGGCGATGCAGCGCGAACAGCGCCACCGCAAACAGCAGGAGCGAGGCCACGGCCGGCAGATAATGCAAGCTCGAGCGTGCCGGGTGCGCCTGGGTGCTCATGTAAGCGGAGTTCTCATGGTGGGTCGGGCCCGCTGAACTCAGTTGATTGCGCGCACGGCGGAAGATGGTATCCGTCGCGCGGCCCGGGCATCAAGCCGTGTGCGCGCTGGTGAACTTCCCCCCGGATCCAGAGGTCAACCATGAGCGGCCTGGTGCATTCGGCACCGGTCAACCAAAGGCCCCATGACGCGTTGTATTTTCATGCCCGCCCAGCCAAGGCCAGGAGGATGACGATGAGCGACACGAAACAGTTTCCAGGTGGAGCGCTCGCGCTGCTCGCGCTGTTCGCGCTGCTCGGCCTGGCAGGTACCGTGCGGGCCGACCCGCCCGCACAACCCGGCACGGCCTCGCCGCCGCCGGCGTGGCATCACCTGGGTGGCGGCATGCACGATCGCTCTGGCGAAAGCGGCATGCTGCAGGTGCTGCACCAGTTGGACCTGAGCGAGAGCCAGAAGCAGCAGATCCGTTCCATCACCGACAGTGCCAGGGCGCAGTGGCGCTCGCAGTCCGCGCCTGATCTCAACGATCTGCCCTCACTGGCCAATCCAGGCGACCCTCGGCATGCCGCGGCCGTCCAGGCAGCGCAGGCACGCGCGGCCCAGCGTATCCAGGACTTGAGCGACGTCGAGCAGCAGGTCTACGCGGTGCTGAGCCCGGCCCAGCAGGCGCAGCTCCCGCAACTGCTGGCGCAGCTGCAGGCGAAGGTGCAGGCGCGGCGCGAGGCGCACCGGGGGCCCACGGAGCCTGCGGCAACGCCCTGAGCGGCATCCGGCTCTGACTAAGCTCATGAAGATTCCCGCTTTGCCAGTACTCCGCTTCGCAGTGCTGCTCGCCGGCAGCAGCCTGGCGCTGCTGGCCGGCTGCGCCAGCGAACCGCTGGCCGTAGCTGCTCCGCCGCCGGCGACCGTAGCAGCGCTACCCGATACCCGCGTCTACGTCTACTCGGCGGCGGGCCAGAGCGCCGCGCAGCTCGATCGCGATCGCTACGAGTGCCACATGTGGGCCGTGCACGAGAGCGGCTTCGATCCGAGTAGCCCGCAGGCCGCTCCTCACCAGCGGATCGAAGTCGTCGCCATGCCGCCCCCAGGCTCGGACGCCGTCGCCGGCGCTGCGAGCGGCGCGATCCTGGGCGCCGCCGTCTCGCGCCCGCGGGAAGCGGCCGGCGGAGCCCTCATCGGAGCTGTGGCGGGCGCGGTGCTCGGCGCGGCTTCCGATTCGGCCCGCGCTCAACGAGCGGCCGAGACCCAGCGGCGCATCGATGCCCGCTACGATCAGCAGAGCTATGCCCTGGATCAGCTTGCCAGCAACTACCGCGGTGCCCTAAGCGCCTGCCTGCAGGGCCGCGAGCACACCGTCAGGTAATGGCCAGCCGCTCACAAGCGCAGGAGTCACCCATGAACAGCCGAAACCACCGCCCGATTGCGCTCGCACTGCTGATGCTGCTCGCCGTGCCGCTGTTCGCCGGCGCCGCCGAGGCGCGCGATGCGCATCGGGGTTACGTCTACGACAATCGCTATAACCACGGACACTACTATCCGGAGCGCGGTGGCGCGTTTCGGGCACTGCCTCCCGGAGGGTATCGCGTTCCCTATCGCGGCGGGGAGTACTACTTTCATGGTGGCGCCTGGTATCGCCCCTGGGGACCGCGATTCATAGTGGTGGCGCCACCCTTCGGCATCGGCATCCGCCTGCTGCCGCCCTACTACACCACCGTGTGGTTCGGGGGTGTGCCGTATTACTATGCCGACGGCGCCTACTACCTGTGGCGGCCCGAGCGCGAGGAATACGTCGTCAGCGCACCGCCGCCGGACTCGGCCGCCGCCAGCACTTCACCGCCGGCCAGCCCCGAGATCTACGCCTATCCCAAGAATGGCCAGAGCGCGGAGCAGCAGTCCACCGATCGCTACGAGTGTCACCGCTGGGCCAGCAGCCAGAGCGGGTTTGATCCCACCCAGCCTCTGGGCGGCGCATCGGCGGCCGACGCAGATGCCCGTCGCGCTGATTATCGGCGCGCACAGAAGACTTGCCTCGAAGGGCGAGGTTATAGTGTCAACTGACGCCCTCACGAACGACGGCCCGATCATTCCTTGCACCTAGAGCAAAATACACCGGGAGACGGGGCCTGGGCCTCGCGGGGCAGGCCCTCGCGCCTGAGCCTGTGGGTGGCGGCCGGCCTGGTCCTGCTGATCGCTATCGTCTGGATCATTTATCACCAGCGGCAATCGCAGGCCGACGGCCCAGGGGGCCGCGGAGGGTTCAATGCACCTGCGGCCGTCGCCGTCGCCACGGCCAGCGCCGGGGACATTGCGATCAAGCTGCCCGCCCTGGGTACCGTGACACCCATGGCGACCGTAACGGTCAAGACACAGATCAGCGGACAGTTACAGGAAATCGCGTTCAAGGAAGGACAGCTCGTGCACAAGGGCCAGTTCCTGGCGCAGATAGACCCGCGCCCTTTTACGGCGGCCCTGGAGCAGGTGCAGGGAAATCTGCAGCGCGATCAGGCGCTGCTCGCCAATGCGCGGGTCGACCAGCAGCGCTTCCAGGACATTCTGGCCCAGGGTCTGATTGCCGCCCAGCAACTCGACACCCAAAAGGCGCTCGTCAAACAGTACGAGGGCACCGTAGCCAGCGATGAGGCGCAGGTCAGCGCGGCGAAACTCAACCTGCAGTACACGCATATCGTGGCACCGGCTACCGGCCAGGTGGGTTTGCGACAGGTGGATCAGGGCAACTACGTAACCCCCGGTGACGCGAATGGCATTGTCGTCGTGACGCAGCTGCAGCCGGTCTCCGTGATCTTTCCCCTGCCCGAGGACAATCTGCCGGCGATCCAGGAGCGCCTCCGCGGCGGCGCGGCCCTCACCGTTGAGGCCTACGATCGGGCCAACACGACGAAGCTTGCTGACGGCACGCTCCAGAGCCTCGACAATGTCATCGATCCAACCACCGGCACGATCAAGATGCGTGCGCTCTTCGACAACAGGAACGGCGCGCTCTTCGCCAACCAGTTTGTCAACATTCAGCTGCTCCAGGACGTGCTGAAGCACCAGACCATCATTCCCATCGCCGCCGTACAGCACGGGGCCCCGAACAGCGCCAACAGCACCTTCGTCTACCTGGTCAAATCTGACAGCACGGTCTCGGTCCGTCCGATCGCGATCGGCACCGCCGATGGCGAGCGTGTCGCGGTGGCCTCCGGGCTCAAGGCCGGAGACGTGGTGGTGACCGAAGGCGGAGATCGCCTGCGCGACGGGGCCACGGTGATCCTGCCGCAGGCGATGGCCACGGGGGCTCCGGCTGCCGCGGCCTCGAAAGAAGGCGACACACGCCATCACCGCCGATCGCAGGGCAGCGCTCAGGGTAGTCCCTGAGCCGCGGGCGCGCCCGCCCGCCCTCGCCCCTCGACCAGCACCGATGAATCCGTCCCGCATATTCGTCCTGCGGCCCGTAGCGACGACGCTGCTGATGATCGCGATCCTGATTGTCGGCGTAGTGGGCTACCTGCAGCTGCCGCTCTCGGCGCTACCTGAAGTCGCCTACCCCACCATCCAGGTGCAGACCTTCTATCCGGGCGCCAGCCCCGAGGTCATTACTTCGGCCATTACGGCACCGCTGGAGAAGCAATTCGGGCAGATGCCCGGTCTCAATCAGATGTCGTCCACGAGCTCGGCGGGCGCCTCGGTCATCACGCTGCAGTTCGACCTCAGCCTGGACATCGATGTCGCCGAACAACAGGTGCAGGCGGCGATCAGCGCGGCGCAGAATCTGGTGCCCCAGGACCTGCCGGCACCACCGGTCTACGCCAAGGTCAACCCCGCCGACGCCCCGGTGCTGACCCTCGGGCTGACCTCGAGGGTCATGCCACTGACCAGCGTCCAGGATCTGGCCGACACGCGCATCGCGCAGAAAATTGCCCAGCTCAGGGGAGTCGGTGTGGTCAGCCTCAGCGGCGGCCAGCGCCCGGCGGTGCGGGTGCTGGTCAACCCCTCGGCGCTCGCGGCCTTGGGCCTGAATCTCGATGACCTGCGCACCACGATCGGCGTGGCCAACCAGAATGGGCCGAAGGGGACCTTTGACGGTCCGACGCGCGCCTACACCATCAACGCCAACGACCAGCTCATGAGCGCGGCGGAATACGGCACCATCATCATCGCCTACCGCAATGGAGCCGCCGTGCGGCTCAGCGATGTGGCGACCCTGGAAGCAGGAGCGGAGAACACCAAGCTCGGGGGGTGGATGAATTCGACGCCGGCGCTGCTGATCAACGTCCAGCGTCAGCCGGCCGCGAACGTGGTCGACGTCGTCGACAGCATCAAGAAGCTCCTGCCCACCCTGCAGGCCTCGCTCCCCGCCGGCGTCGAGCTGCAGGTGCTGACCGACCGGACGACCACCATCCGCGCCTCGATCCGCGACGTGCGCTTCGAGCTCATTCTCGCCGTGGTTCTCGTGGTACTGGTGATCTTCCTGTTCCTGCGCAACGTTCCGGCCACCCTCATTCCCGCCCTCTCGGTGCCCCTGTCCCTGGTGGGCACCTTCGCGGTGATGTACCTGGCGCACTTCAGCCTGAACAATCTTTCGCTGATGGCACTCACGATCGCCACCGGCTTCGTCGTCGATGACGCGATCGTCATGATCGAGAATATCTCGCGCTTCCTGGAGCAGGGCGATGAGCCGCTCGAAGCGGCGCTGAAGGGATCGAAGCAGATCGGCTTTACGATCATTTCACTGACCGTCTCGCTGGTGGCGGTCCTCATACCCCTCCTTTTCATGCAGGAGGTCGTGGGCCGGCTGTTCCGGGAATTTGCCGTCACACTGGCGGTGACGATCCTGATCTCTGCCCTGGTGTCGCTGACCCTGGTGCCGATGCTGTGCGCAAAGCTCCTGCGCCCGCGCTCGCCCGCGGAACACGCCGCGCAGCCCCAGGCGTATGCGCCGTGGTTCGCCGCCCTGCTGCGTGGGTACGGACGGCAACTGGCATGGGTGCTCAACCATCAGCGCCTGACGCTCGTCGTGGCCGTGGGTACCCTGGTGCTGACGGCGCTCCTGTACATCCTGATTCCGAAGGGCTTCTTCCCGACGCAGGATACGGGACTCATCCAGGGGGTGTCCGAGGCCACCCAGTCCATCTCCTATGCGGCGATGGCCGATCGTCAGCAGGCCCTGGGCGCGGCCCTCCTGCGCGATGCTGACGTCGCCAGTCTTTCCTCCTTCATCGGCGTCGATGGGAGCAACGTCACGCTCAATAGTGGGCGGTTCCTGATCAACCTCAAGCCGCGCAGCGAGCGCCGCGCGACCGCCACCGAGATTGCCCGCCGGTTGCAGGATGAGATCGCCGGAGTGGCCGGCATTACGCTGTACCTGCAGCCGGTGCAGGATCTGACTCTGGATGCCACCGTCAGCCGCACGCAGTATCAATTTACCCTGCAGGCGTCCGACACGGCCGCGCTGGCCTCCTGGACACCCCGGCTCGTGGCGCAATTGCGCTCGCTGCCGGAGTTTGCCGATGTGACCAGCAACCAGGAGGACAACGGACTGTCCGCCGCGGTGGTCATTGACCGCAACAGCGCCGCACGCTTCGGCGTCAGCGTCGGCACGGTCGACAACGCCCTCTACGACGCCTTCGGCCAGCGCATCGTGTCAACGATCTTCACGCAATCCAACCAGTATCGCGTGATCATCGAGGCCGATCCCTCCCAGCAGGGTTCGCTCCAGTCGCTGGCCTCGATCTATGTGCCATCCGCGGGTGGCGGCCAGGTGCCGCTCTCTGCCATCGCCACGGTCCGGGAGGAGACTCGCCCGCTGCTGATCAATCACCAGGCCCAGTTTCCATCGAGCACCGTGTCCTTCAATCTCGCCCCGGGCGCCTCGCTCGGTTCGGGTGTCAAGGCGATCGAGAACGCCGAGTTGGGCGTCGGACTGCCCGAGGACATCAGCACCACGTTCCAGGGGGCGGCGCTGGCGTTTCGCAATAACCTCAGCAATGAGCTGCTGCTGCTGCTCGCCGCCGTGGTCGTGATGTACATCGTGCTGGGCGTGCTGTACGAGAGCTTCATTCACCCGGTCACGATCCTCTCGACACTGCCTTCGGCGGGCATCGGCGCACTGCTGGCATTGATGCTCGCGGGGCATGAGCTGACCATCATTGCCCTGATCGGCATCGTCCTGCTCATTGGCATCGTCAAGAAGAATGCCATCCTGATGATCGACTTCGCCATCCAGGCGGAACGGCAGGAGGGCATGTCGCCGCGCGAAGCGATCTACCAGGCCTGCCTGCTGCGCTTCCGTCCCATCCTGATGACCACCGTGGCGGCCATGTTCGGGGCCCTGCCGCTGATGTTCGGTACCGGCACCGGTTCGGAACTTCGTAACCCGCTCGGCGTGAGCATCGTCGGCGGCCTGGCCGTCAGCCAGGTGCTGACGCTGTTCACGACGCCGGTCATTTACCTGGCTTTCGACCGGCTCGGACTGCGATTTCGCCGGCGCGCATGAATCTCTCCGCGCCCTTCATCGCCCGTCCGGTGGCCACGAGCCTGCTGACCCTGGGTGTGGCGCTTTCCGGCGGCGTGGCCTTCAATCTGCTGCCGGTTGCCCCGCTCCCGAGGATCGACGCGCCTGCCATATTCGTCTCCGCCTCCATCCCCGGGGCCAGCCCTGAAGTCATGGCCAGCAGCGTCGCCACTCCGCTCGAGCGCCATCTGGGCGCGATCGCCGATGTGGATGACATGACCTCCACCAGCAGCGTGGGCAACACCAACATCCAGCTGACCTTTGGGATCGACCGGAATATTGACGGCGCGGCACGCGACGTCCAGGCCGCCATCGTCGCCGCGCATGCGGACCTGCCCTCCTCGCTCACGCGCAATCCCGCCTATCGCAAGTTCAACAGTTCGAGTTTTCCCGTCCTGCAGCTGGCGTTGACTTCCGATGTGCTTTCGCAGGGACAGATCTATGACGCCGCCGATGCCGTAATCTCCCAGCGCCTGTCCCAGATCAAGGGCGTCGGTAACGTCAACGTCGCCGGCAGCGCGCTGCCGGCGGTGCGCGTCGAGATCAATCCACTCACGCTGTCCAAATACGGGATCGGCCTGCAGGACATCCGTGCGGCGATCTCCAACGCGAACGCCAATGCGCCGAAAGGCGCGATCGAAACGGCGGCGCTGCATTACCAGATCTACACCAACGACAACGCACGCACCGCCACCGACTATCGGTCGCTGATCATCGCCAACCGGAGCGGTGCGACGGTGCGCTTGGGCGATGTTGCCGAGGTCATCGACATCCAGGACGGAGCTACCGAGAACATCCGCAACTACGGCCTGTACAACGGCAAGCCGGCCGTCCAGGTCCAGATCACCCAGCAGCCGGGCGCGAACATCATCAGTGTCGTCGACGCCATCAGGTCCGAGTTGCCGCTGCTGAAGAAGTCCATCGACCCGAAGATCGACCTGGCGGTCACGAGTGACCGCTCGGTGACCATCCGGGCCTCGCTCCGCCAGGTGGAGCGCACGCTGCTGCTGGCCGTCGCGATGGTCATCCTGGTGGTCTACGTTTTCCTGCGCAGCGCCCGCGCCGCTTTGATACCGGCGGTGGTGGTGCCGGTGTCGCTCATCGGTACTTTCGGGGCCATGTACCTGCTCGACTACAGCCTTAATAATTTTTCACTGATGGCGCTGACCATCGCCACCGGCTTCGTCGTCGATGACGCCATCGTCGTCATGGAAAACTCGATGCGGCACATCGAGGCCGGCATGCCGCGCCTTCAGGCCGCAGTGCTCGGGGCGCGCGAGGTGGGTTTCACGGTCGTCTCGATGAGCCTGTCGCTGGTGGCCGTGTTCATCCCGATTCAGCTGATCGGGGGCATTCCGGGCCGATTGTTTCGCGAATTCGCGGTGACGCTCGCCGTTGCCATCCTGATCTCGCTCGTCATCTCGCTGACGACGACGCCGATGATGTGTGCGCGGCTCCTCGGGCGGGACGGGGCGCGCAGGAGCGGCGGCTGGAGCGAGTCTTTCGAGCGCCTGTTTGCCGACACGCGCCGCAAGTACGAACAGAGCCTCGCCTGGGCGCTCGATCACGGACGGCTGATGATGCTGATCCTGCTGCTGACCGTTGCATTGAACGTCGGCCTGTACATCGTGGTGCCCAAGGGGTTCCTGCCCCAGCAGGATACCGGACAGCTGCGTGGCGGCATCCGCGGCGACGCCTTCGCATCGTTTCAGCTGATGAAGGGCAAGTTCAAGGAGGTTGTCGACATCATCAGGGCCGATCCGGCGGTGGCGACCGTCGCCGGCTCGGTCGGCGGTGGCGGTGGCGGCGGCGGCGGCGGTGGCCCTGGCGGTGGAGGTGGCGGTGGCGGAGCCGGTGCGAATGTCAATATCACGCTCAAGCCCCTCTCGGAACGCCATGAATCGGCCGACCGTGTGATCGCTCGTCTGCGTCCGAAAATGGCGCAGGTCACGGGTGTGCAGGCCTTCCTGCAGGCGGTGCAGGACATCGGCGGTGGTGGTGGCGGACGCTCGGCGAATTCGCAGTATCAGTACACCTTGCTGGGCGATGACCTGACCGAACTTCGCACCTGGTCGGCAAGGCTCCGCAAGGCGCTGCAGGAGGTCCCCGAGGTCACGGACGTCGACACCGACCTGCAGCCGGGCGGCCTCGAAACCGACCTGATCGTGGATCGTGACGCGGCCTCGCGTCTCGGACTCACGGCCGCGCAGATCGACAACACGCTGGGAGACGCCTTCGCGCAGTCCCAGGTGTCCACGATCTACAATCCCTACAGTCCGCAGCAATACCATGTCGTCATGGAGGTGGCGCCCGAATTCTGGCAGAGCCCGGACAGCCTCAAGGCGCTCTACATCAGCACTGCGGGAGGGTCGGTCAGCGGCACCCAGGCCACCCAGGCGGTGGCCGGCACGACCGTACTGAAATCCGCCCACGGTGCCACCGTCGGCGCCGTGGCGCAGGATGCAGCGCGCAATGCCGCGGCGAATGCGCTGGCCAACGCGGGGCGCAAGAACACTTCCACCGGCGCCGCGGTCAGCGTGGCGAAGGAAGCGGTCGTGCCCTTCTCGGCCTTCAGCCATTTTTCCACCGGCACGACGCCCGTCAGCGTCAATCACACGGGCACCTCCGCATCCACCTCAATTGCCTACAACCTGCCCGAGGGAGAATCGCTCAGCACCGCGCTCGCAGCGATCAAGCGGACGATGGATCGCATCCACGTGCCCACCACGATTCAGGGCGGCTCCTACGGCACGGCGCGCCTGTTCCAGCAGAACACCAACAATCAGCCGCTGCTGCTGCTGGCGGCCTTCGCGGCCATCTACGTGGTGCTTGGCATACTGTATGAAAGCTACAGCCACCCCCTGACGATCCTCTCAACCCTGCCCTCCGCCGGCGTGGGCGCGCTGCTGGCACTGCTGGCGACCGGCAATGAACTCAGCCTGATCGCCTTCATCGGCATCCTGCTGCTGATCGGCATCGTCAAGAAAAACGCCATCATGATGATCGACTTTGCCATCGACGCGCAGCGCAACCAGGGCCTGAGTCCCCGCGCCGCGATTGCCCAGGCCTGCGCCCTGCGGTTCCGCCCGATCATGATGACCACCTGCGCCGCCATCGCCGGCGCCCTGCCCCTCGCCCTCGCCTCCGGCGATGGTACCGAGATGCGCCGCCCGCTCGGTATCTCCATGGTGGGCGGCTTGCTCGTCAGCCAGCTGCTGACCCTCTACACCACCCCGGTGGTGTATCTGTACATTGACCGGCTGCGCACCCGCCGCGAGCGCGGTACGGCATCCGGGCCTGGCCGTTGAGGCTGCATTTCTGCTATTAGTCATAAATAATAGAAGTTGACTAACTCGCCTGGTTCCCAATAATCTTGCGGCACCATGCAAGTCAACATCTACGATGCCAAGGCGCAATTATCCGCGCTGCTCGATCGGGCGCTGGCCGGTGAAGAGGTGGTCATCGCCCGGGCCGGCAAGCCGCTCGCTCGCCTGACGCCGCTGGCCAATGGCCGCGCCCGCAGCGGCGTGCGCCTTGGCGGCCTGGGGCGCGAGGCCAGCAGGATCGACCCCGCCTTTCACGCGCCGCTGAGCGATCGCGACCTGCTGGGCCGATGAAGCTGCTGCTCGATACCCACTGCCTGATATGGGCCCTGGCGGACTCGCCGTCCCTGAGGCCGGCGGGCCGCAAGGCGATCCTCGCCGCCGAAGAGGTGTGGTTCTCCGAAGCCTCAGTCTGGGAGACCGGCCTCAAGTGGCGCCGCGGCAAGCTGGGCATTGCCCCTCGCCGGCTGGTCGATCAGGCGCTGAAGGACGGCTTTCGCATGCTCGCGATCGGCCTGGAGCCCATTCTGCTGTCCTGCGAGTTGCGCCAGGCACACGCTGATCCCTTTGACCGGCTGCTCTATGCGCAGGCGCGGTACCACGGCTACACCCTGCTCAGCATCGATCGAAAGCTCCGTGCGTTCGGCACGCGGGTACATCGCCCTTAAGGCAACCGGCTAGTCACAATGGAACGACCGGCTCCCGATTCGCAGCTCGCGGGTTACGCTGTGGATCGGGAAGAACCGCGGCGCAGAGCCGCATACGAACAGGAGCCGGCCATGAATAACCTACGATTTGTGGGATTGGATGTCCATG
>DATGVM010000013.1:0-18372 GCA_035300345.1 Steroidobacteraceae bacterium
GGCCGCCGCCGCCGCGGATCGCCAGCTGGCGGCCGGCGGAGCGCCCCCGCTCACCGGGGTGCCGATTGCCCACAAGGACATCTTCTGCACGGCCGGCTCCCGCACCACCTGCGGATCGAAGATGCTCGCGAATTTTGTCTCCCCTTACGATGCCACCGTCGTGGCGCGCCTGCGTGCGGCCGGCGTCGTGGTGCTGGGCAAGACCAACATGGACGAGTTCGCGATGGGCTCGTCCAATGAGACCAGCTATTTTGGTCCGGTCCGCAACCCCTGGGACCCGACCCGCGTGCCCGGTGGTTCCTCGGGCGGCTCGGCCGCGGCCGTGGCCGCGCGGCTGGTGCCGGCCGCCACGGCCACCGATACCGGCGGTTCGATCCGCCAGCCCGCCGCCCTGTGCGGCGTGACCGGCATCAAGCCCACGTATGGCCGCGTGTCGCGCTACGGCATCGTGGCCTTCGCCTCCAGCCTGGATCAGGCCGGAGTGATCGCGCGCACGGCGGAGGATGCGGCACTGCTGCTTGGCGCCATGGCCGGGTTCGATGAGCGCGATTCGACCAGCGTCGAGCGCGCCGTGCCCGATTACCACGCCCCTCTCGAGCGTCCGCTCGCGGGTCTCAAGGTGGGGGTGCTCAAGGAGTGCTTCGACAAGGGGCTGGACCCGGACGTCGCCGCCTGCGTGCGTGCGGCCCTGGAGGTGCTGCGCGGCGAGGGCGCTGAAGTGCGGGACATGAGCCTGCCCAATCTCCCGCTCTCGGTGCCCACCTACTACGTGGTGGCCCCGGCCGAATGTTCTTCCAATCTGGCGCGCTACGATGGCGTGCGCTTCGGACACCGCTGCGAGCAGCCCCGGGATCTCAAGGATCTGTACGTGCGCTCGCGCTCGGAAGGGTTCGGCGCCGAGGTCAAGCGGCGCATCATGACCGGCACCTACGTGCTCTCGGCCGGCTACTACGACGCCTACTACCTCAAGGCCCAGCGCGTGCGCCAGCTGATCGTCGATGACTTCGCGCGCGCTTTTGGCGAGGTCGACGTGCTGGTCGGCCCGACCACGCCGACGGTGGCTTTTGAGCTCGGCGCCAAGACCTCCGATCCGGTGACGATGTACCTCAACGACATCTACACCATCGGTGCGAACCTCGCGGGCCTGCCGGCCATGTCGATTCCCTGCGGATTCGCCGACGCGCTGCCGGTCGGGCTGCAGCTCATCGGCGCCCATTTCACCGAAGAGCGGCTGTTGAACATCGCCCATCGCTACCAGCTGGCGACCGACTGGCACCAGCGCGCACCGGAGGGCTACCGCTGATGGTGCCGTCCACGGACTGGGAGACGGTCATCGGGCTGGAGATCCACGCCCAGCTTGCCACGCACTCGAAGATCTTTTCAGGCTCGGCGACGGCCTATGGCGCGCCCCCCAATGCGCAGGCCGATCTGGTCGACCTGGGGTATCCCGGCGTGCTGCCGGTATTGAACGCCGCGGCCGTGCGCATGGCGGTGATGTTCGGCCTGGCCATCGGTGCGCGCATCGCGCCGCGCTCGGTGTTTGCGCGCAAGAATTATTTTTATCCTGACCTGCCCAAGGGCTACCAGATCAGCCAGTACGAACTGCCGATCGTCGCGGGCGGTCACGTGGACATCGTGATGGACGATGGCAGCGCGCGCCGCATTGCCGTGACGCGCGCGCATCTGGAAGAAGACGCGGGCAAGTCGCTCCACGAGGGCCTGCCGGGACTGACCGGCATCGATCTCAATCGCGCCGGTACGCCGCTGCTCGAGATCGTCTCGGAGCCCGAGATGCGCTCGGCCCGCGAAGCCATCGCCTACATGAAGAAAGTGCACACGCTGGTGCGGTATCTGGGCATCTGCGACGGCAACATGCAGGAAGGCTCATTCCGCTGCGATGCGAATGTCTCGGTGCGGCGGCGCGGCGCCGAGAAATTCGGCACGCGTGCCGAGCTGAAGAACATCAATTCCTTCCGCTTCGTCGAGAAGGCGATCAACCACGAAGTCTCCCGTCAGGTGGCCCTGCTCGAGTCCGGCGGCCAGGTGGTGCAGGAGACCCGTCTCTACGATCCGGAGCGCGGTGAGACACGCTCGATGCGTTCCAAGGAGGAGGCGAACGACTATCGCTACTTCCCGGATCCCGACCTGCTGCCGGTGGTGCTGGACGAGGCCTACGTCAAGGCGCTCGCCGCACAGCTTCCCGAGCTCCCCGACCATAAGGCGCAGCGCTTCTGCACTCAGTACGAACTGTCCGGCTACGACGCGCAGGTGCTGACCGCGAGCGCCGAGCTGGCCGATTACTACGAGGCCGTCGTGCGCGAGCTGGGGGGGAATCCCAAACTGGCGGCGAACTGGGTCGGGGGTGAACTGGCCGCGTTCCTCAACCGCGACGGACTGGAGATTGGCGCCAGCCGCGTGGGTGCCGCGTCGCTGGCCTCGCTCCTGCGGCGCATCGGGGATGCGACGCTCTCGGGCAAGCTCGCCAAGGAAGTCTTCGAGGCGATGTGGGACGGCGGACTTGAGGCCGACGCTGTCATCGATGCACGCGGGTTGCGCCAGATCACCGACGATGGTCCGATCCTGCAGGCGATCGAGACGGTGATGGCGGCGAACGGCGCGCAGCTGGCCGATTACCGCGCAGGCAAGGACAAGCTGTTCGGCTTTTTCGTGGGCCAAGTCATGAAGGCAACGCAGGGAAAGGCCAACCCAGGCCGGCTGAACGAGCTGTTGAAGCAAAAGCTCAGTGGCTGAGGACCCGACGGCTGGCGAACTGCGCCGCTTTGTGCTCGAGGCGCAGCCCCTGCGCGGGCAGTGGGTGCGCCTGGGTCCGGCATGGCAGGAGCTGCGCGCCTGCCGCAGCTACCCGCCGGTGGTCGCCTCGCTCCTGGGGGAGGCGGCGACGGCCGCGGTGCTGCTGGCCGCGACGCTGAAGTTCGAGGGTACGCTGACCCTGCAGTTCGCGGGCAGCGGGCGCGTCCGGCTCCTGGTCGCGCAGTGCAGCGACCGCTTCCAGCTGCGTGCCGTCGCCCATCACGACCTCAACGCAAGCGAGGCCGTCGGCTTTGCCACACTGGTCGGCACCGGCCGCCTGGTCGTCACCGTGCAGTCCGAGCCCTCCGGCGCCAACTACCAGGGCATCGTGCCGCTGGAAGGCGCGAATCTTGCCGCGTGCCTGGAGCGCTACTTCGAGGGCTCGGAACAGTTGCCGACCCGGCTCATGCTGGCGGCCGATGGCGCGCGTGCCGGCGGCCTGCTGCTGCAGAAACTTCCGTCAGCGACAGTCGGCGGCGAGGGCTCCGGCGCGCTGCTGCAGCAGGCCTGGGAGGATCTGAGCTCCGGCCTTGACTCCCTCTCGCCGGAGCAGCTGCTGAGCGCCGCCGCCGAGGATTCCCTGCGGCGCGTATTTGGCGCGCACGACTGCCGGGTGTTCGGCATCACTCCGGTGCACTTCGCCTGCCGCTGCAGTCAGGAGCGCGTCTCGAACCTGGTCAGATCGCTCGGTGAGGAGGAAGCCCGCGCCGCCCTGGCGAGCGAGGGCGCGCTCACCGTGACTTGCGAATTCTGCGGCCGCGATTACCGCTACGATGCCGTGGATATCGCGCAGCTGTTTGCCCCCGATGGCCGCGTGCAGCCGCCGCCGGGCGGGTACAACTAGCGCAGCCGACTCAGGCCCGCAACGAGAACGGGGTGAAGTCGGTGTCGGTGTCGTAGTAATCCTCTTGCTCGGAGCGCTTGAGGAAAGCGACGACACGATAGGTGACCGGTGTCATGACGACTTCCCAGGCGGTCTTGAGCACGTACTGCGTCACCATGACCCTGAGCAGCAGCTGCGGGTCCCACAACCCGTAGAAGGCGAGGGAGTAGAACAGGCCCGAATCGACCGCTTCGCCGCAGATCGTGGAACCGACGATGCGCGTCCACAACCAGCGCCCGCGGGTCCGGATCTTCATTTTCGCCAGCACGTAGCTGTTGACCAGCGAACCGCTCCAGAACGCGATGATTGAGGCGCCCACGATGCGCCAGGTGTTGCCGAAGATGGCAGCGACGGTGGCCTGCTTGTCGCGCCATTCGGTGGCTGGCGGCAGGGCCACGATCACCCAGGCCATGAATGCCGCAAAGGCGAGGGCGGCAAACCCGGCCCACACGCAGCGCCGATCGCGCGCGTAGCCGTACACTTCGGTGAGGATATCGCCAAAAATGTAGGAGATCGGGAAGAACAGGACGCCGGCGACGAAAGTGACGTCGCCGATGACGGGCAGCCTCACGGTGGCCACTTTCGACGGTCCGATCAGGTTCGCGCACAGCAGGATGCACACGTACGCGGCCATGATCAGATCGTAGTGGCGGTATTGTCTGGTCGTGTTCGCGCTCATAAATGCGTGCCCGGTCGCGTGTGACGGGTCATTGCGCGCCGAATACCTTGCGAATGATCGCGCTCGCCTGGCCGAGCGGATCCTTGCGGATGGCGCGCTCTTCGTCGGCCATCACGATGAACAGGCCATCGAGAGCCTTGTCGGTCACGTAGTCGTTCATGTTGGTCTCGCTGCCGCCGAGCAGCCCATACTGGGCCGCCTGGCCGGCGAACCTGTCGTAGAGTCCGGCAAGCTTCACTTGCGCGGTGGCGCGGGCGACGATCGGCCTGAAGCGGCTCCTGAGTTCATCGCCGGCGCTGCGCCGGAAAAATTGCGTCGCGGAATCCTCGCCGCCTCCGAGAATGCCCTTGGCGTCGGCCAGCGTCATATTGCGCAGCGATTTTTTCAGGATCGGCGCCGCCTCGCTGACCGCAGCTTCGGCGGCGTGATTAAGGCTGGCCTTGAGGTCATCGGCATCGCCACCATGGCCGAGCAGGCGCAGGGCGGGCTCGATATCGCGAAATGCGGAGGGCAGCGGAATCGTGACCTTGGGATTGCTGAGGAAACCGTCGGCGACGCCCAGCTGCTGGACGGCCCTGTTCACGCTTTGGGACAGGGCGGCCTTGAGCCCCGCGGAGGCATCCTTCGAGCTGAGCAGGTCGAGCGCGCCGGCGGCGGTCGCCGCGGCGGCAGAGGCTGCAGCTCCCGTGTCGGGCGCGACCAGAAAGCAGACCAGACAGCCCAGTGCGAGGACTCGCCGGCCTTTCACGTCATGTACTCCACGGCCAGGCATTCTAAAGGGGGATCAGGGCTGACGGGCGAGATCTTCTTCGACCAGATTGAGGTAGGTGGTGCCACCCAGACCCTGCATCTGCTCCGCAATCCATTCGCTGCGGGCCCACACATAGGCCGAGGGCGCCTCGACGCGCAGGCGGCGCGGGTTGGGAAGGACGGCGGCGAGCAGCGCACTGTCGGCGCGGTTCAGGCGCCGGGCGTTCTCGTGAAAATAGCGTTCCGCCGCGGCCTGCACGCCGTAGATGCCGCGGCCGAACTCGACGATATTCAGGTAGACCTCGAGAATGCGCTCCTTGGGCCAGCACGACTCGATGAGCAGGGTGAAGCCGGCCTCCAGGCCCTTGCGGAACAGCCCGCCACCCGGCCACAGGAACAGATTCTTTGCCACCTGCTGCGAGATCGTGCTGGCGCCGCGCACATGGCGGCTGCTGGCATTGTGACGCACGGCCTCGCGAATCGACTGGAAGTCGAAGCCGCCGTGAAACGGAAATTGCTGGTCTTCCGAGGCGATGACCGCCAGCGCGGCCTGCGGCGAAATCTGCTCCAGATCAACCCAACGATAATGCGTCGCATAGTCACGCTCGCCCGCGCGCAGCGCCGCCAGGGACGATTCGATCATGAAGGCACTGGTAGGAGGATTCAGCCAGCGCAGTGCGAGCACTGTCAGCAGCAGCAGTGTCACCGCGATCAGCACCGAGTACAGCAGGCCACGCACGAGGCGGCGCAGCAATCGCATGAGTGTCGACAGCCCCTAGGCCGGTACTTTCACGCGGCGGGCCGTGTTGATGACGATGTCTTCCATGGGCGCGTCGGTGTACCCCTTGCGGCGGCCCGTGGGGACGGTGGCGATCTTATCAACGATCTCCAGACCCTCGACCACGCGGCCGAAGACCGCGTAGCCATGATGGCCAGGGCGGTGATCGAGAAAATCGTTGTCCTTGAGATTTACGAAGAATTGCGAAGTAGCGCTGTGCGGGGAATCTGTGCGCGCCATGGACAGCGTGCCGCGCTCATTCAACAGGCCATTGCCGGCCTCGTTCCGGACGGGTGGGCGAGTGGTCTTCTGCGAGAAATCGGCCGTCAGGCCGCCGCCCTGGATCACAAAGCCCGGGACGATGCGGTGAATGATCGTGCCATCAAAGAAGCCGTCGTCCACATACTGGCGGAAGTTCGCGACGGTCAGCGGTGCATCGCTGTCAAACAATTCGACCGTGAAGGCGCCGTGCGAGGTTTCAAAACGTATCATGTTGATGGCTCTATTTTCAGTGTGGAGGCCGACGCTGGCCACTGTGCTTCAGTAACCCGCGGCAGTCCTGCCAGGTCATGGTGGCAGCGTACGTGACTGAAGCCCTGCGCCACAAGCAAGTCCGCGACCGCTGCGGCCTGTCCGGCGCCATGCTCGAGCACCAGCCAGCCGCGCGCCGACAGATGCGCGGGGGCGCCGGCCACGACGGTTGCCAGATCCGCCAGCCCACCTTGAGCCGCCACCAGCGCACCCGGCGGCTCGTGCCGCAACGCGGCATCCCCCTCCAATGCCGGATCATCCGCAGCCATATACGGCGGATTGCAGGCCATCAGCTCGAAGCGCCGGTCGCCCAGGGGCTCGAACCACTCGCCGTTGAGGAACTCGACATTGCCGAGGGCCAGCGCGCGCGCGTTGGCCACGGCGACCGCGAGGGCCGCCGCGGATCGATCCGTGGCGGTCACCCGCCAGCGCGGCCGCTCGCGCGCCAGTGCCAGGGCGATGGCACCAGAACCGGTCCCCAGATCAGCGACGTCGGCGGCGGCCTCGCCCAGCAGGGCGAGTGAGCGTTCGACGACCAGCTCCGTCTCCGGGCGCGGCACCAGGACGGCCGGTGTAACCTGCAGATCGAGTGACCAGAATTCGCGCTTGCCGATGAGATAGGCGAGCGGCTCACCCCGTGCCCGCCGGGCCAGGCGCTGCTCGAAATCGGCCAGCGCCGTCGCCCCCACCAGCGCCGTGCCCCGGGCGAGCAACCAGCTGCGCGGGCGCTGCATCGAGAATCCGAGCAGCAGTTGGGCATCGAGGGCGGCGCTGCCCGAAGGCTGGAGCCGGGCCGTCGCCCCGGCCAGGACCGCCTCCACTGAAAGGGCCGCTTGCTCCAGGTTCATGCGGGTGATGCTAAATTGCGCGCCTGTTTACTCCGCCGCACCAGGGAGTTTCGCATGCTTGAGCCCCGGCCGCCGTCCCAATCCGCCTCCGTCAGCGATCTGATGGATGCGGCGACGCGCAGCTTCCACGCCACACTGGCCAAGTGCCTGCCCTTCGCCCTGTTCGCCGTCCTGTTCGTGGCGCTCCCCAATATGTACTGGCTGACGACCGGCCGGGCAATAGATCCGATGCACCCGCCGCTGGATCCGAAATTCTGGGCGCTGAGCCTGGCGGGCTTTGCCCTGTACCAGCTGTTTGCGGCGGCGCTCATGGTGCGCCAGCGCGCGCTCCTGCTCGGCCAGCCGCCGCAGTTGCGCACCGAGTTGTCCGCGGCCCTGGCGCGCTGGCCGCTGCTGATGGTCAGCTTCGTGCTGGCCTGGATCGCGGTGCTGGCCGGGCTGTTCGCCCTGGTCCTGCCCGGCCTTTTCCTGCTGGTGTGTTTCCAGCTGTTGCGGCCGGTGGTCCTCTTTGAGAGGCACAACCCGCTGCAGGTGGTCGTGAGCTGCGTGCGTCTGGTGCGGCCCATATGGCGCAAGGCGCTGGCCGCGGCGGTGATCGCGCTGCTGATCTTCCTGGTCTGCTGGCTGGCCGCGATCGCGGCGTTTGGAATACTGCAGATCCTGCTGGGCGCGGTCGGGGTGAAGGCGGCGGCCATCAGCGCTTTCAGCGTGGCCTGCGAGCTGGGCATCCAGGCCGTGGCGCTGGTGTATTTCAGCGCCTTGTGGCTGCAGCTTTATTCCGCCGCCAGCTCCTCGGCCTGAAATTCGCGCTGCAGCGCCTCGAGCAGTTCGTCGAGCTCTCCGTTCATGATGGCCGCGAGCTTGTAGAGCGTCAGGTCGATGCGATGATCGGTCATCCGGCCCTGCGGAAAATTGTAGGTGCGGATGCGCTCGGACCGATCGCCGCTTCCCACCTGCAGCTTGCGCGTCCGCGCCTGCGCGCTCGCCCGCTTTTCCTGTTCCGCGGCAAGCAGGCGCGCCTGCAGCAGGGCCATCGCCCGCGCCCGGTTCTTGTGCTGGGAGCGCTCGTCCTGGCACTCGACGACCACGCCGGTGGGCAGGTGCGTAATGCGTATCGCCGATTCGGTCTTGTTCACGTGCTGGCCGCCGGCGCCCGAGGAGCGATAGGTGTCCACGCGCAGGTCCGCCGGATTGATTTCGATGCGATCAATTTCGGCCAGCTCCGGCAGTATCGCCACGGTGCAGGCCGAGGTGTGGATGCGCCCCTGGGATTCGGTGGCGGGCACGCGCTGCACCCGGTGCGTGCCGGATTCGAACTTCAGGCGTGAGAAGGCGCCGCGGCCCACGACGCGGCAGATCACTTCGCGGTAACCGCCGTGCTCGCCGGAACTCTCGCTCAGCAGCTCCACCTGCCAGCCGCGAAGCTGCGCGTAGCGGCTGTACATGCGCAGCAGCTCGCCGGCGAACAGGGCGGCCTCGTCCCCGCCGGTGCCTGCACGGATCTCAAGGAATATGTTGCCTTCATCGTGGGGATCCTGCGGCAGCAACAGGCGCTGAAGCGCCTCGTTGCGGGCCGCCAGCGCGCCGCGCAGCCGCTGCGCTTCCTCCTCGCCGAGTGCGCGCATGCCGGCGTCCCCGTCGCGGCGCAGTTCCTCGGCGGAGAGCAGTTCGGCCTCCAGACCCCTGAATTCCTGCAGCGCCGCAGCCGTCGGCTGGAGGCGGGAGTATTCGACCGACAGATCGCGGAACTGCTCCGGGCGCGCGAGCACCTGGGGGTCGGACAGCATATGTCCAACCTCTTCGTAGCGCTCGGCGGACTTTTCCAGCTTCCGGCGGATCGAATCTTTCATCGTACTGCTATAGTCGCATGATCATGCTGCTTTGCCACCGCCCCGCACCGATGGCTCCGCTGCTGGCGGGCGTAATCGCCTGCCTGGCAGCGCTGCTCGAAGCCTCGCCGGGCCGCGCCGCGGCCACGGTCCCCGGATCGCCTGGCGCCGAGGGCGTGACCGACGGCAATGCCGCGATTGTCAGCGCCGAAGCCGCCTTGCAGCGCGGTGATTGCGGGCTTGCGACCACCCGCTACCAGCAGGCGGTGCGGCAACTGTCGGAGCCGCGGCTGGCTTCGCACGCCGCCGCTGTCGCGCTCGCCTGCGGCCAGTACCCGCAGGCGCTCACGCTGGCAAGCCGCTGGCTGCAGCTCGCGCCCGGCGATGCCGACGCGACCCTGGTGCTCGTGCGCGCCGACCTTGGCGCCCAGCAGATCGCTGAAGCGCGGCGGCACTTCGGTCTGTGGCTCGCCGCCAACGCACAAAAGATCCCGGAGACCATCCAGTCG
The DNA here is from genome assembly GCA_035300345.1 of Steroidobacteraceae bacterium. GTDB lineage: Bacteria > Pseudomonadota > Gammaproteobacteria > Steroidobacterales > Steroidobacteraceae > FEN-1191. The sequence continues at coordinate 9,619 of DATGVM010000013.1, forward strand.
CTGTCACAGAGCGCGGGAAGTGAGCCAACGCTGGCGATGCTGCGCAATCTGGAAGCACCACAACTTGCGGCGGCCGGGCCGCAACTGGCCACGGCGGGTCTCGCGCTCGAAGCCTGGGATGCCAAGCTGGCGCTGCGCCTCGCCCAGCGGGCGCGCGAAGCGGGAGCGGGTGAAGCGGAAGTCGCGCAGATCACGGCGCGCGCCGAGGCCGTGCTGGGCGACGCGAAGGCCGCCAGCGCCGCGGCCCGTCTGGCTGCGACGAGCAAGGGTGGCCGGCTGACTCCGGCACAGACACTCATGATGCTCGGTCAGGAGGATGCGGCGCAGACCGAGTTGCAGGGGCTGCTCAACGACAAGGAAGCGGGGGGAGCCGCGGCGCGGCTGCTGGCCGAGCTGGCCATTGAACGGAGCGATTACGCCCTCGCCGAGCAACGCTGCAACGGCCTGCTGCATGATCCGGCCTCCGCGCCCATGGCGGTGTATTACCTGGGCCTGATCGCCGAACGTCGCGGTGACGATGACGCGGCGACGCGCGATTACGCGCTGCTGATGGGCACTGCGTTCGAAGGGGAGGGTCGGCGCCGCACAGCGAGCATCCTTTACCGGCAGGGAGACCGGGACGCCGCGGTGCGGGTGCTCAGCGCGCCCCGCGACGCGGAACCGGACGAGCGTATCCGCGCTGATCTGGCCAGCGCCGAGCTGCTGTCGGTCGCGGGCGCCGCCGATGAAGCGCTGAGCCGGGTGGAAAGCGCGCTGCGCCGTTCGCCCGGCAATCCCGACATCAGTTATCAGCGCGCGGTGCTGCTCGAGCGGGCGGGCCGCGTCAGTGCGGCCGTCACCGCGCTCGAAATCCTGCATCGCGAACGGCCCCTCGACGACAACATCAGCAACGCCCTGGGCTATACCCTGGCCGATCACCGGCGCGACCTGCCACGCGCCGAACAGCTGATACGCGCGGCACTGGCGGGGCAGCCCGACAATCCGGCCGTCCTCGATAGCCTGGGTTGGGTGCTGTACCGCCGCGGGCATGGCGATGCGGCCCTGCCGGTGCTGGAGCGGGCTTTCCGCCTGCTGCACGACGGCGACATCGGGGCGCACTGGGGCGAAGTGCTGTGGACCGCAGGCAGAAAGAGCGAGGCCAGGGCCGCGTGGCAGCGCTCACTCGCCTCCGACCCGGACAATCCGCGCCTGGCGGAGATCGTGCATCGATACGCGCCGGCGCTGTCCGCGCCCAAGCCGCCACCGGCGTTGGAGCCGGCACCGCTCACGACCATCTGAATCATGAGGTCCCGGATCGGTCGGGCGTGCGAGCGCTCGGAGCGTGCGAGGACCGCCCTGCGGGTCGCGCCGCCCCTGCTGATGCTGCTGTGGCTTACATCCTGCCGTTCGCTGGCGCCGCTGCCCGTGCTGTCCTGGCCCGAGCGCCGCGCGGCCCTGCAGGCCGTGGAGCGCTACGAGTTCAGCGGCCAGCTGGCGGTGGCCACGGCCAGCGAGGGATTCAGCGCCACGCTGCGATGGCAGCAGGAGGGCGTGGCCAGCGAGCTGCTGCTGCGCGCGCCGCTGGGGGTGGGCGGGGCGCGCGTGCATTTCGATGGCGCCGCACTACAGGTGATCGCGGCCGACGGCACGCGTTCCGAAGGTGCGAGCGCACAGGCCCAATTGGTGAAGATCCTGGGTTTCGAGCCACCCCTGACGAGCCTGCGCTACTGGCTGCTGGGCGTGCCCGATCCGTCGGCAGCGGCGACGGAGTCGCTCGATGCCACCGCGCGGCTGTCCCAGCTGCAGCAATTCGATTGGCAGGTGGATTACGGCGAGTACCAACGCAGCGCCGGCCAGTGGTTGCCCCGGCAGCTCTCGCTGCGGCGGGGCGCGCTGCGGATGAAGCTGCATATCTCGCAGTGGCGCTTCGGGTGAGCCCGATGGCGGCCCCGGCGGCCAACCCAGGCCGATGGTGGCCCGCGCCGGCGAAACTCAATCTGTTCCTGCACATCACGGGGCGTCGCGCGGACGGCTACCACGATCTGCAGACCCTTTTTCAGCTCGTGGACTGGGGCGATGACATTGCCTTTGAGGTGACCGAGGAGCCGCGCATCGAGCGGATCGAAGGCCCGGCGGCGATCCCGGCGGAACAGGATCTGGTGGTGCGCGCCGCATCGGCCCTGCAGGCGGCCAGCGGAGCGCGGCGCGGCGCGCGCATCCGGGTGCGAAAGCGCATCCCGCCCGGAGGGGGCCTCGGTGGCGGCAGCTCCGATGCGGCCACGGTGCTGCGGGTGCTGAACCGGCTCTGGGACACCGGCTGGAGTGTCGAGGCACTGGCCGGCCTGGGGCTCACCCTGGGCGCGGATGTGCCAGTTTTTGTACGCGGTTCATCGGCTTGGGCGCAGGGGCGGGGCGAGCAGCTGACGCCTGTGGAGGTCCCGGAAGCCTGGTACCTGATCGTGTATCCCGGAGTGGCGGTCCCGACCGCCGACATATTCCAGGCCCCTGAATTGACACGAAATTCCCCCCTCATCACAATACGCGCCGTTTCCTTGGCCGGGACCCGCAATGATTGCGAGATCGTGGTACGAGCGCGGTACCCGGCGGTCGCGGCTGCGCTCGACTGGTTGGACGTGCGCGCGGGCGGGACGGCACGCCTGAGCGGCACGGGTTCCTGCGTATACGCGGCGTTTGGACGCGCGGCGGACGCGGAGCGCGTCGCGGCGCGGGTGCCGGAGGAATGGAAGAGCTTTGTGGCGCGCGGAGTGAATCGCTCGCCGCTGGCGGTGGCGCTCGGCGAGGGCGCGTGAGCCCGCCGGGGTGCCGACCACGGTCCAATTTCTTGGGGTGTCGCCAAGTGGTAAGGCAGCGGGTTTTGATCCCGCCATTCGGAGGTTCGAATCCTTCCACCCCAGCCAGGTCGTCAAGAGGGATGAAGCAAGAGTGGATTCGCAGTCGATCACGCTGTTAGCGGGCAACGCCAATCCGGGGTTGGCCCACGACATCGCCCGGCACCTGATGCTGCCCATCGGGCGCGCCGCCGTGGGCCGCTTCAGCGATGGCGAGGTGAATGTCGAGCTGATGGAGAACGTGCGCGGGCGCGACGTGTTCCTGCTGCAATCGACCTGCCCGCCGGTGAACGAGAATCTGATGGAACTGCTGGTGATGGCCGACGCCTGCCGGCGCGCTTCGGCCGGGAGCATCACCGCGGTGGTGCCCTATTTCGGCTACTCGCGCCAGGACCGGCGGCCGCGCGCGACGCGCGCGGCGATCACCGCCAAGCTGGTCGCCGACATGATCTGCGGCGCGGGGGTGCAGCGGGTGTTGACCCTTGATTTGCACGCCGAGCAGATCCAGGGATTCTTCGGCATCCCGGTCGACAATGTGTTCGGCTCGCCGGTGCTGCTCGGAGACGTGTGGCGCAAGGCCTATCCGAAGGTGGTCGTGGTGTCGCCGGACGTCGGCGGCGTGGTGCGCGCGCGTGCCTTCGCCAAGCGGCTCGACGACGCGGAGCTGGCGATCATCGACAAGCGCCGCCCGCGGCCGAATGAATCGAAAGTCATGAATATCATCGGTGAAGTCGGTGGCCGGAGTTGCGTGCTGATCGACGACATGGTCGACACTGCCGGCACGCTGTGCCTTGCGGCGCAGGCCCTGAAGGATGAGGGCGCCGAGCGCGTCGTCGCCTACATCACGCACGCCGTGCTGTCAGGCAACGCCGTGGAGCGCATCGCCGGCTCGGCACTCGATGAGCTGGTGGTGACCGATACGATCCCGCTCAGCGAGGCGGCGCGCCAGTGCGAGCGGATCCGCCAGCTGTCGGTCGCGGCGCTGCTGGCCGAGACCATTCGCCGCATTCGCGACGAGGAATCGGTCAGCTCGCTGTATATCGACTAGCGGCAACATTTTCTGGGTGGGCGGGCACTGGTCGCGGTGCCGGTCCGTGGTTAAAACGTCAAGGAGCATTTCAATGCGTATTGCTTTCGAACTCAGCGCGGAACCGCGTAATGAGCAGGGCAAGGGTGCGAGCCGCCGCCTGCGTCATTCCGGCATGGTTCCCGCCATTCTCTACGGCGCTCACGCCGAGCCCACGCGGCTCGCGCTCGAGCATCACAAACTGCTGGCGCTGGTCAGCGACGAGAAGTTCTACTCCTCGATCATCAACGTCAAGGTCGGGGCCCAGCAGCAGCCCGTCATCGTCAAGGACGTGCAGATGCACCCGGCGCGCAACGCCGTCGTGCACGTCGACCTGCAGCGCGTGCTCGAGAACGAGAAGATCCGTCTGCACCTGCCGATCCACTTCAAGGGCGAGGCCGCGGCGCCCGGGGTCAAGACCCAGGGCGGTGTGGTTTCGCACCATATGGCCGACGTCGAGGTGATTTGCCTGCCGAAGGACCTGCCGGAATACATCGAACTGGACCTGTCGGGGATGAACCTCAACGACACCCTGTACGCGAGCGAGATCAAGGTGCCCGCGGGCGTGACCATCACGGCGCTGGCGCACGGCGCCAATCCGCCGGTGGTCTCGATCCACGCGCCGCGCGTCGCCGAGCCGGAGCCGGAGGCGGTGGAAGCCGCAGCGGTTGCCGCGGGCGCGCCGGCCGAAGGCGCGGTGGCAGGTGCGGTGGCGGGCGCGGTGCCGGGAGCGGCTCCTGCCGCCGGCGCCGAGGTGAAGAAGGACGAGGGCAAGAAAGAGGCCCCGAAGAAGGAAGCGGGCAAGAAGTAGTTGTTGGGCGATGGCGTGCAGGACGGGGAGCCTGCACGCATCCGCTCTTCAATGTCCGCTGTCGGGTGCGCCGTGAGCCCGTTTCTGGAGGCAGCGGCGTTGCCCGGTGCGCAGCATGACTGATCCGCAACTCAAGCTCATCGCGGGACTCGGCAATCCAGGTGCCGAGTACGCGCGCACGCGCCACAACGCCGGTTTCTGGTTCGTGGACGAGCTGGCGCGCACGGGCGGAGCGGCGTGGCGGCGCGAGTCGCGCCACCAGGCGGAAGTGGCGCGCGTGCGCATCGCCGATTGCGATCTGTGGCTGGTGAAGCCGGCTACCTTCATGAACCGCAGTGGCGTCGCCGTGCAGTCGCTGGCGGGCTTCCAGCGCATCGAGCCGGGGCAGATCCTCGTGGCACATGACGAGATCGACCTGCTGCCGGGGGTGGTGCGCATCAAGCAGGGCGGCGGCCACGGGGGACACAACGGCGTACGCGATGTGATTGCACACCTGGGGCCGGATTTCTGGCGGCTGCGCATCGGCGTGGGGCATCCGGGTTCCAAGGACCAGGTGATCGATGCGGTGCTCGATCGCGCGACGGCGGAGGAACAGCAGCTGATCGACGCCGCGCTGGCGCGCGCCTGGACGGCGCTCCCGGAGCTGCTGCGCGATGGCGCTCAGAAGGCCATGAACCGCCTGCACGCCAGTGACGAGGCGAAAGTGCCGGGCGATTCGCGGGAGGATGAATGAGCCTGAAGTGCGGCATCGTCGGCCTGCCGAACGTCGGCAAATCCACCCTGTTCAATGCCTTGACGCGGGCGCAGATTGCCGCCGAGAACTATCCTTTCTGCACCATAGATCCGAATGTGGGCATCGTCGCGGTCCCTGACGCGCGGCTGGCAGTGCTGGCCGGGATCGCGCATCCGGAGAAAATCGTGCCTGCGGCGGTCGAGTTCGTCGATATCGCCGGACTGGTCGCCGGCGCTTCGCAGGGCGAGGGACTGGGGAACAAGTTCCTGGCGCATATCCGCGAAACCGATGCCATCGCCCACGTCGTGCGCTGCTTCGACCACGAGGATATCGTGCACGTCGCCGGCCGGATTGACCCGCTTGAAGACATTGAAGTCATCAATACGGAGCTGGCGCTCGCCGACCTGGCGGTCGCCGACAAGGCCGTGGATCGTGCCAATAAGGCGCTCAAGAGCGGCGACAAGGAAGCCGCGCGTCGCCACGAGATCTACATCCGCGTGCGCGACGCACTCGATGCCGGCACGCCGGCGCGGCTGGTAACTTTCACGCCGGAGGAGCGGCGCGAGCTGCAAGAGCTGCAGCTGCTGACCGGCAAGCCGGTGATGTATGTCGCCAACGTCGATGAGGCCGCTCTCACCCAGGACAACGCCTATCTCGCCGCACTGCGCGCCAGGGCGCGCGCCGAGGGCGCGACAGTCGTTCCGGTATGTGCGGCGATCGAGGCCGAGATTTCCCAGCTCGAGGAAGCCGAGCGGGCCGAATTCCTCAAGGACCTGGGGCTCGCCGAGCCGGGCCTGAATCGCGTCATACGCGCCGGCTATGAACTGCTCGGCCTGCAGACCTATTTCACCGCGGGCCCCAAGGAGGTGCGCGCCTGGACCGTGCGCCGCGGCAGCACCGCGCCCCAGGCAGCCGGAGTCATCCACACGGATTTCGAGCACGGGTTCATCCGCGCCGAGGTGATCTCATTCGAGGATTTCGTGCGCTACCGTGGTGAAGCCGGGGCACGTGCGGCAGGCAGGATGCAGCGCGAAGGCAAGGAGTACATCGTCCGCGAGGGCGACGTCATGCACTTCCTGTTTAACGTCTAGACGTGCCGCTTGCGGGCATCGCCATCAGGCGCAGGCGCAGCGCCAGCACGTCCTGCTTGAGCAGCGTCAGCAGCGCGCGCGTATCGTCGCCGTCCTGACTGTCGCCATAACCCAGTATGGTCTGGCAGTAGCCGCTGAAATACTCCACGTAGCGCTGCTCATAATCACGCAAGGGCTTGCCAAAGGCCTGGTGGGCGAGCAGGCCGCTGCCGATGCGTTCGGCGCACATCAGGCTGGCGGCGCTCTGGAGGTAATTGGCATGCTCCGCGATCACGGCCTGCGAATAGCTGCTGTGGCCGTGGAAGTGGCGAACCAGACGGCGACGCCCGGTACCGCGCAGGCGCCGTTCGCGCAGGAAATCGAACAAGGCCTTGCGGTGGGTCAGCGAAAAGGCCATCGAAAGCAGGGCGCGCACCTGCAGGCCGGCGCGCGGTGCTCCGGCGACGGTGGTCATCAGGCGCAGATGCTCGCTTTCCCAGCGCCGGTAGTCCTGCGGATTGCCGAGAATGTGGCCCGCGATACGCTGCTGCTCCGGCCGCCCGGTACGCGCGACCTGCGCGAGCTCCGTCTCGGATTCCTCCATGAGTTGCTCGAGCCGGAGGCGCGGGGATCCCGCGGCCAGATCCAGCCGCAGTAGGCGCGTAAAAGTGTCCGCAATGGTCGGCTTGACAGCCGGACGAACCATCGGAACTGCGATCCTCCTGAATTCCGTACCGCTCTCGCGATGTCGATCGTCGCCGGCGGCAGTCTGTACGGGGATGTTGACACCTATTGCCCCCCAGACCCAAGTGAATTCTTGATTACTTCAGCCGTCGGGTTTTCGCCTCGGCCCTTCGCCTGCTACTGTTAAGTCCCAAGGGGGTGCCAGGGCGACATCGTGAGCTTGACGAGGTGCGGGTGGGCCCTGAAAATCCGCCACCCCATTGGGGAGGAATAAGGCTAGGTAGCTCAGCTGGTTAGAGCGTGGCACTCATAATGCCGAGGTCGTGAGTTCGAGTCTCACCCTAGCCACCATCAATCAAGCACTTACGGTCTCGGTCTGTGCCCTCACCAGCGCCAGCGCGGGACTTTTGCGGGACCCCAACTCGCAAACTCGCTCCGCAGCCGCGATCAGCGTGCCGATTTCCGGCGCCGAGTAGTGCGTCGTCACGTGCTCCGACTTGTGCCCGAGCAGCACCTTGCGATCTTCGAAACCGACGCCTGCCGCGCGCAGTCGGTGACCGAAGGTGTGCTTCAGGTCATGCACCCGCAGGTTCCTGAACCCATCCGGGCAGGGTCGTCCGAACTCCGCGTCGTAGCGCGCCGCCGCACGTTTACGCGCCGCCTTCCAGCCCGAGTTGTAGATCTTCGTGATCGGGCACCCGTTGCGCGTGAAGACGCGCTCCGAGTGTTTGCCACGGCAGCTCTCGATGACTGACCGGGCCACGCGGTTGAGCACCACGTAGCGATCCAGTCCGTTCTTCACGAGCCGCTTCGGCACCACGAAGATCGACGTCTCCAGTTCAGGCACCTGAACCTCCCATCGCCAGCACAGCTGCACGACCTCCTGCTCCCGCAACCCCGTATTCACCTTGAACAGCGCCATGCTGGCCAAGTGTGCGCCGAGCTCCGAAAACAACAGGCGCTCCTCGTCGAGCGAGAGCGGATAGGGCTCGCGCTTGTTGGGATGCCGCTGCATCTGAATTAACGGGGTGGTGACCAGCCAGGGCCGGTCCCTCTCGTCCCGCCAGAGCCGAGTTGCGAGGTTCAGGATGCGACGAACCACCGCGAGGTCGCGATTGATCGTCCCCGGGCTGATCCCCGCTTTTAGCCTCGCTCGGACGTAGGGCTGCAGCGTGTCGTGGTGCACACGACGCCCCGGCAGCTTGCCGATGAAGGGATCCAGCGTGGCCAGCGACCGAGCGTCCCGCTCCAGGCTGCGCTTGTGAGTGTTCTCGATCAGGAACTTGGTGGCGGCTTCCCGAAAGATCCAATCCCGTTGTGCCCCGTACACACGAATAGCCCGTAGGGCTTCCATCCGCCAGGCTAGCAGCGATTGGGCTTCCTTGAAGTCGCTTGTACCAGTGCTTTCGCAAATGCGCGTTCCGTAGACAAGCTTGTCAATGTGCCAGACTCCATGACGTCGGTAGAGACCTGGCATACGCCTTCTGTCCCGTCCCATGGCTTCCTCCTTTGAGCCGCGGGACGTCCGTTGCGACGTTTATATTCCTCGGCGGCGGTGTCCA
>DATGVM010000014.1:0-53014 GCA_035300345.1 Steroidobacteraceae bacterium
GGCCGGCGCTCGGCGAGCCGCGCGTGCTGCGCTTCACCACCGGCCGGCGACGCCAGTTCTGGAACAAGAACTGCATCGCCCTGGGCCTCGCCAGCGGCTTCATGGAGCCGCTCGAATCCACCAGCATCCACCTGGTCCAGAGCGGCCTGATGCAGCTGGCCGCCATTTTCCCGGATCGCTCCTTCGATCCGGCCGACGCGGCGGAATACAACCGGCTGCAGATCGGCGAGTATGAGCATGTGCGGGATTTTGTGATGCTGCATTACCACGCGACCGAGCGCGATGACGCTCCGCTCTGGCAATACTGCAAAGCCATGCCGATTCCGGACTCCCTGGCCTATCGCAAGCAGCTGTTCTGCAGCAGCGGGCGCGTGGCCTTCTACGACAAGGAACTGTTCGTGGAACCCAACTGGCTCTCGCTGTTCATCGGCCAGCGCTGCTGGCCCCGGCGCTTCGACCCGCTCGCCGACATCCCCACGCTGGCGGACACACAGCGCCAGCTCGCCAGACTGAAGGAGCAGATCCGGCACACCGCGGAGAGCATGCCCACGCACGAGCAGTTCATCGCTGCGCACGACCGCGCGGTGGACTAGGGAATGCAGTTTTCTGCGCTCCGCTATTTCCTCGAGACCGCCCGGTTGGGTTCGATACGGCGGGCCGCCGAAATCCTGTACGTGGCCCCGTCGGCGGTGAGCCGCCAGATCGCGCTGCTCGAGCAGGATTTTGGCGCGCCACTCTTTGAAAGGCATGCGGCGGGCATGCGCCTGACCGCGGCGGGCGAGATCTTCGCACAACAGGCATCCGCCACCAGGCGCGACTTCGAGCGCCTGCGCTCCGATCTGGACGACCTGCAGCAACTGCGCCGCGGATCCGTGAAGATTTTCAGCATCGAAGGCGCCGTCGCAGGCCTCCTGTACCGGGCGATAACCCATTTCGTGCGCGAGCATCCCGGAATCAGCTACGAGATCAGGGTTGCGGGCAGCAGCAAGGCTCTCGGGGCGCTGGCCCGGGACGAGTGTGATATCGCAATCGCGTTCAATCCGGAAGCACACGGCGATGTGGAGGAGGAGAAGTCCTTCCGCGATCCCATCGTGGCGGTCATGCATCCGGGTCACCCCCTCGCCCGCCACCCGAAGCTGACGCTGGATGATCTCGCGAAGCACCGTGTTGCGCTGGTGGACGACTCGCATGTGACGCGCACACTCATGGATCGGGCGCTGGCGTCTGCGGGTGTCACGCTGCAGGCGTCGCTGGCGATCAACCAGATTGGGCTTGCGATCGCCTACGCGCGCAAGGGCATGGCGCTGACCTTTGCGCCCCGCCACATCGTGCGAGAGGACGTCCAGGCCGGCACGCTCAGGACTGTCGCGATCGATCATCCCAGTCTGCAGGGCACACGCACCGTGCTGTGCCGTCACAAGACTCGCCCGCCGACGCGGCCCGCGCAGGCTTTTCTGGCGGCGTTGCGACGGGAATTCTCAGCCGCCGCAGCGGAGGGCAGGAAGCGCCGCTGAGGCGTTGCCAATCGGGCAACACAAGGATCTAAATTCTCTGCTTTTCGGTACGCCAGGCGCACCCTATGCTGAACCGCATGGAGCCGACCGGCTCTCGAGGCGGGGGCAGGAATGTCAGACCAAGTGACCGCGAAGATCCGGCGCCAGCTGCTGCCGCTGTTGTTCCTCCTCTATGTCGTGGCTTACCTGGACCGCATCAATGTCGGGTTCGCGGCCCTGACCATGAATCAGGAGCTCGGGCTGTCGAGCAGACAGTACGGCCTCCTGTCCGGCGTCTTCTTCTGGGGGTACTTTCTGTTTGAAGTGCCCAGCAACCTGATCCTCGAGCGCACCGGAGCCCGCCGGTGGATCGCGCGGATACTGATCAGCTGGGGTTGCGTCTCATTGGCGACCGGTTTCGCGCACACGGCGGCGCAGCTGTACATCGCCCGCTTCCTGCTGGGGGTCGCGGAAGCCGGGTTCTTTCCCGGGATACTGCTGTACCTGACGTATTGGTTTCGGCAGCGGGACCTTGCGCAGACCATCGGGCTCTTCATGACCGCCCTTCCGGTCGCCAGCATTCTGGGCGCCCCGCTGTCAGGCCTGATTCTGGATCATGTGCACGCGTTCAGCCTCAGCAGTTGGCGCTGGGTGCTGATACTCGAGGCGCTGCCCGCAATCGCCGGTGGCGTACTGGCTTACCTGATTCTGCCCGATACCCCGGCCAGCGCCACTTTCCTTTCGGCCGCGCAAAAAGGCGGCCTGAACGCCACGCTTCGAGCCGAAGCCGTCGCGCGGACCGGATCGTCACGTTCCTCGGTGCTTCACACCATCACCGATCCGGGCGTGCTGCATCTTTCCGCGGTGGCGTTCCTGTTCCTGACTGGCCTGTACGCGGCGGGATTCTGGATGCCCCAATCGATCAAGGCCGTTGGCAGAGGGCTTGACCACACCGCGATCGGCCTGATGGTGATGATTCCCAATGTCATTGGCCTGGCGGCCCTGGTGCTCGTGTCAAGAAGCTCGACAGTCCGGGCTGAGCGCCATTGGCATGCCGCCCTGTCATTGCTCATGGCAAGCGCCGCGTTCTGTCTTGTGGGCTCGATGAGCTCGCTGTCCGGGTGCATCGCCGTATGGTCTATGGCGATGGCCGGCCTGTACGGATTCGTCGGGCCGTTCTGGTCCATGCCGGGACAATTCCTCGCCGGCCGCGCGGCCGCGACCGCGCTGGCCAGCATCTGCTCGATCGGCAATCTGGGAGGATTCGTTGGCCTGGCGGCCATCGGCGCCATCGCCACCCGAACCGGCGGACTGTCGATTGCCTTTCGCTATGTCGCCGTTGCACTCTTTATCGGCGCCGTCCTGTTGCTGGGGCAAAAGCTCCGCACCAGCATCCTGAACCAAGGTCACCATGAACAGCACATCGCCCGATTTGGGCTACCTGCTCGGCAGTAGCGAGCGGGAGCATAAACGGCTGGAGAGACAGGCCAGGACGCTGGCCTCATACACCGAGCGCTTGTTTCGCGACGCGGGTGTCTGCGCCGGCCAGAACGTGCTCGACGTCGGCTCCGGGGTCGGCGACGTCGCCCTGCTGGCGGCGTCCATCGTGGGCGAGACGGGCCGGGTCGTGGGCATCGATCGGGATCCGGTGGCGCTGGAAAAGGCGCGCAGCCGGACGAGGGCGGCGCGCGTCATGCACCTGCGGTTTGTGGAGACGGAACTTCCGGAGTTGCGCCTGGATGGCCAGTTCGATGCGATCGTCGGTCGGTTCGTCCTGCTGTTCTTGCCGGACGCGACGGCGATTCTGCGTGCTTTGGCCACACGGCTGCGCCCCGGCGGACTGCTCGCCTTCCAGGAGCCGAGCTGGGACAGCTTCTTTGCCCAGGCGCAGCACCTGCCCCTGCACAGCGCCTGCGGGAGGCTGATCTGCGAGACTCTGCGCCGCGGCGGTGCCAGGCCGAACATGGAGCTTACGCTTTATCACGGCTTGCTCGACAGTGGATTCCAGGCGCCGCAGATGCGCGTCGAGGTCCCGATGGCCAATGATCCGGAGGGGCGCCAGTGGGTCTACGATCTCCTGGTGACCATGCGGACACAGTTCGGTCAGCTCGGTGTCGTGAGCGACGTGGGCGACTTCGACACGCTGTCACACCGGCTCGGGCAGGAACTCGAGGCCAAGCGATCGTACGCGCCGCTGATCGGGCTCGTCGGTGCCTGGGCGCGGAAGCCCGATCTGCCGCCGGGTTGACGCGACTCGCCCGGCGTCAATCGCCGCGCCGCAGTTCGAGCGATTCCAGCTCTCCGCCAGCGCCGGCGTGCACGCAGAACTCGATCGGCTGGCAACAGACCTGGCAGTCTTCGATGTAGCTGGCCGAACCGGCCGACAGATCGAGCAGCGTCGTGAAAGGCTCGCCACAATAGGGACACTCGACCTGCACCACCGTGGTGGGATCTTCGGCATTCGTCCCACCGGCCCGCACGCCCGGCTCGAAGACCGGCTCAAGCCCGTAGAGCTCGTCGATCGCAGACCCTTCCCGGCGGCGCTTCATGGAGTCACCAGCAGGGCGGCGCGGGGTGCAAAGCCGAGGAAATATTCCTCCAGCGCGTGCCGCTGGGCCTCGCTGACCGCGATTCCGAGCGGCATGCTCTTCGATCCGGCTTCGGGTGCCAGGCGAAACAGGATTTCATCCAGCAGGCGGCCGTGCGGATAGCTGCCAGTCAATAGACTCCGGGCGAGCGCGTCCGGATCAGCGAACGGAATGAACGGGGCGATCTTGCCCGTATGGCAGGTGGCGCAGCGCTGCAGAAGCTCGGGGCCCGAAGCGCTCGCCGTCTGGCTGGACGCCGATGGCGGCGCGACCGCGGGCACCTCCGGCAGCGGGTGCGCGCTGTACCAGGCCTCGAGCGCGCCGAGGCTCTGGCGGCGCAGGTGCTCGCAATAGCGATCATCACCCGTGAAGGAGCGGTAGTGGTGCAGGCCGCGAAGCTCAGGATCGTTGACGGCGATCCATTCGAACAGGACCTGGGCGAGAGACTGGGTGCCTTCGGGGGCCGACAGGTCGTAAGTATTGCCTTCGAGTGCGAGCGTCCAGTGCCGCGTCGTCAGGCCCAGATTGCGCTCGACCACAAACCGCAGCTCGACCACGCGGGCCGCCGCCGCACCGCGCCGGTATCCACCGCTCGCACCTGCAAGGCGCGCCGCCAGCGCCGCGGCCTGGAGCCGATCCGTGGCGGCACTGGTCCGCCTGAACTCCCGCAACTGAGCCGCGATCGTCCGGCTCATGGCGGCGGGATAATAATCGGGCAGCGGGCCGCAGCTGCCTTCGGCCGCCGCAAGCAGGACGTAGCGGTGCGCATCGAAGGCCGGGCTCGATGCCATCTCGGACATGATCGAGCGATTGTTGAGCGCCGTCAGCAGCGCGGAGAGCTGGGCGTTCGGAGGCGTGGTCTTGACGCCGTTGTACACCGCGGTCGCGCTCCCCACATAGGTCGTACGCTCCGCGAATGCAGCGGCCCCGAGGAGCTGCCGGTAGCGCACATGTGTGGGTTGCAGGGCGAGAAACTCGCGCATGCCCTGCGCTTCCTTCGCCGACAGACCGGCGCCATAGCGCTCGCCATAGACTCCCGGCCACGATGGGGGCGTGTCCCAGATCGGCCGCGCCGGCTGGCCGTGGCAGGCGACGCAGCGAGCGGAGTTGGTCTCGGATATCGACACCTGTCCGCCCTTGTCGGCCGGAAACTGCAGCTCGCGGAACAGAAAGCTATTGCTGTGCGAATCAAATTCCATGGTTTCAATTTCGGAGTTGCCGCGCTTGGCAGGATCACCGTTGAAGCTGACGATGAACTCTGCATCGGAGCCGAACAGGATGGCGCGCGGATAGGCGGTGCTCGCTTCCTGGAGGCTGCGGCTGGCAAACACGAGCGTGTAGTGGGAGCGCAGGTCGGCGGGCAGGGCCTCGATGAGGCCTTCGACCGAGGTGATCCCCCGCGTCTGAATCAGCTCCCGCACGGATTCGAACCCAAAGTCGGCAGCCTTGCACAGGGTGCCGATCGCCATGCCCAGGCAGATGCAAACAGGCTGGATCCAGCTCACGCCGATGGCCCCGCTGTTGACGAGTCTCCGTGGCAAAACTACCGCAATTCCGGCGGGCTGGCCGTATAGCGGCGCACACTTATAGAATAGGGCAATGCGGTACCTGTTGTTGTGGCTCCTGTCCCTTCCTGCGCTCAGCACCATGGCGGCGGCGGCCGACGCCCCGTGGATCGAGGGCCAGCATTATTTTCGCGTGGAACCGGCGCAGCCGACCCAGGTGCCGCCGGGCAAGGTCGAGGTCATCGAGATCTTTTCCTATGCCTGTCCGGCCTGCAATGCCTACTACCCGGTGTTGGATAAGCTCAAGGCCGCACTCCCGAAGCAGGCCCGCTTGAGCTATCTGCCGGCCTCCTGGCATCCGGAAGAGGATTGGCAGACCTTTCAGCGCGCGTTCTTCGCGGCGCAGTCGCTGGGGCTGGTCGAGCGTACCCATGACGCCGTTTTTGATGCGATCTGGAAGACCGGCGAGCTGGCGATCATGGATCCGGTCACCAAGCGGCCCAAGGCCATGATGCCGACCGTCATCGACGTGGCGAAATTCTATGCACGTAAGACGGGCGTCAAGCCCGAGGCCTTTATCGGCGCGGCACATACGTTCAGCGTGGACGCCCGCATGCGCGAAGCGGATGCGCAGATCCGCGCCTACCAGGCCGATGGAACGCCGACGGTCATTGTCGATGGCCGGTACCGCCTGACGCCCCAGACGGCCGGCGGCGATGAACCCTTCGTTCGCCTGGTGACGTGGCTGGTGGCACAGCGGATCGCCCACCACCTTTAGAAACCCCGTTGGCACCGTGGTCCCCGGGAATAAATCCCGCCCGGCCGGAGTCCACTCCTTATAGAGAGAGCAGCGGAGCCCCGTGACGGCACTGTGCGGTCCTACCTGTGGATGAGAAGCGAGCGCGGTTCGAGGCGGAGGTGCTGCCGCACCTGGACGCCGCGCTCCGCTTCGCCCGCTGGTTGTCGGGCTCGCCCAGCGATGCCGGCGATGTCGCCCAGGAGGCCATCTTGCGCGCCTTTCGGAGTTTCGAGAGTCTGCGCGGCTCCGATGCCAAGCCCTGGCTGCTGGCCATCGTCCGCAATTGCCACGCGAGCGCCTTCAGGCAAGCGCAGCGGCGCGCCCACATGCCGCTACCGGAAGAGCACGATGAACAGGACGGCGAAGCCATGATCGCCGCGACGCCCGGCCCGGAGAGCCTCGCCATCCGCGCGGACGAAGAGCGCACGCTCACGAGGCTCCTGTCCACTCTGCCGGAGGAGCAACGCGAGGCCCTGGTGTTGAAAGAGCTCGAGGAGCTCAGCTATCGGGAGATAGCCGCGGTGACGAAGGTGCCCATTGGCACGGTCATGTCCCGCCTGGCACGGGCGCGCACGGCCTTGCAGGCCCGCGGGCGCGAAGAGAGCGCAGGAGGCAGGCATGGACTGTCCTGAATCGCTCCGCACCCAGGCGTATTTTGACGGCGAGCTGGACGCGGCCTCCGCCGCGGCGTTCGAGGGGCATCTCGGGCACTGCGCGCAGTGCCGCGCGACGCTGGAGAGCGCCGGGAGACTGCGGACTTCAATGCGCCAGGCGCTGGCGCACGAGCGGGCACCCGCGGCGCTGCGCGCGCGGATTGCGCAGGCCCTTGATCAGGAGCAAGCACGGCCTCGGCGCAGCGGGCAGCGGCGTCCCTTCTGGCTCGGCGCGCTCAGCGGCATCGGTGCGGCGGCCGTGGCGGCCACCGTGGCATTCCTGGTGCTGACCGCGCCAGTGCGTGATCCGCTGCTGGACCGCCTGGTTGCCGCGCATGTGCACTCACTCCTGCCGGATCATCTGATTGCGGTCGTGTCCACGGACCGGCACACCGTGAAACCCTGGTTTGCCGGCCGCGCCGACGTCTCACCGGTGGTGGCCGATTTTGCGGCCCAGGGCTTTCGGCTCCTGGGCGGACGCATCGATGTCCTGGATCACCAGCGCGCCGCCGTCGTCGTCTATCAACACGGGCCCCATCTCGTCAACGTCTTCAGTTGGGCCGTGGATCGGCGCCTGTTGCCGCGCGATGCGACCCGGAACGGCTATCACATCGCCTTCTGGAGCGCGGGCAATGTCCAGTACTGCGCGGTCTCGGACACCGGCTGGAGCGAACTGCTCGCCCTGGAGCAATTGTTGCGTGACACCAGCCGCGGGGAAGAGCGACCCGAATAGTCTGCCGCGCGCGTGCGCGGGAATAAACGACGCCCGGGCGGAGTCTTCCCTCCTGAACCCCAACTCTGGAGGCAGTCATGCCCGAGAAACCGTCCCACCCCTCGCGCCGCGACGCCCTGAAATGCCTGGCCTACGGGGGCGCGGGAACCCTGTTCGTCCTGGCCGGCGGCGTCTTCACGCCCATGGACCTGGCCGTGGCGGGGGAAGATCAGGCGGCGGTGGCGAAACGAGGTCGCCCGCTGTTCGTGCAGATCAGCGACACACACATCGGCTTTGCAAAAGAGGCCAACCCCGACGTCAATGGGACCCTGGCCCAGACCATCGCGCTCGTCAATGCGCTGCCCGAGACACCGGCCCTCATCGTGCACACGGGCGATATCACGCACCTGTCCAAGGCCGCCGAATTCGACCTGGCGCAGCAGCTGTTGTCCGGGTTACGGGCCACCGAGCTGCACACGGTCCCCGGCGAGCACGACACGGCCGATGCGACGGTGAGCGAATATTTCAGCCGCTTTGGCCAGGCTTCCGCCAACCGCGGCTACTACAGTTTTGATCACGCCGGCGTGCATTTCGTCGCGCTGATCAACGTCCTGCAATTCAAGCCGGGCGGACTGGGAACCCTGGGGACTGAGCAGCTCGCCTGGGTAAGAGCGGACCTGAAGGGCCGATCCGCAAGCACGCCGATCGTGATATTCGCCCATATGCCGCTCTGGACCATTTATGAGCCCTGGGGCTGGGGCACCGGAGATGCGGAAGAGCTCATGACGCTGTTGCGACGCTTCGGTTCGGTCACGGTGCTGAATGGCCACATTCATCAGATCGTGCAGAAGGTCGAGGGCCACGTGACCTTCCACACCGCGCGCTCGACGGCCTATCCGCAACCGGCTCCCGGCGAGGGCACCGGGCCCGGCCCGCTCAAGCTGCCCCTGGAGCAGCTGCCCGGGCGCCTCGGTATCACCAGCGTTTCGGAGCTGCGGCATCCGCGCGCGCTCGCGCTGAACGACCTCACCCTCGCCTGAACGGCGGGCGCGCCATCGCTACTGGAGTGCATTGAAGTGAAAGTGGGAAAAAGACAAATTCTGCTGCCGCTGTTGTGCGCCACCCTGGTGGGTGGCACGGTGCCCGGCGCGCGCGCGTGGGCGGAGGGGCCCACAGGGGCGATGATCGTGATCAAGGACTTCCGCTTTGCGCCGATGTCATTGACGGTCAGGGCCGGTTCCCCGGTGGTCTTCGTGAACCACGACGAGGAGCCTCACAGCGTGGTCAGCGACGCGGGACTGTTCCGATCCGGCGCGCTGGACACGGGCGACAAGTACTCCTTCAGGTTCGACAAGCCGGGCACTTACCATTTCTCCTGTTCGATCCATCCCCGCATGGTCGGGACGATCGTCGTGCAGTGAGGGCCGAGTCAGCCCGAGGCTGACTCTGTTTACAGTACGGCGTATTCGCTGGCCTGCTCGGCGGCAGCGCGCTGCGCGGCCTGGGCGGGCGACTTGCCCACTTCGCCCAGCAGCAACACGGTCAGGGCAAAGGCGGCGAAGGCGCACAGCACATTGCGGCCGAACTGGGCGATCGCCGGGTGGCCGGTGAGGGCCTGTACACTGCGGATCGTGGTCATGGTCAACTCCTTGATAATCGGTCTGTTTCCTGGACTGGGCTTGCGCTCCGGGGGTTTAAATCCCGTGCACCGGTTTAACTCCGCAGGGCGCGGAAAGTTTCGCCGCCCGGTCTAGTTGACGCTGATCACCACAGGGGTGGAGGCGATGCCATTGGCCACCACTTCCAGCGTGGTGGCGCCCGGCCCGGTATTCGGGGGTACATCAAACTGGGTGGACACCATGGCGCTGCCGGTCGCCACGCCCATGGTGCTGTGATCATGAGTGCGGGCGTACACCACGTGGCCACTGGCCGCATTTGTAAGCCGCACCAGGGGGTAATTGGTGGCGGCTTCAAATTCGTCCCCGAAAGAAGCCCCCTGCGACAGGCCGTTGAACTGCGTGCCCTGGATCGTATACGAGCTGCCGCGAGTCACGACGGCCGGAGAGCTGAGCACGGTCGGCGCCCAGGCCGGCTGTGCCTGACCCTGCGGCTGGTAGATGCCCGGCCCAGAGCGGCGATAGATCAGGGCATTTCCGTCCGGCAGCGTCAGCAGGATGATGCCCTGCAAATTCACGGCTTCGGTGAGTGTCACCCCATCGAACTCGTACAGTTGTCCCGCCATCGTCCCCTGCAGCAGCACATGGCCACTGGGCAGCAGCACTGCGCAGGTGTCCGTATTGAAGTCGCCATTGGGAAAATTGGGCCCGGCGCTCCAGTTGCCCAGGGCCTGCGAATCCGCCCCCGGATGATAGAGGGCGATATGAGTGCCCGACGCGAACACGGTGCCATCGGGCCGCAGCAGTGCCGGGCCGACTTCTCCAGGCGGAAAATAAATCAGGCTGCCCGAAGGCCCGTAGGTCCGTCCGTTGGGCGTATCGGTGGGCGTATGCAAATCGGGAAGCGTATTGCCGTTGCTGAGCCATTGCTGGGCCGCTGGCACATAGCGCTCGGCATGCGGCGCATTCTTGACGTCGTAGGTGAACACCGAACCATCCGGCATCAGCGTCCAGCCCTCCTCGGCATTAAAATCCGCCTTGTTCGTGGATGCGAGCGCCGTCCAGGTCAGCGTCACAGGATCCAGCGCGGCCATCTGCTCATCGAGCTTCCGGCCTACAACGAACCGTCCATCCGGCAGCACCACCGAGGGCGAGTCTCCGATGTAGTCCCACCCGGCGGGTGGATTGAGCAGCGTCCAGTGATCCAGCCGTGGGTCGTAGATCGCACCCTGGGCACTCAGGCTGAATATTCCCCGCGTGTATTCACCGCCGACGATCACCACGCGTCCGTCGGCCAGCACCGCCGAGGCGAAAACGTAGGGCACGTATGTGGTGGGCAGGCTCGCCAGCTGGGACCAGGTGCCATGCACGTAGCTGCCGAAGGCATCAGGCGTGAGTTTGTACCAGGCACTGACACTCGCCCCGGGATTGGCGGCGGCATCGCCCTGCACCATGACCGTGCCGTCGGTGAGCAGAAAGGCCAGGGAAAAAGAATCGGGTGGTGCGTGATCGAGATCCGTCACCGTCGCGATGGCAACAGGCGGTGGCATGGAAGAACCACCCGGCGCGCCGGAACCGCCGCAGCCCGCCGCGATGAGCAGGCCGGAAAGCAGCGAACACCGGCCTATGATGCGAAACTTCATGCTTCACCCGTGGATGGGTACCTGCCCGCTCATGGCGCGTTCATTGTCCGATCGGCATGCCTCCGGCGCAATTCCTCAATCACGGCCTGGACGCCGAGCCCACGGGCGCGCAACAGGACCAGCAGGTGAAACAGCAGGTCGGCCGCTTCGCCGACCAGCGGCCCATCGGCCTCGCTCAGCGCCGCGAGCGCCACTTCAAGGCCCTCCTCCCCGACCTTCTGCGCCATAGGCTTGAGGCCGCCGTTGTGGAGCTGCGCCGTATAGCTGCCCGCGGGGCTCTCATCAATGCGCTCGGCGATGATGCCCTCGAGGTCCGCAAGGAAGGCCAGGCGCTCGGCGGCCGTCACCGCTTCATCTCCAAAGCAGGTGGCGGTGCCGGCGTGGCAGACGGGACCTTTGGGCAAGGCCGTGACCAGCAGCGCATCCGCGTCGCAATCGTGGCGGAGATCCACGAGTTCCAGCGCATGTCCCGAACTCTCCCCCTTCATCCACAGCTGCTGGCGGGAGCGGCTGAAAAACACGACGCGGCGCCCACTTAAGGTTGCCCGCAGCGCCTCGCGATTCATGTAGCCCAGCATCAGCACGGCACCGCTCCGGGCATGCTGCACGATCGCCGGCAGCAGCCCCTGCTGCTTGTCCCAGGCGAGCTGCTCGATGTCGGCCGGCTTGAGCTTCACGTCCGCACCTCGATGCCGCGGGCACGCAGGAACTGCTTGAGTGCGCCGATGGCGATCGCGCCGGAATGAAACACGCTCGCGGCCAGCGCCGCGTCGACCTCTCCGTGCCGGAATGCCGCCTCGAAATGCTCGACCGCGCCCGCACCCCCGGAGGCCACCAGCGGCACCTGGCACGCGGCGCGCGCGGCATACAACTGCTCCAGGTCGAAACCGGCACGCACCCCGTCGGCGCCCATGCAATTGAGCACGATCTCGCCGGCACCGCGATCCTGCACCTCGCGCAGCCAGGCCAGCGTGGCCCGCTGCGTGTCGCGGCTGCGGGCCGGATCGCCGGTGTA
The DNA here is from genome assembly GCA_035300345.1 of Steroidobacteraceae bacterium. Lineage (GTDB taxonomy): Bacteria > Pseudomonadota > Gammaproteobacteria > Steroidobacterales > Steroidobacteraceae > FEN-1191. The sequence continues at coordinate 12,025 of DATGVM010000014.1, forward strand.
CTGGTGGACGTGCAGTCCGTCGGGCGCCGCCTGGCTGTCGATGCCGACCACGACACACTGGGCGCCGAAGCGCCGCGCCAGTTCATCGATCAGCCCGGGACGCTCCAGCGCCGGAGAATTGATGGAAATCTTCTCCGCCCCGGCCGCCAGGATCTGTTCGGCATCGCTGACCGTGCGCACACCACCGGCCACGCAGAAGGGGATATCCAGGACCTCGGCAACGCGGCTGACCCAGCGGCGATCGACCGAACGGCCCTCGGGGCTGGCCGTGATGTCGTAGAACACCAGCTCATCGGCGCCGTCATCGCGGTAGCGGCGTGCCAGTTCGATGATTTCCCCGACGACGCGATGCTCGCGAAAGCGCAGGCCCTTGACCACCTGGTCATCCCGCACATCGAGGCAGGGAATTATGCGACGCGCAAGAATGGCTGCAGCCCCTCCAGCGGCAAGCTTTCCTCCAGCAGAGCCCTGCCGCTGATGGCGGCCGCAACGCCGGCGGCCGCCAGCGCGTGCAGATCGGCGATGGAAGCGACACCGCCGGAGGCCTGCCACTCGATGTCCGGATGGCGCGCCGCAAGCTCGCGGTACAACGGGACATTGGGGCCCAGCAACGCGCCGTCGCGCTCGACGTCCGTGCACAGCACATGGCGCGGACCGGCGGCTCTATATGGTTCCAGGGCATGCCACAGCGAGAGGGTCGTCGCCTGGCGCCAGCCCCGGATGCGGATCAGCGGCGTCCCCTGCGTGTCGAGCCGCACGTCGAAGGCCAGCGCGATGCGCTCCGGGCCGAATTCCTCGAGCCACGCCGCCACTTCCCCGGGCGATTCGGCGGCCGCGCTGCCCACCACCACACGCTGTGCACCGAGGCGCAGCAGCTCCAGCACGGCGCCACGCGTGCGCACGCCACCGCCGACCTGCAGGGCAATGCCCGTTTCCCTCGCCAGCGTGGCAATCGTGGTCCGGTTGGCGAGCCTGCCCTCGCGGGCGCCATCCAGGTCCACGATGTGCAGCCACGGCGCGCCCAGCGCGCGATAGCGTCGCAGCAGTTCGAGTGGTTCGACGGCGTATCGGGTCTCGGTATCAAAGTCGCCCCTGAGCAGTCGCACGCAGTGCCCATTGCGCAGGTCGATGGAGGGAACGAGCCGCATCTAGAGGTCCAGGAAATTCCGCAGCAGGCGCGCGCCCGCGGCCGCGGAGCGCTCCGGGTGAAACTGCACGCCGTGGAAGTTCGCCCGATGGACGACCGCGCTCATGGAAGGGCCATAGGCTGTGGCGGCGGCGGTGTGCTCGCCCACCGGCGCTGCGTAGCTGTGCGCAAAATAAAAATAGTCGTCCGGGTGCAGACCGTCCAGCAGGGGACTGTCCTGCAGGCGCTGGCAGGTGTTCCAGCCCATGTGCGGCACGGGCCGGCCCGCCGCGGCGGGCATGCGGCTCACCGTGCCCGGAAACAGGCCCAATCCGGCGCTGTCGTCCTCCTCCGAGTGTGCGAACAGCAGCTGCATCCCCAGGCAGATGCCGAGGAGCGGGGCTCGCAGGTCCTGGAGGCACTCGACCAGCCCGGCCGCGCGCAGCCTTTCCATGGCCTCACCGGCCGCACCCACGCCGGGCAACAGGACCCGTCGTGCCACAGACACCTGGGCCGGATCGGCGCTGAGCCGGCTGCGCGCGCCGAGCCGCTCGAGGGCGTAGCGGAGCGAAGCGAGATTGGCACCGCCGTTGTCGATGATGAGGACCTCCGCGGCGCTCACGGGACCGCGCTCACAGCCATCCCTTCGTCGTCGGCAGTTCCCGGCCCTCGCGACAAAGCGCCGGCCGCAGTGCGCGGCCCACCCCCTTGAAGCAGGCCTCGATCATGTGGTGGGTATTCTCTCCGCGAACGGACAGGTGCAGCGCGCAGCCCAGTGCATCGCTCAGGGAGCGGAAAAAATGCGGTACCAGCTCGGTCGGCAATGCGCCCACCTGGGCGCGGCCGAATTGCCCGGCAAAGTCGCAATAGGCGCGGCCCGACAGGTCGATGGCCACCTGCGCCTCGGCCTCATCCATCGGCAGCAGGAAGCCGTAGCGGCCGATGCCCGCCTTGTCCCCCAGGGCGCCGCGCAGCGCCTCGCCCAGGGCCAGGGCACAGTCCTCGACCGTGTGATGCTCGTCGATCCGCAGATCCCCCGCGCAGTTCAATTGCAGCCCGAAGCCGCCGTGCCGGGCGAGCTGCTCGAGCATGTGATCGAAGAAGCCGATGCCGGTGCTGACGCGAATGGCGCGCTCGCCGTCGAGCTCCACGCTCACCTCGATCGCGGTCTCGCGGGTGCGCCGCTCGATGCGCGCGCGGCGCGCGAGCAGTTCGCGCACAGCATCCGGCCAGGCCTCCCCGGCCGCCGCCGGGTGCCGCACCCGCAGTCCCCTCACCCCGAGCCGCACCGCGAATTCCAGGTCGCTGTCGCGATCGCCGATCACCGCACTGCGCGCGAGGTCCAGAACCTGATTGCGCTGCCACTCGCGCAACAATCCCGTCTGCGGCTTGCGGCAGTCGCAACCGTCGGCGGGCCGATGCGGGCAGGTGAAGATCGCCTCGAAGAGGATGCCCTGCGAAGCCAGGGCACGCAGGATGAATTCCTGGCAACGCTCGAAGTCCTCGCGCGGGAAGGAGGCCGTGCCGAGGCCGTCCTGGTTGCTCACCATGACGAGGCGGTATCCCGCCTCCCGGAGGGCGCCCAGGGCCGCGAACACTCCCGGCAGGAAGCGGATCTTCTCCAGTGCATCGACCTGCTGGTCGGCCGGTTCTTCCACCAGCGTACCGTCGCGGTCGATGAACAGGACCGGCCTGGCCTCGGGCACGGCGGCCCTCATGACAGGCTCTCCAGCAGGCGGTCGTTCTGCCGCGGCGTGCCGACGCTGATGCGCAGCGACTGGCCCAGCCCCGGGGCGCGGCGCAGGTCACGCAGCAGCAGGCCCACCGCGCGCGCGCGCGCCAGGGCCGCACCGGCATCCTCGAAATCCACCAGCAGGAAATTCGCGGCGCTCGGCCAGACCCGCGCTACGCCGGGCAGCGCCGCCAGCGCGATCGCGAGTCGATCCCGCTCCCCAACCAGCGCTGCGACGCGTTCCCGGACCACGAGCAGCTGATCCGCCTGCAGCGCGCGCTGCACGATTTCTATCGTCAATTGGGTGATCGCATAAGGCGGGATCACCCGCTGCAACAGCGCGACGATATCCGGGTGTGCCAGCAGCACCCCGCAGCGCGCACCGGCCAGTGCGTAGGCCTTGGAGAGCGTCCGCAGCAGGACCAGCCCCGGATGGGCGCCGAGTTCGGCGCTTAAGGAAAGCGTGCCGGAGAATTCCAGGTAGGCCTCATCGATGACCAGCAGCGCACGCCCCAAAAGCGCGCGCGCGAGTTCCAGCAGGGCGGCGCGCTCGAGCAGATTCCCGGTCGGATTGTTGGGCGAGCACAGGTATACCAGCTTCACGGCGGGCGTCAGCGCGGCCAGCACCGCGGCGGGCTCCAGGCGAAAACCGGACTCGCGCCGCAGCGGCACCTCGATGACCGTCGCGCCCTGGATCCGCGCGGCCAGGCTGTACATGCCAAACGTCGGCGGCGTGACCAGCACGGCGTCGCGGCCGTCGCGGCAATAGGCGCGCGTCAGCAGGTCGATGGCTTCATCGCTTCCGCGGCAGGGAAGCACGGATTCCGCGCCGACCCCATAGTGCGCTGCCAGGCGCGAGGCGAGCTGGCGCGGGTAGGGCTCCGGGTACCGATTGAGGCCCGCCTCGCTCGTGTCGAGCGGCGCGCGCCACGGCAGCTCATTGGCGTGCAGGCGCTCCAGTCCCGGTTCCCAGCTGGCATGCTGATAGGGCTGCAGCGCCTGGATGTCGGGGCGCGCCAGGGCGGTTACCCAGCTCATGGCCGCAGCCCGGCGGGTCCTGCAGTCACGACGCCCAGCCGCTCCAGCCGCGCATCGACTGCCGCGGCGTGCGCCGCCAGACCCTCGAGACGCGCGAGTGTGGCCGCCACGGGACCCAGCTGCTCCAGACCCTCGGCGCTGAGTTCCTGCACCGCCATCCGGCGCATGAAGTCCCCGACGCCGAGGCCGCTGCAGGCGCGCGCGTGGCCGTGGGTCGGCAGCACATGGTTGGTGCCGGTGCAATAGTCACCCAGCGGCTCGGGCGACCAGGTCCCCAGAAACACCGAGCCCGCCGTGGTGATGGAACCCAGCAGGGCCCGCGGCGCACGCGTCTGGAGCAGCAGGTGTTCCGGGGCGAAACGCTCGGCGATGGCCACGGCCGTGGCGAGATCGGGCACCACGATCAGGCGCGACGCGCCGAGCGACTGTTCGAGTATCGCGCGGCGCGGCTGACTCGGAACGAGTTCCGCAACGCGCGCCGCAACCTGGTCTGCCAGCACCGCTGAGGGGGTCAGGAGCAAGGCCTGCGCCTGTGGATCATGCTCGGCCTGCGCCAGCAGATCGAGGGCAACGAAAGAGGCGTCCGCCGTCTCATCGGCGATCACCATCACTTCAGAGGGCCCGGCCGGCAGGTCCATCGCGGCACCTGCCGGATCGGCGGCGACGAGCTGCTTGGCGGCCGTCACCCAGCGGTTCCCGGGGCCGAAGATCTTCGCAACCTGGGGGATGCTCTCGGTGCCATAGGCCATCGCCGCGATGGCCTGGGCGCCGCCGACCTTGAAGACCGAGTCGATCCCGCACCATCGCGCCACGACCAGCACCGCAGGATCGGCCGTGCCGTCGCGCCGCGGCGGAGTGCACAGCACGCGCCGCGGGCAACGCGCGATGCGCGAGGGCACCGCCAGCATGATCGCCGTTGACGGCAGGGGTGCGGAACCGGCCGGCACATACAGGCCGACCGCCTGGATGGGGCGCACCAGCTGCTCGCAGCGCACGCCCGGCTGCGTCTCCAGGCTCAGTTCGCGTGGCCGCTGCGCCAGATGAAAGCGCGTGACATTCCCGATCGCGATCCGCAGCGCACGCAGCGCCTCGGGCGCCAGCTGCGATTCAGCGGCCGCAAATTCTGCCGCGGACACCTGGAGCGAGCCCAGCTCGGCCTGCTCGAACGCGCGCGCGCAGGCGCGCAAGGCGGCATCGCCATCGCGGCGCACCGCACTGATCAGTGCACGCACCCGCGCCAGCAGGCCGGAATCGTCGCCTGCGGGCGGGCGCGCCAGCGCGGCGCGCCGGCCGGCATCATCCAGCTGCTGCCAATCGAGGCGCTCCATGTTCAGGCCAGCATCTTCTCGACCGGGAGCACCAGCACGGCGCTGGCCCCCGCCCGCTTCAGGCTCTCGAGGGTTTCCCAGAACACATTCTCGCGGCACACCGCATGCACCACGACCCGGTCGGGATGACCGTCGAGCGGAATGATCGTCGGCGACTCGCTCCCCGGCAGCAGGCTGCGGATCTCGGGGAGTGCAGCCCGCGGCGCGTGCAGCATGATGTACTTGCTCTCCTTGACCTGCTCGACGCCGTCGATGCGCAAGAGCAGGCGCGAAACCCACTCGCTCTTGGTGGCCGGAAGGCTCACCGGCGTGCGGATCAGTACGGCGTGGCTCTCGAGCACCGTATAGACCTCGCGCAGGTGATTGGCCTGGAGGGTCGAACCGCTGGACACCAGATCGCAGATCAGGTCGGCCCTGCCCAGGCGCGGTGCGATCTCCACGGCGCCCGACAGGGTGACGATTTCGGCACCGATGAGCTGGCGCTTCAGGAATTGGTCGAGCAGGAAAGGAAAGGTGGTCGCGATGCGTCTGCCCCGGAGCGATTCCAGGCCCGCGAAGCTCGTGCCTTCGGGCACCGCGAGGGCAAGCCGGCAGCGGCCAAAATCCAGGTCGCGCACCGTTTCGAATCGGGCCACGGCGCCGCGAGCCGCCAGTTCGAGGCGCCGCTCCTCGAGCACATTGAGGCCCACCAGTCCCAGGTCGCAGACATCCTCCTGCACCAGGTCCGGGATGTCGTCATCGCGCACGAACAGCACGTCCAGCGGCATGTTCTCGCCAAAGCCCATGAGCTGGTCCTTGCCGCGCGAGAGCTTGAGGCCGCAGCGGCCCAGCAGATCGAGGGAGGGGTCGGTCAGGCGCCCCGACTTCTGCACCGCGAGCTTGAGCCGCAGCTCCTTATCCACGCGCCGGCCCGCCGAGGCGCCGGCTGGCGATGCCGTAGCCGCCATTGCCCTGCGCCAGGTAGCGTGCGACGCGGCCGATCGTGGTCACGCTGACTCCGGTGTGATCGTGGATATCCCGGTACGGCAGGCCACGCTCCAGGTCGCGTACCACGGCCCAGCGATCCGCCATCGCCTGCAGCTCCGCCGGGGTACACAGGTCACGCAGGAAGGCGCGGCATTCCTCCACGCTGCGCAGCGTCAGGAGCGCCTCGGCCAGGCGCTGCTCGGCCACGGATTCCTGGCGGCTGGAATAGTCCTTGCGGGTTTTCATGGGCTGTACTAATGTATTAACACGTTAATACATGCTACCACGCCGGGTGCCGGGTTGCCTAGCCATCACATTGATTGACGAAACAGCCACTTCCGGGCCCGACCGGAAAACGGCTAGACTCCCCTCAGGGCGGGGCACCGGTCCCCGGCCGACGTCGCTCGGACGGTTCCGGGCGCTGACGTGAGAGCTGACGAATGACCGATTTTCCTGCCGGCCGGCGGCGCTTCGCGCGCATCGATCGCCTGCCCCCCTATGTCTTCAATGTCACTGCTGAACTGAAGCTCGCCGCGCGCCGGCGCGGCGAGGACGTCATTGACCTCAGCATGGGCAACCCCGATGGAGCCACGCCACCGCACATCGTGGCCAAGCTCCTGGATGTGGCGCAGCGTCCGGACACGCACGGCTACTCCACTTCCCGGGGGATCCCGCGCCTGCGGCGGGCCATCTCGCACTGGTACGAGCAGCGCTATGGGGCCGCCATCGACCCGGAAACGGAAGTCGTCGTCACCATTGGCTCCAAGGAGGGACTCGCCCACCTCATGCTCGCCACGCTGGGCCGCGGCGATACTGTGCTGGTCCCCGACCCGAGCTATCCCATTCATATGTACGGTGCCGTGATTGCCGGCGCCGACATCCGCTCGGTGCCGATCGCGCCGGACATCGATTTCTTCGCCGAGCTTGAGCGGGCGATCCGCGGCAGCGACCCCAAACCGAAGCTCATCGTGCTGGGCTTTCCCTCCAACCCGACCGCGATGTGCGTGGAGCTCGATTTCTTCGAGCGCGTGGTGGCGCTGGCGCGCCAGCACGACATCCTGGTGGTGCACGATCTGGCCTACGCGGACATCGTGTTCAACGGCTGGAAGGCGCCCTCGATCATGCAGATTCCAGGGGCCAAGGACGTCGCGGTCGAATTCTTCACGCTCTCAAAGAGCTACAACATGGCGGGCTGGCGCGTCGGCTTCATGGTGGGCAATCGCGAGCTGGTCAACGCGCTGGCACGGATCAAGAGTTACCACGACTACGGGATCTTCACCCCGGTGCAGGTCGCGGCGATCGCCGCCCTGGAAGGCGACCAGCAATGCGTGAGGGATATCGCCGCGAAATACCAGACCCGGCGCGATGTGCTGGTCAAGGGCCTGCACGAGGCGGGATGGCCGGTCGAGACGCCCAAGGCCTCCATGTACGTGTGGGCGCCGATCCCGGAGCGCTTTCGCGCCCTCGGCTCGCTGGAATTTGCCAAGCGGCTGCTCGCGGAGGCGAAAGTCTCGGTATCGCCGGGCATCGGCTTTGGCGACAATGGCGACGGCCATGTACGCTTCGCACTGATCGAGAACGAGAACCGCATCCGCCAGGGCCTCAGGGGCATCAAGGCGATGTTGCGACTCTAGGGGATCATTCATGACCTCGCGCCCCGCCGGACTGCTCCGCCGCCAGGCGCTCACCATCCTGCTGCTGTTCCTGGGCTACGGCGCCTATTACTTCTGCCGCGCCAACCTGTCGGTGGCCACGCCGCTCCTGGTCGATGAACTCAGCCGTCATGGACTCTCGACGAACGAGGCACTGGTGCATCTGGGAACGCTCTCCTCGGCCGGTGTACTGGCCTACGCGGTCGGCAAGCTGTTCCTGACCGGCATCGCCGACCTGTGGGGCGGGCGCCGCGCCTTCCTGGCAGGACTGGGAGGCGCCGCACTGTTCACACTCGCCTTCACGGCGGGTGGATCGCTGCCGGTATTCACGCTCGCCTGGGTGGGCAACCGCCTGGTGCAATCGATCGGCTGGGCGGGCCTGCTCAAGGTGAGCTCGAAGTGGTTTAACTACTCCTCTTATGGAGCCATCATCGGTGTGCTGAGCGTCAGCTATCTGGTGGGCGATGCCATCGCGCGGCCGGCCATGGGCGCCATGATCGCGCATGGATTTGGCTGGCGGGCGCTGTTTGAATTTGCCGCCGCGGTCGCCGCGCTGATGCTGCTCGCGAACTTTTTTCTGCTGCGCGAATCGCGCGTCGAACTGGGCTTCGCACCCACCGTCGCGAACCCGCTCAATCTGTTTGCCCATACGGAGGAGCGCCCGGCCAGCCTGCGCGAGCTCCTGGCACCGCTTCTGCGCAGCCCCGCGTTCCTGCTGGTGTGCCTGCTGTCGTTCGGCTGCACCGTGGTGCGCGAGACCTTCAACACATGGACGCCGCAGTACCTGCACGGCGCGTTCGGCTATTCGGCCGCGGAAGCGGCGACGCTGAGTGCCGTGTTCCCAGGCGTCGGCGTCGTCTCGGTGCTCGCGACCGGCTGGTTCAGCGACCGGCTCGGTGTGACCGGCCGGCCGGCGATCATGCTCGCCGGGCTGGCCGCGGCGGCCGCAACCCTGCTCGCGCTCGCGCTGTTTCCGGGGGGCCCGCATGCCGCCGGGTTCGCGGTCGCGCTGATCGGCCTGGTCGCCTTCTGCCTGCTCGGTCCCTACTCCTATCTCGGCGGAGCTTTCGCGCTCGACTTCGGCGGGCTGCGGGCCGGCGCAGCCGCTTCTGGTATCATCGATGGCGTGGGATACCTGGGAGGCGCGCTCGCTGGAGACAGCGTCGCGAGGCTGGCCGTGGCCTTCGGCTGGCGCGGCGTATTTGTTGCGCTGGCAATCGTGAGTGGCGCTTCGGCGCTCGCCGCCGCGGTCCTTTACCGACACCAGCGCCGCCTGCTCCAAACTGTCGGGGAGATTCATGCCTGAGGCACACGCGATTACCGCGGTGCAGTCGATGCCGGACTCGCTCACCGTCGTCTGGGACGATGGCCAGAGCGCGCGCTTCCCCGCACTCTGGCTGCGCGATTGCCGGCCCGAGGACCGCGACCCGCACAGCGGCCAGCGTCTCGTGGACGTCACCGACCTGCCCGAGGAACCGCGCATCCGCACGGCGCGCGCCGCCCATGGCGGCCTCGATCTCCAGTTCGAAGGCGAGCCCAGCGCCTGTCACTACGGGGCCGACTGGCTGCGTGAACACGCCGCCACCACCGCCGATCGCCGGCCGGAACTGCGCACCAGGCTGTGGCCGAACGGGTCCGAGCGCGATGCGCGGCGTGACCACGCCTGGCTCGACTACGCCCGCTTCAGCGCCACCGCAGCCGACCGGCTCCAGTGGCTGACCCGTCTTGCGCAGGACGGGATTGCCTTCCTGTCCGGTGTCCCCGCGCGCGAGCGCGCGATCCTCGAGGCGTGTGCGAAGATGGGACGGGTGGCCGAGACCAACTACGGCCTGCTGTTCGAGGTCCGCTCGGTCGCACAACCGGAAAACCTCGCCTTCTCCGATCATGGACTGGGTCTGCACACCGACAATCCCTATCGCGAACCGGTGCCGGGCTTCCAGGCCCTGCATGTGCTCGTCTCCTCGCCGGACGGGGGCGAGAATCTGTTTGCTGATGGGATTGCGATCGCGGAGGAGCTGCGCACCACGGAGCCCGGGGCTTTCTCGACGCTGACGAGCACGCCCGTGCCGTTTCACTACCGCTCGGTGGACGCGGATCTCTATGCGGAGCGGCCCCTGATCCAGCTCAGCGCCGATGGCCGGATCGTCGCCGTCCATTACAACAACCGTTCGATCGCGCCGCTCTCGCCCGTGGGCGCTGATCTCGGCGCATTTTACGCCGCGTACCGCCGCTTCGCCCGCCTGCTGCGTGAGCCACGCTTCCAGATGCGACGGCACCTCGGAGATGGCGAACTCGTCGTGTTCGACAACCAGCGCACCCTGCACGGGCGCACCGCGTTCTCATCGCAGCGCCACCCGCGCCACCTGCAGGGTTGTTACCTGACGCGTGACAGCGTGTACAGTGAAATCGGCCTCCTGAGGCGGGGCGCGGGCGGGAACGGCACATGACGACGTTCGAGGCGATCACGGCCCTGTATGGCCAGCGCGGCGGCGAAGCCTATTTCGGCGAGCAGGTCTCGATGCTCGAACATGGCTTGCAGGCCGCGTATTTTGCGCGTGAAGAGGGTGCGCCCCCTGCCCTGGTGCTGGCGGCCCTGCTGCACGACGTCGGCCATCTCGTGGAGAGCGTCCCGGACGACATCGCGGACTGGCGCCAGGATGCACACCACGAGGAGGTGGGCCGGGCCTGGCTCGCGCGCTACTTCGGTCCGGAGGTTTCAGGACCCGTCGGTTTGCACGTGCCCGCCAAGCGCTACCTGTGTGCGATGGATCCGGCGTACCTGAAATGCCTGAGCAGCGCTTCGGTGCAGACGCTCAGGCTCCAGGGCGGCCCGATGTCCGCGGCCGAGATCGCTGCCTTCGAGGCCATGCCACACCATCGCGAGGCGGTGGCGATTCGACGCTGTGACGATCGCGGCAAGCTCGGCGACTTCCACGCGCCCGGGCTTGAAACCTACCGTGATCTGGTCAGTTCGCTCGAAAAGTCCCGGAAACCGGGTAGCTGAGCGTGGACCACGCAGCACCAGGCGGTGCGGTGTTCCTGAGCTACGCGCGCGAGGACAGCCCCGCGGCTGAGCGCATCAGCGCGGCCCTGCGCGCCTGCGGCATCGAGGTCTGGTTTGACCAGAGCGAGCTGCGCGGCGGGGATGCCTGGGACCAGCAGATCCGGCGGCAGATCAAGGAATGCGCGCTGTTTGTCGCGCTCATTTCCGCCCACACGCAGGAGCGCGCCGAAGGCTATTTCCGGCTCGAGTGGCATCTGGCCGAACAGCGCAGCTACCTGATGGCGCAGGACCAGCCGTTCCTTCTGCCCGTCGTGGTCGACAACACCGCGGACGCCGCTGCGCGTGTTCCGGAGCGTTTTCGCGAACGGCAATGGATGCGGCTGCCGGGCGGAGTCGCTCCACCTGAGTTCACGGAGCGGGTGCAACGGCTGCTGGGCCTGCCGCAAAGAGCCGCGCCGCAGGATCAGGTCGCACCGCCGACGGCCTCATCGCCGGCCGTCGCTGCGCCGCGTTCACCCTGGCTACTGCCGATTGGAGTCGCGGCGGCGGCCGCCATCGCTCTGGCGCTCTGGTGGCCGGCGAGGAAGCACGACACCGGAATCTCGCCGCCGGAGGCGCCGGCCGTGCCCCGTGTCAACGTGAATCCGGGAGGCGCGCCGGTGGCGGAGAATGAAAAGTCCGTCGCCGTACTCGCCTTCGGGAATCTCTCCAACGACAGGGACAACGAATATTTCTCGGACGGCATCAGCGAGGAACTGCTCAACGTCCTGCAGAAGATCCCGGGCCTGCACGTGGCGGCCCGGGCCTCGGCGTTTTCGTTCAAGGGCAAGAACGCGACGGTGCAGGAGATTGGCGCCAGGCTCGGCGTGGCCAACCTCGTTGAAGGCAGCGTACAAAGGATCGGCAGCCGGGTGAAGGTCAACGCCAGTTTGAGCCGCGTGGCCACGGGCGAGGAGCTGTGGTCGCGCAGCTACACCCGCGAAGTGAAAGACGTGTTCGCCCTTCAGGAGGAACTGGCGCTGGCGATCGTCGGTGAGCTGCGCGGCCGGCTTCCCGGTGGGGAAAGCACCGCCGCCGTCAAGGCCGCGGTGAAAGGCGGCACCAGCAATGCGCAGGCCTACCAGCAGTACCTGCAGGGGCGGTTCTACCTGAATCGGTTCGCCGAGAATTCAATGAGAAAGGCGGTGGGCTATTTCCAGAAGGCGGTGGAGCTCGATCCGTCCTTCGCACTCAGCTGGGCGGGCCTGGCGCGGGCCCACACCTGGATCTGCGAGTATTCCACGGATTCGTCGGGCGGTGGGTTTGATGGCCAGTTGGCCAGCGCGCGCAATGCCGTGGCACGCGCACGCGCCCTGGAACCCAATCTCCCCGAAGCGCTGTCAGCGCAGGCCGAAATCCAGTTGGCCGTCGATTTTGACTGGGCGGGGGCGGCAGAGACGCTGCACCGGGCGCGGGAACTGGCGCCGGCTGATCCGGATCTGCTCGTGCTCGCCAGCCAGCTGGCCCGCTCCCAGGGGCAACTTCAAGCCGCCAACGACCTGTTGCACCAGGCGGTGGCCCTCGATCCGGTCAAGCCGGCGGCGCTCGCTGTACTGGCTTTCAATCTCGTCCTCACACGGCATTTTGCGGAAGCCAGGGAACTGTACCGCCAGGTCCAGGATCTGAGTCCGACCATTCCCTGGGCCTATGCCGGCCCAGGATTTGGCTACATCCTGGACGGGAAATATGACGCAGCAATCGACGTCGTGCAGAACGAGTCCGCGGTCTGGGCCCGGCAGTTGATTGTGTCGATGGCGCTTTGGGGCAAGGGCAAGCAGACGGAGTCGAACGCCGCCCTGGAAGAATTGATCAGGGCTGCTGCCAATACCGCGGCTTACCAAATCGCGGAGGCCTACGCCTTTCGCGGCGACCGGGATCACGCTTTTCAGTGGCTGGAACGCGCCCGCCGGCAGCGCGACGGCGGCCTCCTGGCGGTAGGACACGACCCGCTATTGGAAAAACTGGCGGCAGACGCGCGCTGGCCGGCATTCCTGAAGTCGATGGGGCTGCCCGATAGCCGGCAGAAACCGTAGGCCCCCTCGGGAAGCTACCTCCATACAAAAGTCGCCACCGACTGCGCCGGCAGGGTGTAGTTGAAGTACATATTATGCCAACTCACCGCGAAGGGCCCGGCCGCCATCGAGGAGTTCAGCACGAATAGGACCATCGAGCCGTCGGGATTCGCAAAAGCCACATCTTCAATCCCGCCACTGCCGGGGCTGCTGGAATCGATGCGGTGCGCTCCGGGGACGACGAACTTCGCCAGTTGTCCGAGCGAATAGTATTCGACGTTGTAGCTAATGGTCGCCGGAGAGGCGCTGGAGTCGACGGTCACGACGCCGCGGCAGCCCATGCAACCGCCATTGGTCGGGCCGGAGCCCTGATCGAGAGCCAGGTTCCACAGCGAAATACTGCGCGCCCAGTTGCGGGTCGCGCCGATCAGCAGGTTGTGCGAATTCCACACCAGATCGCCGGCGAAGCCTGAGCCCACCGTGCCGCTGCATTCCGTGAACCAGATGTCCTTGGCCGGATAGGCGGTTCTTACCGTGGACTGCGCACTCACATCGCCGTTGTAGCAATGGAACGCGGTGCCGGCCACGTAGGTGGATGCGGCACTGGCGAGCAGGGATTCGGGATAGGCGGTGTTGTCCCAGTTGTGCTCATACCCGAAGACTTTCACCGCACTCAGGCCGGCACTGTCCAGGGCAGGGCCGAGCTGGTTGGCGATGAAGTCCGCCGCATCGCTTTCTGCCAGGTACTCGCTCGGATAAGACGTGGTTGAATTCAGAGGTTCGTTCTGGACCGCTATGGCGTAGATGGGGATTCCCGCCTGCTGGTAGGCCTGCAGGTAGAGGACGAAATATTGCGCCAGACTGGGGAAATAGGCCGGGTTCATGCCGCCGCCGTTCATCGTCCCGCCCGTCTTCATCCACGCCGGTGGACTCCACGGCAGCGCCACCACTTTCGCGGCAGGGTTGATCGCCAGTGCTTCCTGCAGCAAGGGGATGATGTAGGTGCTGTCGTGGGCAATCGAAAAATTCGCGAGCTGCGGATCCGTTTGCCCGGCGGCCACATCGTCGTAACTGTAGTTGCCGCCGACGGCAAAATCCGTGGCCCCCATCGGCTGGCGCAGGAAGCTCAGGCCGATCCCGTTCATCGGGCTGAACAACTGCTGCATGAGCGCGGCATGCTGGGCCGTATCCAGGTCATTCCAGATGACCCAGGCCGCGGAATCGGTCAGCGAGGCGCCGAAGCCGTCGATCGTCTGGTATTGCGTGGTCTCATTCACGGTGATGAGCGGCGAGTTCTCACTCCCCCCGCTGCCAAAGCTCACCATGGCCTGCGGCGCCAGCAGCATGGCCCGATCTCCGGTGGTGAGAACAGGTTGTACGCTCGAGCCGACCGGCGTGAAGGTTTGGCCAGGGCTGCCGCTCCCGCCGCAGGCCACGAGGCCGGCAGCGGTGGTCAGCAAGAACATCGGTAGGGTCTGCTTCGCGAAACGCACTCCGGGCCTCATCAAGCATCCCTCCGCACGGGTCCAATACCCCTTAAGAACCTTCAATCCTAGAACGTAACGGGACACTCCGGTATAAGTTCCTTGGCACTGAACAGGATATGGCACGATCCACAGCCGTTGACCCCTCTTTCCCGCTTTGCATTGAAGGCGCGGTCAGCCACTGTCGATAGTGCGACGGCGCCCCACGCGAAAGGTTCGGCCAGCCCATGAAATTTCCCCGTTGGATGTCGGTGTATCTGCTGTCCCTGATCGGTCCGGCCTGGGGCGCCGTGGCGGCGGACAGCGCTGGTCAGGCCTATCAGATTGGACCCGCGCCCGACTGGGTGGAGCCGTATTCCCCGCCAGTCAACGGAACGGAGATTCCCGTGGAGGCCGGAGCCAGTGAACGCTTCGTGCTCGCCGACCGTCAAATCCGCGTAGATGGCTTGTCGGCGCACTACACCCGTTTTGTGGTGCGGCTTCTGAATCAGGCGGGTGTCGAAGCGGAATCGCAGCTGTCCGTTAACTTTGATCCGCAACAGGATCAGCTGATGGTTCATTCAGTCATTGTGCGTCGCGGCGACGAAGTGATCGACGAGCTGCGCAGCGCACGCATCGAATTGCTGCGCCGTGAGCAGGAGCTTGAGAACGGGGTGCTCACCGGCACCGTGACCTTTCATCTGCTCATGAATGACGTGCGCGTCGGCGACACGATCGACTACAGCTATACGATCAATCATCATGCGAGCGAATGGGGTGACCGGTATTACGGGAGATACATCACGCGCTGGGACAATCCAGTCGATTTTTCGCGTCTACGAATCCTGGTCCGTGCCCAGACCCCGCTGCATATCCTGAACCACGACGGCGCCGCTGCGACGCAACGAACCGATGGGGATTGGCAGAATACGGAGTGGACCTGGAGAAATCTGCCCGCGATCGTGAGTGATGGGAGCACCCCGCAGTGGTACGAGGTGCATCCTTCCATTGCGCTGTCGCAGTTTGCGAGTTGGCAGGACGTTCTCGAAGCGGCCGGACAACTGTATGCGGTGCCTGAGGGGCTGTCGCCCGAACTGAGGGCGCTGGTGGCACGCCTCAAGAGCTCGGGCAGTTCGGACGCCGAGCGCGCGCTGAACACAGTGCGTTTTGTACAGGAAGAGATTCGGTACACCGGGCTCGAGCAGGGCGAAGGCGCGTATCGGCCGCGGGCTCCGGAGGAAGTGCTCAAGCGCCGCTATGGGGACTGCAAGGACAAGGCCCTGTTGGCCGTGACGCTCCTACGCGGTCTCGGCATTGAGGCTGCGCCCGTGCTCGTCAGTTCGCGCCTGCACGCCCATGTCAGGGATCGCCAGCCCAGTCCCGCCAATTTTGATCATGTGATCGTAAGGGTCCGCCTGGGCGACTTCATATCCTGGATGGATGTGACGTTGACCGCCCAAGGGGGCACCTGGGCAACCGCTGTGCAGCCCGACTATGGTGCCGGACTTGTGCTGGCCCCCGGATCTACCGATCTGTCCCCTATGGTGATCGCACCGGCGGCGCTGCCACTGATGTCCGCCCGCGCGCTTTTCGATCTGGGCAAAGGCGTTGATCATGAGGCCGCACTGTCGGTCTCCACTCTGTATCGCGGCGCTGAAGCGGAGCGCATGCGCCGGACCCTGCGCAATTCTACCGCCGACTCCCTGACCCGGGACTACCTGAATTACTACAAGAGCCGGTACTCGACCATTAGCAGCGGGGGGACGGTGCAGATCAAGGATGACCTTCCAGCCAATGAGCTGACGATCAGCGAGATCTATCGCATCGAGCACCCATTTGAGGACAAAGATGGCGGCAAGCGAGTGTTTGAGCTCAACGCGGAGAACATCACCGAGCTGCTCAAGGCACCGCACAATCCAGTGCGCTCGACGCCGCTGGCACTGCCTTTTCCGACCAATGAGAGTGAGCAGATCGAGATACGGATGCCCGACGAATGGGCGGTGACGGACGAAGTGGTCAATATAAGTGCGCCTGGATTTACCTACGACTCGCAGGTCAGCCACAAAGGCCGCACCATATTTCTTGAATATCACTACCGCAGCCTCGACGACCAGATACCCGTGACGCAGCTGACCGAGTTTCTCAAGCAGCGGGAGAAGGCACGCAGCGACACCTATTTTTCGCTCTCCTACAAGCCTGCCATTCCGGCAGCGGACGAAGATCCGGCCCTCAAGGCGCTCAAGGATGCCCTCTGGAGTCGAAATAAAGGCGAGGCGACACAGGCCCTGACCACCCTGGCGCAACGCTGGCCCGCAGCGCTCAAGGATGAATCGGATGACAGGATCGCCCGCGTGGTCTATGAGGCGCCCCACGCCGGAGTGGGTCGTTACAAAATGCTCAAGGCCTTGCGCGAGGCCCACTACACCCGCCAGGACGATTCTGACCTGAGCTACTGGTGGAGAGATCTGGGGCTGTTGCAGCTGGATCGTGGTGAACCAGCGGCCGCGCTGGGGACCCTGAAGGATGTTTCCGCGCCCTATTCGCTGGTGAGCATCCAGGCGGACAACCGCTTTGCGCCGGTCCGATCCGAACTCGGAGCCACGCTGGACGTCGACGTCGCCATCAGTCGGCAAATCGAGCAGGCTCGTGCCGCGGTGACGAAGCACCCTGAGCAGATCGACCCTGTCATCGGGCTGACGTATCGCCTGTTGTTCTCGCAGCGCTACGCCGAAGTCCTCCAGCTGACCGACGCGGCGATTGCGCGCGCGAGCAGTCTTGGCGGCGCGCAGGCCTACACGGACTACGACAAATCCTTCGTCTGGATTCTTGACAATCGCAGCCGGGCGCTGCTGGGCTTGGGGCGATTCGATGAGGCTGTGGCGCAGCTGCAGGAAGCCAGTCATCGACCCGAAGGCGGGGATGACAACGTGAGCCAGGTCATTAACCTGGCCGGTCTATATAACGATCTCGGACGAGCCAAGGAGGCGCGCGAAGCCCTGGCTGGACTGGGGCCGGCCGGCGCCAGCGCGTATGGTCAGATGCAGGTCGCTGTCGAACAGCTCAACAGCGCAGCGCAGCTCGACGACAAGGCCGAAATCGAGCGGCAGCTGAAATTTCTCAGTGATCATCGCTCTGATTCCGTGAGTACCTACCAGCGCAGTCTCGTGAGTGCCAACCGGCTGGATGACGCCGCACGCTTTCTAAAGTCGCGGCTTACGGATCCTGAGCAGCGAATCCAGGCGCTCATGGAGGTCCAGCATTACGCCCCGGAGTCTCTACCGGTACGCGCCGCCGAGGTTGAGAACCTCTGGCAGGCCGTGATCGGACGGCCGGATGTTCATGATGCCATCTTGAAAGTGGGCGCGATCGGCTCGTATCACCTGTCTGCCGAGATTCACTAAATGGGGCGCAGCGAACGGCCCCGTCGCTGCCGCCGACTGACAGCCCATGCGGCACCCGCCCCCAGCCACGAGGCCGAGGGCTGAACTCGGGGAGAATACCTGGCGGGCTCGCCTCCCAAGCGCGACCATCACGGCACACGCCCCAGCATCAAGCGGTGAAACAGCTGCACGCCCGCCTCACGCGCGGGGCAATAGGGTCCCGAACGATAGGCGCTGGACTGGACATTGCCCTGTAGCAGCTGGCAGATCGCCGCATCCTCGGCCTGCACGAGGTCGCTGAACTCGACCAGCCGGCGAAAATGTTCCTGCGCGCTGTGCTGCGGCCCGGCGTCCAGGGCAAACCAGTCGAAGCGCACCACGGTGCGATCGATGCCATCCGGAATCACGACGTTCACCTGCAGCTGGCGCTCGTAGAAACTGAGCATCAGGTTCGGGAACAGCCAGTAGTAGCGGGCGGCCGGCTCACCGGCGGCCGGCGTGTAGAGGCTCCCGGTCCCGGTCCGCACCGGCGCGTGCTGCAGCACGCGGTGAGTGTCGAGCTCGGTGGCATAGGACTTGTAGTCGATCTCGCGGCTCAGCGCCGGATGCACCTGCGGCAGGTGATAGCCCTCGAGGAAATTATCGACGTACAGCTTCCAGTTCGCGGCCACCGGGTATTCGCGCGTCATGACATGGCGCATGCGCGCGAGCTGGAATGGCGCACATTCATCCGTCAAACGCGGGTGTTCGATATCGAACGCTGGCGTCGAGATCTCCAGTGCCGCAAAGACCAGGGGCCCCAGGACGTGGACCGCGACCGGTTCGAGATGGATCTTCGCCGGATCGAATTGCGCCGCCTCCTCCATCTCGGGGGCCCGCAGCAGTTGTCCCTGCAGGCTGTAGGTCCAGCCGTGATAGCGGCAGACCAGACGCGCGGCGTTGCCGCAGCCCAGCGCCACCGGCCCGGCACGATGGCGGCACACGTTGAAGAATCCACGGATCACGCCGCCGTCGTTGACCAGTACCAGCGGCTCGTGCGCAATGCGCGCGGTGAAGTAATCGCCGGGGCGGGCCAGCTGGGTAGCGTGTCCGACGTACTGCCAGCTGCGCCGGAACACCGTCGCCCGCTCGCGCGCGAGCCGGGCGGGATCGGTGTAGAAGCTGGCCGGCGGGGTGCACGCCAGGGCAACCTCCGGGCTTTCAATCGAGGCTACCATAGCGTGGAGTATGTGCCCCCGCGCCACCGCGGACAATTCCGAGGCACGCCCAATGATCACCCCTGCCGGGCTGGGCGTCGCCGCGCTTCGGCAGCGGGTCAGGCCCCCGCCGGCCTGGCCCGCCGCCCCGTGCCCGCTAACGTAGCGGCTGCTTGTAGAACTCGAGGATCTTGCCCGAGCGGCCCACCACGCAGGTGACGCGCGCTACCGGGACATTGTTCTTCGGGTTGGTCGCGGTCAATACCCACTCAATGCTCGGTTGGCCGGAATCGGCGGCCGAGCCATAGTCCACAAAAGAGGCGTCGCGCAGCCGCGGCGCCGGCTGGTAGGTCTCGGCCAGGCTCGCCATCAGCGCCTGCAGGCAATGCGCCTGCCCTGGGGTTTCCGCGAGCGAAACCGCCGGCAATACCAGGCCCGCGGTTGCGATGATCGAGGCCATCGGTCGTCGTGCGTTCATGTGCTCATCTCCTGTCAGCGTTTGGGGGATGGTCAAGTGACGCAATGACGGTACGTACGAATGATTCGTAGTACAAACGATATAATTTTTGCCCTCGAAATATTTGCACGCCACCGTCACTGGATGGCGACGGCGGCACAGTGTGCCGCCAACCAGGCCAGTAGCGGTGCAATTGCGCCACGGGCTGCATCTTCCCGGCGCGCGACAAGGAAATAGTTCTCGCCGGTGCTGAGCTCCGCTGCAATCGGTCTGGACAGCGCCCGGGACGCAAATCGGCGCTCGGCCAGCGCTGCGGACAGCAATGCAATACCAATGCCCTGCTCCGCTGCCCGGGCAACCTCCAGCATCGAATCAAGGCGAATGATCGTCCGGGGCTGGAACGAGCCAATGCGGCGCATCGCGGCCCAGCGCTCCCAGAGGTCGGGTCGGTAATTGTGCACGAGCAGCGTTTGCTGGCTCAGGTCCAGCTCGCTACGCAACCCCATACGCCCGATCAGTCCGGGTGCGCAGGCCGGCACAAAGACCTGCGGGAAGAGCAGGGTCGCCTGAAGATTGGCCGCCGGCGCCGACGCCACGATGACAGAGACGTCAGCGTCCCAGCTGTGATTGCCCAGGGCCGTGGGAGGCGTGGTGACCTGCAGTTCCAGCGGGCCCTGAGCCGCGCTGAATTTCGCGAGCCGTGGCAGCAGCAGTTCGTGTGCAAAGAACGGCGGCACTTGCAGCTTGATGAAGGGGCGCTGCACGTGGGTACGCAGCTGACTGACCACCAACTCCAGGCGATGGAGCGCCGAATCAACGTGCTCGAGCAGCAGCTGCCCGGCCGGGGTGAGCCGCAGGGCCTGGGCGTGGCGCTCAAACAGGATCACCCCCAGCTGCGATTCCAGCACCCTGATCTGCTGGCCGACGGCCGAGGCGGTGAGGCACAGTTCGGCGCTGGCGGCGGTGAAGCTCAACCGCCTGGCCGCGATCTTGAACGTATTGAGATACTTGACGGACGGTACGGGCATAGAACACCTCCACTACCGTGGGTCGATAAAAAGGGGACGCCGCTCGTTCTGTGGGGTCCGGCGGCGTCGCAAGGAGACCCACGAGGGGTCCCGTTCGGAGAAGCGGGGGTCGCCCTCCGTGTGCCAGGAAATACAGCAATGCGCGTGCCACCACGGCGAGGCTCGACTGCGCCCTGGCTTTTCAGTCGGTTGGCGTCGATCGGATGGCAGCGCGCCCAGAAGCCGGCTCGGCGTGTGACGCGATATGGTGCGGCGAGTGCGGATTTGGCACCACGCCGATGCAGGGCGTAGGCGAAACGGCAACCTTCAGGAGCGCAGTCTCCCGGCAAACTTGACGGGAAATACCTCAAGGACGCAGATTCCGGATCAAGAAAGCAGATTGAGGGGAGTGCCATGAGACCATTGAGAGCCATCCTCATCGGGGGCGTGATCGCGGGCGTACTGGACATCTGCTACGCCTTCGTCGTCTACGGTCCCCTGAGCTACCAGATGACTCCGGTGCAGATACTGCATTCGGTCGCCTCCGGGTGGGTGGGGCACGACGCCGCCGACGCCGGTGGCGCCATGATGGCGCTCCTCGGGCTCGCGACTCACTTCATGATGACCCTCACCATGGCGGCGGTGTTTGTATTCGGCGCCCAAAGCTGGCCGGCGCTGAAGGGCAATCCGGTGAGATGGGGCCTGCTCTATGGCCTGGGGCTTTACGTGATCATGAACTACGTGGTCGTGCCGCTCTCCGCCGCGCACGCCTCGCAGCATTTTGCGGCCAGCCTGCAGGAAGTCCTGTCGCGCCTGCAGCTGTCCTTCAGCGCGCTGAGGCCCCGGGATCCGTGGCAGCTCCTGGGCACCGTCTTCACGCACACGGTGTTCGTGGGCCTGCCGATAGCGCTGGTCAATAAGCGAGTGGCCTAGCAGATATTCCCCAAAGGAATATATTAGGGGAATATCCGGGCGCTCCGCCGGGCCGGACTATAGGGGGTCTTTATGCAGCGACGTGACTTCTGCAAGTCGGCAGCCATCGGCGGCGCCCTGGCAGCCCTCCCCGCACCGCTCATGCGCGCCTTCGCGACTGAGCCAGCGGCTGCCGCCGGGGCCGAGCTGCAAGCCGTCACCCTGTCCGGCAAGCCCACGGTCATCCCGGCGGCCGCCGTCAAGGACTTCGCGGCAAACTTCCACGGCAAGCTCCTGAGCGCGAGCGATGCGGAGTACGACCAGGCGCGACGATTGTGGAACAAGATGATCGATCGGCGGCCGGCGTTGATCGCGCGCTGCAGTGGCGCCGCCGACATCGCGAGTGCCGTGTCCTTCGCGCGGGAGCGCGAGCTGCTGGTGGCGGTGCGCGGCGGCGGGCACAGTTTTCCCGGATATTCGATGTGCGAGGGTGGACTCGTCATCGACCTGTCCATGATGCGCGGTGTGCGTGTCGATCCCATCGCCAGGACGGCGCAAGTTGCCGGCGGCTCCTGGATCGGCGACCTGGACTGGGAGGCACAGCAGTTCGGCCTTGCGACGACCATGGGCGAGATTTCGAACACCGGAGTCGCGGGCCTGACCCTCGGCGGGGGTTATGGCTGGCTCGCCCGCCGCCACGGGCTCGCCTGCGACAACCTGTTGGCGGTCGACCTCATAACGGCCGATGGGAAATTGTTGCGCGTCAGCAAGTCCGACAATCCCGATCTGTTCTGGGCGATTCGCGGCGGCGGCGGCAACTTCGGCGTCGTCAGCTCCTTTGAGTATCGGCTGCACCAGGTTGGACCCAAAGTGCTCGCGGGCGACCTTGCCTACGCGCCCGCGCAAACGCGAGACGCGCTGGAGCAGTACGCCCACTTCGCCGCCCGTGCGCCGCGCGAGCTGTCCGGGGAGTTTTCCTGGGGCGGCGCGGAAGGTCCGGACGGGGACCTGACCCTGTCGCTGTGCTACAGCGGCGATCCCAAGGATGGCGAGAAAGCGCTGCAGCCGCTGCGCACAGGCGTGAAGGCCCGCGCCGACAGCATCCGCTTGCAGGACTACGTGGCGGTGCAGCGCCAGTACGACGGCCCGCCGCTATCGAGCCAGAACCAGTATCTGAAGGGTGGGTACGTGGCGGAATTGACCCCGGCCTTCTTTGAGGCGCTCATCAACGAGGTCAGGCCCAATGCATTGCTGAGCATCGTCCTGGAGCATTGCGGCGGCACCATCAGCGATGTGGCGCCGAATGCCACCGCGATCGCGCACCGGAGCGAACAGTTCCAGCTGCTGGTGGCGGCCAGCTGGAAGGACGCCGCCGACAACGAGGCCAATCGCGCCAGGGTCCATGCGGCCTGGGACAAGATCAGCACATTCACCAATGGCTTTTACGTCAATCTCAACACCGCCGATCAGAAAGCGGTGGACGACAACTACGGCCCCAACCGGGCACGCCTGAGCGCGCTAAAGAAGGAGTACGATCCTGCCAATCTGTTCCGCCTGAATGCCAACATCAGGCCTTCGACATGAAGCCTGTTCGCGTCCTGTCCCTGGTCACGCTCGCAACCGCACTCGCGGGTTGCATCTCGGATGGCATGTGCATGTGGAACTGCGGCGCCCAGCACTCCGGTTCAACACCGCTGGTGGAATTTCTCTACCCCGATGGCAAGGTCCCGCCGGTCGATGCGACTCCGGAATTGAAAATTCCGCTGACGGTGGGCTTGAGCTTCCTGCCCAGCCGTGGTGGCTACGAGCGGCTGGACGCGACGCAGAAGGAACAGCTGCTTGCCAGCATCAAGGAGCATTTCCGCACGCGCCCCTATGTTCGCGACATCCAGATCATCTCCGAGGGGTACCTCAATCCACACGGTGGCTTCGATTCACTGCAACAGCTGGCGCGGCTTCAGCAACTCGATGTGGTGGCGCTCGTGTCCTACGACCAGGTCGCGAGACAGAGCGAGAACAACCGCTCGCTGGCCTATCTGACCATCGTCGGCGCCTTCCTGATCCGGGGCAGTGAGAACGAGACCTCAACGCTCCTGGACCTCGCGGTACTCGATCCGGCTTCACGAAGCCTCATTCTGCGCGCGGCCGGCACCAGCCACGCCAGTGGCAGCAGTACCGCCGTACGCCAGAGCGCCGAGATACAACACCAGAGCAGTCAGGGCCTGGATGCCGCGGCCCAGGAGCTGAACGCAAACCTTGACCGGGAGCTCACGGCCTTCACTGAGCGGGTCAAGTCCGGCACGGCCCCGGTGCGGGTCGTTCAGAGGAGTGGTGGCGGCGGCGCCCTTGATGTCGATGGATTGATGATCCTATTGGTCTCAACCTGCGTGGCACTTGTCACCAGGCGAATCCGCCTGAACGAGAGCATCCGGCCCGCGGAGTGACTCCGCACCGGGGATTCTCCCGGTCCTGGAGGCAATGACAGCCAGTTCCAGTTGGCGAGCGCAGGCCTGCCACCCATTTCATTGCCGCCGGCAAGCGACTCGAAGCTGAAGGATCGAGGCTCGTCATTCCGATTTCACGGACGGTGAACGCCGACACGAATGAAGGCCACGCTATCGGTCGCCACAAAATGTCTCCGTGCTTTTGAACCCGGAGACCATCATCGGGCGCTTACCGTCCATGGTCACAGAAAGCCGCCCAGGCATGACGATCTTGCAGCCCGCGAACACCGGCTCGAATTGCATTGACAGCCGGTACCTAAAGTATTATCAGGCTCGCTGATCAGGGCGAGCGACCGATGTTTTCAGCAACAAGGAGGTGCGCCATGAATCACGGTAAGACTCAAAGTGCTCTAGTGCGACTCGTCGGCCTGCTCTTCGGGCTCTTGCTCGGCGCTTCAATAGCGCAGGGAGACGAGACCTGCAATTCGCCCTACATGAGCGGCCTGATCAAGGGTCAGGAGGATTACATCCACGTCTGGACGCTCGGCGAACCCGGTCTCGGCGACGGTTCGGACAAGCTGGTGACCATCGACGTGAACCCTGCATCCAAGAGTTATGGCAAGGTGATCGCCACCGTGTCCGTTGGCGGACGCGGGGAAGCGCACCACATGGGATTCACGGATGATCGCAAGTACCTGTGGGCGGGAGGCCTCGACGACAGCAGGATCTTTGTGTTTGACGTCGGAACGGACCCGGGCAAGCCGCGCCTGGTACGGACGATTACCAATCTGCCGGAAAAAACCGGGTTCGTCGGGCCGCATACCTTTTATGCCCTTCCCGGACGGATGCTTATCGGCAATCTTTCGAACAGTGCGGACAAGGGTGGCGTTACAGGCCTTGCGCTGTACAACAACAAGGGCACCTTCATCACCAAGTACGACATTCCCACCGGCACCGTGGGTGGAGTGAAGGGAGATGGCTACGGCTACGATATCGCCATCAATCCAACAAAGAACGTGATGCTGACGTCGAGCTTTGCAGGCTGGAACAACTACATGCGAAGCCTGGGCGAAGTCGTCGCGGACCCGGAAGCGATGAAGCACTTCGGTTCCACCATGGTGGCGTGGAATGTGAAGACCATGAAGCCGACTCAGGTACTACAGGTACCCGGCGCTCCGCTCGAGATTCGCTGGGCCTTGGGGCGCGGCCAGAACTGGGCGGTTACGGTGGCTGCGCTCACCTCCAAGATCTGGCTCATCAGGCAGGACTCCCAGGGCGCGTGGGCAGCGAGCGAGGTCGGCACGATCGGCGATCCATCCAAAATTCCGCTCCCGGTGGACCTCTCCATCTCTGCCGACGGCAAGGGCCTCTGGGTCAATACGTTCATGGACGGCATGACGCATTATTTTGACCTGACGGATCCGGAACATCCTAGGGAAACCTATCAGAAGCACACCGGCCGCCAGGTCAACATGGTGTCGCAGAGCTGGGACGGCAAGCGTGTCTACATCACTTCGAGCCTGCTGTCGAAGTGGGACAAGACCGGTGAAGACAATGAGCAGGTCCTGCGCGGCTACAACTGGAACGGCAAGGAGCTCACACCCGCCTTCGAGGTCGACTTCACCAAGGAGAAGCTTGGACGACCGCATCACATGAAGTTTACGGCCAAGGCGGCGGGCCAGCTCGCGTACGTTGATTCCGCGAGATAGCGTGTTCCGCTTTTACGCCGTGATGGCGGCGGCCGGGGTGCTCTGGGCCCCAGCCGCCTCGCTGGCCGCGGTCGACCCCGGGGCGGCCGTCGCGCCGCATATGGAATTCACGCCTCCGCGAGCCGGCAGCTACGTGCTGCAGAAAATCCAGCCGGTTGCGAACGCGACGCTGCTCGACGCGCAGGGCAAACCGACGCGATTGTCCGCCGCCACGACCGGCAGGATCACGCTGCTCACCTTCTTCTACACGTACTGTGCCGACCCGCTCGGCTGTCCGTTTGCCTACAACACGCTGACCGAAGTGCGGCGCAGTGTAGTGAAGGACGCCCGCCTCGCGAACCGGGTTCGATTCTTGAGCGTCAGCCTGGATCCCACTACGGACACTCCGGAAGCCATCGGACGCTATAGAGAAATGGTGATGCGCGACTCCAGGATGGAGTGGAATGTGCTAACGGCCCGATCGGTCCGGGTACTGCTTCCGGTCCTCGAGGACTTTGGTCAGGACGTCAGCGTCGAGCGCGGGCCCGACGGCTCGCCGCGGCGCACGCTGCATCACATGCTCAAGATGTTCTTGATTGATCAGACCGGCATGGTGCGCGAAATCTACACGCTGGCTTATCTGCAACCCGAGGTCATCCTGAATGACATTCGAACCCTGTACCTGGAGGAGCATTCCAGGGGCTAGGCCCTACACAGGTTCCGGACTATAGTGACCCTGAGTAGCCAGCGATAAGAACCCGGGCGAACTGGGTGTACAACGCCTATTAGTGCTGGGATTGTTCTGGGCACCGCGGCGCACGGGCCGCTCTTGAAGGGGGTTTTCGTGACCACAATAGCGGTCGTGGACTGGGACGCGCTGATCCGGGATCCGCGTTTCCAGAAGCTCCACCGGCGCAAGACCCGGCTCCTGTGGAGCCTCATGGTGGTGTCCGTGGTGTATTACTTCCTCCTGCCCATCGGGGCGGCGTACTTCCAGGACTTCTTCAGGATCCGCGTCTGGGGTGTCGTCAATGTCGGGCTGCTGTTCGCACTCAGCGAATTCGTGGTGGCCTGGCTCATCGCCCTGTTCTATTCGCGGCAGGCGGGCCGGGAGTTCGACCAGCTGGCCGCGCAGATTGCCGCCGACTATGCGTAGCGCGCGATCACGCGTTGCCCTGCTGGCGGCTGCGATGCTGCCCTGCGCCCCGGCCTTTGCACAATCGGGCGTCATCGACAGTTACCGCTGGCTGACCCTGACGGTCTTTGCCGCGGTCATCGCCCTGACGATGTACGTGACGTATCTCGCCGCGCGGCGGGTGCGCTCCGCGTCGGACTTCTACACCGCCGGCGGCGGCGTGAGCGGGTTGCAAAATGGCTGGGCGATCGCCGGTGATTACCTCTCGGCCGCTTCTTTCCTCGGGATCGCCGGGCTGATCTCGCTCTACGGCTACGACGGGTTCATGTACTCGGTGGGCTGGCTCGTGGCCTACGTCACGGTACTGCTGCTGATCGCAGAGCCGTGCCGGAACATCGGGCGCTATACCCTCTCCGATATCCTCTCCTACCGGAACGACCCGAAGAAAACCCGCATCGTCGGCGCGCTCTCGACGCTCACGGTCTCGACCTTCTACCTCACCGCGCAGATGGTCGGCGGTGGTGTGCTGGTCAAGATCCTGATCGGCATCGACTACGAGACCTCAGTGATCTGCGTGGGCCTACTGATGCTGGGCTACGTGCTGTTTGGCGGCATGGTCGCCACCACCTGGGTGCAGATCATCAAGGCGATCCTGCTGGTGAGCGCCTCGATCCTCATCGTGATGCTGGTGTGGGCGCCCTACGGATTTTCGCTGCCCGCGTTCCTGGCCGATGTGGTGGCCGACCCCAAGGTGCAGGTGCGCGTGGCGACGCTGCTGGGCGATCCGGCCAAGGCCATGTCGGCCGCCGAGCTCGGGCAGCGCTTCCTCGAACCGGGGTTGTATTTCAAGGCGCCCGTGGACCAGATCAGCCTCGGGATGGCGCTGGTGTTCGGAACCGCGGGGCTGCCGCACATCCTGATGCGTTTTTTTACGGTGCCCTCCGCGCAGCAGGCACGCCGCTCGGTGCTGTGGGCGATGGGCATCATTGGCGGCTTCTACGTGCTGACGCTGTTCCTGGGCTTTGGAGCGGCCCTGCGCGTGGGCTCCGCCCGCATCGCCGCCGTCGATGCGGGCGGCAACTTGGCCGGACCCCTGCTGGCGCAGTTCATCGGCGGCGGGCCGGATTCCTTCTTCGGAAACTTCATGCTGGCCTTTGTCTCGGCGGTGGCCTTCGCCACGATCGTGGCCGTGGTCGCAGGCCTGGTGCTCGCGGCCGCTTCAGCGATGGCCCACGATCTGTACGTCGGCGTGGTGCGCGCGGGGAAGGACACCACGCCCCAGGGACAGGTCAAGGCGGCCCGCATCGCCACCGCCGTGGTGGGCGCAATGTCCATCGCCATCGGCATCGCCGCCAAGGGCCAGAATGTCGCAGTGCTGGTCGGCTTGGCCTTTGCGGTGGCCGCCAGCGCCAACTTCCCCTGCGTGCTGCTGACCCTGTACTGGAGACGCTGCAATACGGGCGGGATCGTGGCGGGCATGCTCGTCGGCACGATTGCGGCCGTTGGCCTGACGCTGGTGTCGCCGAACCTGACCTATCCGCTCGCCGTCAGGGCGGCGGCTCAGAAAGTCCTCGATGAGGCGCCAGCCAAGCGCGCAGTGGCGGCCGCGGCGAGCGGGGCGAGTGCCGCGGGCGATGCGACAGTGGCGGCGCTCGACAAGGCGGTGGCCAAGGCGCAGGCGGATCTGGATAAGTGGGGCAGCCAGACCACTTCGTTCATGGGCCTGGAAAAGCCGCTGTTCAAGCTGAAAAATCCGGGCCTGGTTTCGATACCGCTCGGATTTCTCGCCGTCATCCTGGGCTCGCTCCTGTACCGCGACAAGCGAGCGGAAGAGATGTGGAACGAAGTCTACGCACGGCAGAATACCGGCTTGCTGGTGTCCAAGTCGACGGCACACTGAGGGCCACACTAGGGCCCGCCGACGAACTCCTGCAGCGCGGCCTCGCACTGCTGCGCGTTCTGGAACAGCACGGTGTGGAAACCCAGCGCCTTCGCCGCGTCGATATTCACGGCGTAGTCATCGACGAACACCGTGTCGGCGGCCTTCAGACCGTAGCGATCCAGCAGGTAGTCAAAGATCTCCGCCTGCGGCTTCACCATCCGGACCTCGCCCGAGATCACGATGCCGTCGAAGTGCCTCCAGAAATCAAAGCGCTTGCCGAGGTAGGCAAAGCTCTCTGCCGGCATATTGGAGAGGCAATACAGGGGCACCCCTCGCGCCCCCAGTGAGGCCAGCAGCGCAATCGAGTCGTCCTTGGGCTGAAGCGAGTCGCGTATGACCCCGAACAAGCTCGCGAGCTCGGGAACCGGCCGCCCCGCCCGCCCGCCGACGCGCTCCAGCAGGGCCGATTCCGACAAGGCGCCGCGATCGAACTCCAGCCAGTCGGCGTGGTGAAAGATGACCTGTTTCATCGCCGCGCGCTCGGCGGCATCGGCGTAGTAGCCCTCCAGAATCCGGGCCGGATTCCAGTCGAGCAACACGCCGCCGACATCGAATATTACGTTGCGCATGGAGCGTCTTTCGCGGGCTTGAGTTGGGCCAGGAAGGCGCGGCCCGCCGGCCCCGGCGGCGCATCCTTGCGGAACACGGCCCTCATCGGCATCACGATATCGCGCGGTACTCCTTCGACGCGAATCCGGACCAGGGTTCCACGGTCGAGATCAGCCTGCACCATGTGCAGGGGCATGTGCCCCCAGCCCAGACCGGCCCGGAGAAAGGCGTGCTTGGCTCCGAGATCCGCCAGGCGCCACGTCAGCGGCGAGAGCACGCCGAAGTCCCGCCCGTCGGTCAGCGCGGTCCGGTCGGTCAGGACCAACTGCACCTGCTTGGCAACGGCCGCGGCGGGAGCCACGCCACGCCTCCCAGCCAGCGCGTGGGAGGGGCCCACAACCGTCACGAAGGTCAGGTCCACCAATGGCTCGGTCTGGAGCTCGTCCGGAATGATCGGCAATGAACCGATGACCCCGACACTGCACTTGCGATCGAGAACCGGCTTGATGACGGCACCGAGCGCTTCCACATGGAGGCGGAGCGGCGTGTGCGGGTAGGTCTTGCGACTGTGCGCGGCCGCCCGCGTCAGCGCCTCCATCGGGTACATCACGTCCATGGCCACGCTGAGCTCCGGCTCGAGCCCCTCGCGCATCGCGCGGGCGCGGGCCTTGAACCCATCGACGTTGTCCGCCACCAGGCGCGCATCGGCCAGCAGGCTCTGCCCTTCGTCCGTGAGGCGCGGATAGCGCGCCGAGCGGTCGAAGAGCTTCACGCCCAGCTGCGCTTCCAGGTTGGCCAGCGTCTGACTGACGACGGACTGCGCCCGCCGCAGCTTGCGCCCCGCGGCGGAAAAACTTCCGGCGTCCACGGCGGCGATGTAGGTGCGCAGCTGGTCCAGCGTGAGTCCATCGAGCATATCAATCGCTCCTGACGATAGTTTATATCTAATTATATAGTCTTCTCAGATGGTACGCCAACGCCTAATCTTACCCTCACCGATTAGCCAAGGAGACCACCATGAACACCTTCTCTTCCACTGCGGCTCGCAACCTGCGGGCCGTGCCTTCCAGCGACCAGCCGAGGGATTCGGCCGTCAACACCCTGCGGAACGTCGCCGAACTCGGCGGCCGCGTCCTGCTGGCATCCCTGTTCCTGATCTCCGGCCTGGGCAAGATTGGCGCCTACGCAGCAACCGCCGGATACATGAAGGCGCTCGGCGTCCCGGGAACGCTGCTGCCGGTCGTCATCGCGACCGAGGTCCTGGGCGCCATCGCCATCATCGTGGGTTGGAGGACGCGCATCACCGCCTTCCTGCTGGCAGGCTTCACCCTGCTGTCGGCACTGCTGTTCCACAACAACTTCGCCGATCAGATCCAGATGATCATGTTTCTCAAGAATGTGGCAATCGCCGGAGCGTTCCTGTTGCTGGTGGCCAATGGCGCCGGGGCGCTGAGCCTGGATCACCGGTTCGCCCGGCGCGAATGAGGAGGCCAGAGCCGGTGGGCGCGCGGCTCAGCCGGATGAGGAGGCGTGTTGCAGGTACTGGTGTACGAAGGCGATCGCCATACTGCCTTCCCCGACCGCGGCTGCAACGCGCTTGACCTGGCTTGCCCGCACGTCCCCGCAGGCGAAAATGCCCGGCACGCTCGTTTCGAGCAGGTAGGGATCACGGCTTTGCGCCCAGCGGCCGGCCTTCACGGCATCGACTCCGGTTTGTACGAAGCCGCGGCCATCGCGCGCGATGGCGTCCGGCAGCCATCCGGTGTCCGCGTCGGCTCCGATGAACACGAACAGGCCGCTGCAATCGTGCCTCGACACGGCCTGGCTCCTGCGGTCGCGGATGTCGAGGGCGGTCAGCTGAGTATCGCCGTGGACCCCCTGCACTTCGGAGTTCAGCATGACCGCCACATTCGATTTCCCGCGCAACTGCTCAATCAGGTAGCGGGACATGCTCTTCTCCAGGGAGTCGCCCCGCACGACCAGCGTCACCTGGCGGGCATAGTTGGCAAAGTACATGGCCGCCTGGCCGGCGGAATTTCCGGCGCCGATGAGGAACAGGCTCAAGCCATTGGCCGCCCCCGCTTCGCTCCTTGCGGCACCAAAGTAGATGCCCTTGCCCAGCAGTCGATCAAATCCCTCGATCTTCAGGCGCCGCCAGATCACGCCGGTGGCCAGGATGATCGTCCGCGCACGGATCAGCTCCTCGCCATCGAGCACCACTTCGCGCGTCCCGGAATCAATGCGGGCGACCGAGCGCGTGACCAGGATCTCCGCCCCGAGCCGCTTCGCCTGCTGGAAGGCGCGGCTTGCAATCTCATCGCCCGATACGCCGTTGGGGAAACCCAGGTAATTCTCGATCCGCGAGGAGGTCCCGGCCTGACCGCCCGGCGCCTCGCGCTCTATGCATAGGGTGCGAAGTCCCTCGGACGCGCCGTACACCGCGGCCGCCAGGCCGGCCGGCCCGCCGCCGATGATCACGGTGTCGTATTCGGCCAGGCGGGCGCTGGTCTGCAGGCCGAGGCGCCGCGCCAGCTCCCGCGCCCTGGGCCGCGTGAGCACCGTGC
The DNA here is from genome assembly GCA_035300345.1 of Steroidobacteraceae bacterium. Taxonomy (GTDB): domain Bacteria; phylum Pseudomonadota; class Gammaproteobacteria; order Steroidobacterales; family Steroidobacteraceae; genus FEN-1191. The sequence goes on from DATGVM010000014.1 coordinate 43,659, forward strand.
CGTCGGCCAGCCGCAGCATCGGGCAATCGCCTTCCTTGGGGACCGCCCCGGGCCAGAGGGTAGGCAACGACGGCGATTCCGGTCCCACCCAATCGAAGACAATCTGGTTGCGGGTGAGGAACCGGCGCATGTCGGCGCAGGCGGGATCCCAGCGATGCCCAAAGAGGGTGACGAGCGGCTTGGGCGCTTCGGCAGAGATGCCCTGCATCCCGCCGATGCGCTCGCGCGCCAGAGCGCTGACTTTCAGGGAGATCTCCTGCGAAGTTGCCGCAATCGCGAAATACTGCCGGGCCTCCACGCGCATGACGCGCGAAGGCTCGGCGGCCCGATATCCACCGTAGAACGGCAAGCCAATGGCGATCGGGATTTCTCCGAATATGGAGCCGGCGGCGCGCCAGCCGAGGGTGCGCTCCACGCCGTCGATCAGCTTGACGACCTGCATCTTGCCGGCAAGCACCGCGAACAGCGCGCGCTCCGCTCCACCCTCATGCACGGCGTATTCGCCGCTGCCGAGCCGCAGGTCGGCCGAGGTCTGCGCAAGCTGCTCGAGCTCGGCGGTCGCGAGCGTCGAGAACAGCGGGATGGTCCGTATTTCGTCAATCGTCAGCATGGTCAGCTCATGTACGTGGCAAGCCTCGGTAGCATATCCACAAAATTGCCGCATGGGACGAGAAGGCTCGCCCAGGGCAGATGACTCCCGCTCCCGTCTCTACGGCGCCAGCATCCCGGGCGGGATCGCGAATATCCTCGGCATTCATGAACGCGGCGCCGCCGTCCGGCAGAGCGGGATCCCTCAGGATTTCGCCTTCTTCGCGGCTTTCGACTTGCCAGAGGCGTTCAAGGCGACCGCCTGACACACGAGCGCCCTGAACGCGGGCTCGTCGACTTCTTCGCCCTCGTGGATGTCGATCGCGCGGCGTACGTTGCCGTCGAGACTCGAGTTGAAGAGATGGGCCGGATCCTTCAAAGCCGCGCCCTTGGCAAAGGTCAGCTTCACCACTTTCTTGTAGGATTCGCCAGTGCAGATGATGCCGTCGCGCGACCACACCGGGGTGCCCATCCACTTCCACTCTTCGACGACGTCCGGGACCGCCTTCTTGATGAGCTTGCGCATTCTGGCGAGCGTGTCCCCGCGCCAGTCTCCGAGGTCGGCGATTCTCATCGATATGAGTTCCGATGCCGGCTGGCTTTGGCTCCCGCCCGACTGTTTCATGGTCTCATCCTCGTAGTTCCAAGGGTATAGGATGAATTGAGACAAAAGAGATGGCAAGCAAGCGTCCGACTACGATCGCCGGGTATATCCGGGTGGCCCCACGCGCGGGCCAGCCGCACTTGCGCCGGCTGTACGCGATTCTCAAGAGCGTCGCGCCGGAGGCCAGGGAGGCGATCAAGTGGGGAACCCCCTTCTTCGTGGAACCGCGATTCCTGTTCGCTTTCTCCGCCCACAAGGCACACCTCAATTTCGCGCCAACGGCCGCGGGGTTGGGGCCCTTTCGCAAGGAACTGCAGCAGCACAGGAGCACCAGGAATTTCCTCCAGATTCGCTATGACGAGCCCCTGCCAGAGGAGCTGGTGCACCGGATCGCCAAATACCGTCTCCGGAAGGTACGTCAACGTAAAGACGATGCTTTCTGGTAGCCGCGCCTGGTAGGCACCTGACAACACGGGCCGCCAATAGAGGCGCACGCGGTTCCGGGAGCTTCTTGACACGCTCTGAGGTTTATCAATTGGTCACTTGCAGCGCTCTCCCGTCGTAAATAGGCCCGAATCGGCCGATGGCCGCGCTGGATCGGTGGCACATTAGCCGACGGTTGGCGGGCGCGGTAGACTCAACCGGCATGGCCTGGGGGACTGGATCTCTACTTTTCCACGAAGCACCGCATCAAGATTCGCTCGCTCGCAAGCTGAGATGCCCTGTATCCCAACTGCGCGGTTTCAATTCCATCTGCGCTGCTTCGAGCAGCGTTTGGAAGGGCACTAGAATGACATCATGCCGGGGTTGGTTCGTCATGGCTTTGATGGTGGCGCTCTATGGCCCACTGCAAACACTCCAGGCAGAATCCCCGGCGCCGCCGCCTACGGCGCAACAGATCTATAACGAGGCACAGGCGGCGTTCGATAAATCAGACTGGCCGGCCGCGATCAAAGGGTTTGCATCCATCGCCAGGCCGGACGATGGCGGGGAGATGTCGCACGCCCAGGGCATCATTCACGCGCGGCTCGCTCAGGCCTATGCGCAAGAGCGCATGATCGGGGATGCAGAGCGCGAGGCGGCCTTGGCGCTCAAGGGCTTGGGCCCGCCAGACCGGGTCGAGTGCGCCCTGATGTGGCTTGCGCTCGGTGAGGCCCAACGATACGACCTGGCAAACACCCGGGCAATCGACAGTTACGAGAGAGGCCTGGCCGCGGCACAAGAGGCCCAGAGCGCTGAGCTTGTCAGACAAGCCAGAGTCGGGCTGGCACTGAGTTACATGACCGTCAGTCCGGACAAGGCGGCGCCCCTGCTGGATGCCGTCCTGGCGGCGCCCGATGCCGCGACTTACCCGAAGCTCTTGCAGGCGCAATACTATGATTTGCGGGGTCGGGCGAGCCTGAATCTGGGCCAAGCCCGCGAAGCACTACCCTTCCTGACCAAAGCGATCCATTTGTCCGGCGGCATTGGCGGATCGCAGGTCAATCTGATTCAGGTCGGCATCCGCGGCGACGCGGCAATCGGTGCGCTCCTGACTAATCGTGAGGACGACGCCCGCAAGTACCTCACCTGGACCGGTGCCGGCCACCTGCCGTCCGAAGAGTGGGCCAACGGTCTCGGCGATCCACCAGTCTGCAGCGAGGCGGCAGACATTCGTCCGGATGACCTGGTGGTCGTCGAGTTCTCGATCGCGGCAGACGGACATGTGATAGGTGCGGCCCCAATCTACGCCAGCCGGCCAGGAATGCTGGGAATTGCCTTTGCGAAAGCCGTGAAAGAGTGGAAATGGAACCCCGAGCGCATCGCCACACTACCGTCGTTCTGGCGAAATTGGGTCCGCGTCGAATTGCGTTGCATCGCCCGCCAGAATCCGCGCGGGCTTTCAGATCCCTTCCGCCGAGAGACTCTCGCGTGGCTGAAGGAGAATCAACTCGCACCTGAAGACCTTGCACTGCTCGGCAAGGGCTATGTAGCAGCCGATGATCCGCGCCTCGAGCGCGACGATCTTGCGGCCATTCCGGCCCTGATGGCGCGCCTGCCGATTGAGACCAACCATAAGCGAGTGGAGGTCATCACCAGGCATTTGACGACCGCGCTCGACAATTCAAAGGCGCCGGCGGCCGCCCGCGCACTGGCCATGAACCTGGAACCTGGCGAGCCGTCTTACTCCTGGTCTTCGGAGCGAGTTCGCACGAGTGCAAGCCACCTTGCGACAATGGAACGCACCGACCCACAATCGATGGCAACCGCGTGGATCAGGCTCGAATACGCAATCGCTTTGGAAGCCAACGGCCGGTTCAGGGATGCCCGGCCCGTGTTGGAGCGCGTCCTGGCCTACCCGCCGGAGGTCCTCGGCGAACACGATCCGGTGCGCGACGTGGCAACGCTCCATTTGGCCGCCCTGCAGCGTCGTGCGGGCGATGCGGCGGGCGCCGATTCGAAGGTCAAGGCGGCAGGGCTTACGCGCGCACAGTGCATGTTGTTCGATGTACGCCCAGTGGTGACTGATAACGCCGTCTTCTCCAGGGACTTTCCGGAGGAAGCCCTGCGCTGGGGATTCGATGGCTACGTACGCGAGGCCTTCGACATCAATGCCGACGGACACGTTGAGAACGTGCGGACGATTATTGCCTATCCCCCGTTTGTATTTCGCACCGGTGCCGAGCAAACGGTGGTCCATTTTCGGTATCTGGCGCCCGTGGTCGACGGAGTCAGCGCCGGGTGTGACGGTCACACCATCGCCATCAAGTACAAGTCCGGCAACTGAGGATTAGCCTCAATGGATTTACCTGCCTGAACGGCCCGAGCTCAGTCGCCAACCGCATCCGGCTTACAACACCCACGTCAACCCGAGCGAAATGAACTTGGGGTTCCCCCCCTCGACGCGAAACTGCTCGTATTCGCCGCGCACCGCCAATGAACCGATCTTGAATTGGGCTCCGGCACCTGCCGCGAAATCGCTGGTCGTGCCGTTCCACCGTGCGTAGGGGCAATTGGGATTGGGCGCGACGCCGCAATTCACCGACGGATCGTAAGAGGTCGAAGACGCCTGGAGCCTCGCGTAGCCCCCTTTGACGAAGACGTCAACGACGGGTATCGGGAGAAACAGCAAAGCGAATGCCCCGCCGCCGTGGATGGAGACTTCGTTCGTCGCCATACCCACGCTGGTGCGCGGGTGGCCAAAGTCCGCGTATTCGACCTCGGCACCGAAAAGGGAAATGGGCCGTATGCCCGCCATGAACTTATAGGCCGAGTGGTTTTCCTTGAAGTCGTAGGTGCTGAATGGCGCACTGGCCGAAGGGATGACCGCTTCCAGCTGTGATTGCCCCATGGCGCCGCCAATGTACAAGCCCGACACGCTGTCGGCGGCGGCAGGATGAGCCGGCACCAAAGCCCAAACCAGGGCCAGAGCGGCGAGCCCGGACAGATGGCGGCGAGACCAGGTTGATCGTAGGTCACTCACGAGAAACCTCCTTGCACAAGCAGGCGTTGTGTCACCACGGCGCTGGGTAGACCAGCAGAATCCCTCACAAGTTCATGTATTTCAACCCTCCCTGGTCGCTCGCCGGGTGGGCACCGGTTGGGCACGCGGCGACCGTGGGCGCCCGCCCACCGGATCAGGGGGCGATCAGACACCGCGAAGGCTGATTCCTGTGGGTACCGATCCCTTGGGCGGGGTGCGATCATTGGGGTGCCACCCTCTCTGATTGGCCAGCAATCCGACGTGGCACACCGAGGACCATCACCGCGGGAGAGTACGAAATGAGCAGGTTCGCGATTCTTGGGCTGCTCGCTGCCTCTGTGCTGGGCATGGCGGATTGCTCGCGCAGCCCTGGCGTGCCGATCACGCAAGCTGAGCTGATGCGGCGGACGCAGGCCATCATCGATGCTATCGCGATCGGGGATCGCCGGCCGTTCGAGAAGTACTATGCGGCCGACAGCATCATCGTTGACGAGACCGGACACATCATGGACAAGAAGGCCTTCGTCGAGGCCCAGTCCCCGTTGCCCACAGGCTATTCGGGCTCGATCAGGCTGCTAAAACCGCAGAGCCGGATTCTGGGGGACACGGCGGTCTTGAGTTACGACATGGACGAGACGGAAACCATTTACGGCCAGGAGCTGAAGGCCCGCTATCACGAGACCGACACCTGGGTACGGCGAGACGGCGAATACCAGATTGTCGCTGAGCAGGTCCTCCGGTACTACGAGGACCCGGCGCCGGGCCGACTGGATGCGAAGCATTACTCCGACTACGTGGGCACGTACCAGCTTGCCCCCGGCGTCCTGCTCACGGTATCGGCTGAAGGAGGGCAATTAATCAGACAGAGAGCGGGCAGGGCCAAGGAGCTGCTCACTGCCGAAGCACCGGACCTGTACTTTCGCAAGGGTGTCGAAGGCCGGCTGTTGTTTCAGCGGGACGAGCAAGGAAGGGTCATTGCGCTGATCGATCGACGCAACAACGAAGATGTGGTCTGGAAACGGTTCGCCGTGAAGTCACCTTGACGATGGATGTGAGGCCGGCGAGCGAGAGGCATTATTCTTAGGCTCCACAAGAGCACCTCCTCAGCGCACAGTGTGCCTTATTCGAGCTCTCCCTCCAGACAAGTCCAACCGGGCGACTTCCGCTGAGCATGCCCATTTCCACCGGCCTCAACCTCACCCTTTTTCAGGGACCTCGCCCTTCTCCGCCATTGCCTTACCAGGCGGCGGCCGGAAGTACACCACAACACCCGGCAGCACGATCAGCGCGCTGATCAAGAGCCCTCGCGGAAGCCACTGTGTCCACGCATTCAGCAACAGTACGCCCCCTTCTCCAATCAGGATCACGAGGAGCGATTGCAGCCGTGGCGGGTCACCATCGTATCGCTGAGTCATTAAGTCGGTAAACCCGTGCCACTCCCTCATGCGATCGGCCCAGGACTGGGATTTACCGGGAATCGGTAGAAGATAGAATAGATATGTCGCGTTAATGGCGAGATACAGGAACGCCATTCCGCCCAGCACACAATCCAACGCTCCAAACCAGGGAAGATTTCGATCGCTATCAAAGAGGCTCAACTCGTCAATGGAAAACTGTAAGAGCCCAAGCCCCACAACCAGGCACAGAAACCATCCATATAGGGCAATCTTTCCGCCCTTGCTGACTGTGTCTCCCGACACGGCCACATAGAAGGTTCCGGCGGTTGGCCCGATCAACGTCCAGACCCACTCACGAAAATGTGGTGACTCGATGATGGAGGAGGTGAGAAACGCATACCAGAAAAGAAGCGTGTAGGACAGCACGACGCGATCGTTCAGAACCGGTAGCAATTCCTTCTCGAATAGAAATGCGTACATCAGTGCAAATGCGAACAGGCCAACCAGCGCCCGTTCCGGAGTCCCCAAAGGATCTCCCCTGTTGGGCACAATGAGCATCAGCAAGCCGATGAGAATGCAGGCCGGCAGCCGCCAGTCCTTCCACTCTTCCTTTGCAAGCACGACAGACTGCAACACCACCCCGGCGCAGAACCAGCCGATCAGTACCCATCGCTCACGCATGGGTCAGCGCCCCAAGTGTCATTGTGTTGATGCCCTCTCTGTCTCGCACTTCCAGCACTCATCGAAATTCCCCGGATTTTCCTCTCCGCACTTCGCGCACCGCCAGTTCGGCCCCGCTGGCTCTGCGGATTCGCCGTCGGGCTCCTCTTCTAGCGGCTCCTTTGGTTCCGGATCCTCGAGCGCCCGATCAAGTGCGGAATACAGCGTGATGTACCGCCGGCGCCTCGACCACTGCACCTTCAGGTAGTCGCCATTGCGACTGCTCCGTCGCTCTACGCTTGTGATATCGCCTAAGGATTCCTCCCAGAGCACACGGCCCGATCCGTTCAGGCGTTGCAGCACCCCGACACTGAAGCGATACCTGAAGGTCGCCTGTCGCAATAGGTAGGCACCCACCCCCATGAAGGCGACCATTATGGCGCCCACGAACCACAGGTCCTGCACTTCACCCACTTGCCGGTAGCGGGCCAAAATCGTGCCCATCCCGAAGGCCCCCATCGCCATCGCGCCGACACCCATGGCCCGCTGCAGAAAACGCTCACCGCCGGAGAGTGCGAACTCGCCGCCCAGGCCCCTGAGTCTCGCCATCTGGTTCTCATTCCACTCCCGCCGCAGCATGTCAGCGCTCCATCCGTCGCTTCAATTTCGTCCGCATTGAATAGAGAATGCCAATGTTGATCCAAGGTTCCTGACACGACGCCGCCGCTACCCCAATGAGTAGACGCAAGCTCATTCTCGTACACCCACGGCTCACTTCAACCGTTCCGTCTGCACCCACTCCTTGAACGTGTCATCCTCGAAACGGTAAACCCCGACCTCGGACTGGATCAGGATCTGCCGCTCCCTCAGCCGCTTCAAGGCATTCTGCGGCACCGAACGATCCGCCGCCCGCCCGAGCTTCAGCGCCTTGCCCAGGCGCCCCAGGGACTTGACCCCGTGCAGGTCCGCTTCGCCGGCAGCCACCCACTGCAGGATCAGCCGGTCCGCGGGTAGCATCTTCTCCCAGCGCGTGGCGAAACCTTCCTGTGCGTACACCGACTGTCGGCAGGTCTCGATGGCACGATCGACGCCCTCAAAGGCATTGGCGAGGTACTGCGCCAGAAACCGCCGAAACAGTTCGGGCACCCGCTTGAGCGCCTCGAAGGCGCGTTCACTGTCTTCGGGCTTGAGCTTCATCGTCGTCAGCGCGTTTGCCCGCCGGGTCAACTCGCGCACAAAGGCCGCGCCCAGCAGCGGGAGTGGCTCCACCCGCGCCCAGTTATAGAACGCCTTGTTCTCCGCTCCGAACATGGTTCTGAGGCGATCTTCAGAGGATCCTGTGAAGATCACTTTCAGACGGTCCTTGCGGGTATCGAGCAGCCCCCGCAGTGCCTTCTCGAGGGCGTGATGGCGCTTGTCCGCCAGCACCTGCGCCTCGTCGATCAGCAGCAGGCCGCGATTGCGGCTCCGATCGAAGGCACTGAAGGCCCCCCGGAGCCTGGCGACCTGCTTCTTCTCCGCCGCCTTGAATCCGAGTTCAGCGCCGCCTTCGGCCAGCGCCCCCACCTTCCCCGATACCTTCAGGCTGTCGAGTGGCGTGTGCAGGCGGGCCCGGACCTTGGCCAGCATGCGGCCGGGCACTGAACATGTCGCGATCGCCTCGGCGATGGCCTCCGTCGGATCCTCCTCCTCCTGCCACAAGTTGCAGTAGCCGACCGCGAGCCCGCGCTCCACTGCGGCAGGAGTCAGGTCCTGCGTCAGGAACTCTGTTTTGCCCATCCTGCGCCGGGCATGCAACGCGGTCGCCGAAATCAGCCCCAGCTCGAAGGCCTTCAAATGGTGTTCCGCGAGTTCCGGCCTCGCAAAATGCCAGCTCGTCAGGGGTGCCGGGCTCATGTGTTAGCCTGTGGTAGCGCTTTTAGGATGACGTAATGCCGGTATTGCAGACTACCACAGGCCGTCGCACCCTGAAGTCGTGTGACCGGCGCCTTCACTCTTTATATAGGCCCCGTCCTGCTCGGCCCTCGCCCGCCTTGACGCCCGGACGCAAAGCGAGAAGAGTCTGCATCGCACTGGCTGCTGGAGCAACGCTGTTGAAACATAATTTCGGCCCCGCCCGCCAGGCGCTCGACTCACTGATTACGAGGGCCACATGAACACCAGCGCCACTGTACTCACCGTCTTCGTGGCCGCCCTCCACGGCTACTTCCTGGTGCTTGAAATGTTCTTCTGGGACCGCCCCACCGGTCGGCGCATTTTCGGCACCACGCCCCAGTTCGCCACGGCCTCGAAGACCCTGGCGGCCAATCAGGGCCTGTACAACGGCTTCCTGGCGGCGGGACTGGTCTGGGGCCTGGCCTTGGGAACCCAAGGGATCCCCATCCGTGAGTTTTTCCTGAGCTGCGTCCTGATCGCGGGTATCTATGGTGGCATTACCGTGAACCGCCGCATCTTGGTCGTGCAGGGTGCACCGGCCGCACTGGCACTCTGGGCCCTGCTTCCGGGCTAGTCACAATGGAACGACCGGCTCCCGATTCGCAGCTCGCGGGTTACGCTGTGGATCGGGAAGAACCGCGGCGCAGAGCCGCATACGAACAGGAGCCGGCCATGAATAACCTACGATTTGTGGGATTGGATGTCCATG
>DATGVM010000015.1:0-52453 GCA_035300345.1 Steroidobacteraceae bacterium
GCCTAGTGGACTGTAACAGCCATTTGTAGACTACAATGGCGTCCATGACAGACGCCATCACCTTGACGAACTCGGAGCGTATGGAACTGACGCGGCGAGCGAGCAGCCGGACGGATCGGGCGGAAGATGCCCGACGAGCCCGGCTGATTCTGTTGCTGGCTGAAGGTCATACGTGGGATGAAGCCTCGGAGCGGATCGAGTGCAGCCGAGGATTTGTGGCGAGCTGGAGCAAGCGATTCGCCGAGCAGCGGATCGCCGGGCTGTACAGCCGGCATATCGGGCAGGTCGCAACGGTGCTCACTCCGGAGCTGGAGGCGCGGATTCTGGAAGCCACCCGTCACGCACCAAGTCAGGCGACGCACTGGACAACGCGCAAGCTCGCCACTCACTTGAATGTCAGCCACATGATGGTGGCGCGCGTGTGGGGCAAGCACGGTCTGAAGCCCCATCGGATCGAGCGCTACATGGCCTCGAACGATCCGGACTTCGAGAAGAAGGCGGCCGACATCATTGGCCTGTATCTGAACCCGCCAGCGCACGCTGCAGTGTTCTGTGTCGATGAAAAGACGCATATTCAAGCCCTGGATCGTAAAGACCCGGTCCTACCGCTCTCCCCAGGCAGGGCTGAGCGACATGGCTTTGAGTACTACCGCCACGGCACCTTGTCGCTCTATGCTGCCTTCAACACCAAGACGGGCGAGGTGTTGGGCAAGACCGCTGAGCGGCACACCTCGGCCGAGTTCATCGCGTTCCTCACCGACATCGTGATTAATCAACCGCGCGGCAAAGAGATCCACGTGATCGCCGATAACCTCTCGGCCCACAAGAGCCAACAGGTCAAGGACTTTCTGGCCACCCATCCGAGGGTTCACTTGCACTTCACTCCGACCTACTCCTCGTGGCTCAACCAGGTCGAGCTGTGGTTCGGCAAGATCGAGCGCGATGTCATCGCCCGCGGCGTGTTCACCTCTGTCACCGACCTCAAGAGAAAGCTCATGCGCTACATCCGTTATTACAACAAGTCGCCTCGAACCGTGAAGTGGAAATATGCCGATCCGTCGCGCCACATCGGTACACAATCAGTTGGTACAGGCCACTAGGAGGGTGGAGACCTGACGCCCTCGAACACTTCCCGCAGAAGACCCTTTACGCGCTCGCCGAACTCTTGCCCAAAAGTCCCTGGCTAGGAGCCCGGACGGATCAGCAGCTCGGCGGGCGCAGACTGATCGGCGATTGTCAGGGTAAGGAGCTGGTTCTTGACGTCCGCGTGCGCCATGACCTCCTGCCCGTTCAGCATCGCCCGCGCTGCCCCCTTCCAACCGTGGACGTGGATTTGCAGTTGTGTCCACCAGGGATGGAACTCCCCGCTCCGCGCCTCGAACCGGATTTTCAGCTCATCGGCAGTCGCCGCGCAGTTCAGCTCCTGCCGCAGGTAGCCCCCGCGCTGGTAGCCGAGCGTATGGCCGTCGTCGGCATACAGCACGCCGTGACAACCATCACCTGGATAGACTTCCAGCGAAAGCGGGCCCTGCGGCTTGTCCGCGGTGCTCTGCACCAGCGGCTGGCGCGGCAGGATCGTGCCGGCGCGCACGTAGACCGGCAGGCTGGCCAGTGAGGGCACGGCGCTTACGGTCTGCACGGTGGCGCCCTTCGCTCCCGGTGCGGTCACGACTTTTGCATAGTCGACTCGCGCGCCGCTCCAGTAGTCGAACCAACCGCCCGCCGGCAGGCAGATGTTGTAGGCCGCTGGGGACTCGAAATTCGGCGGCGGCGCGATCAGCAGCCTGTCTCCCAGCATGAAGGCGCTGGACTGGTCGCAGGGCCCCTGCAAGGCGTCGGGATAGTCGTAGAACACGGGCCGCATCAACGGCGCGCCGGTGCGCGCGTTCGCATCGGCCAGCGCATAAATATAGGGCATCAGCCGGTAGCGCTCCTCGATGAAATGGCGGCGGATCGCCGTGTGCTGCGGGCCGTCGATCCACGGTTCCCGGCGGGTGGAGTCATTGGACGAGTGCGCGCGGAACACCGGCGTGAAGGCGGCGATCTCCATCCAGCGTGTCAAAAGGTCCGCGCTCGGTGCGCCCTTGAAGCCGCCGACATCGGCGCCGCTGTAACTGAAGCCGCTCATCCCCAAATTGAGCAGCATCGAGATGGACAGCTTGAGGTGATTCCAGGTGGAGCTGTTGTCGCCCGTCCAGGTCACGGCATAGCGCTGGCCGCCGGCAAAGCTGGCGCGTGTCATGACGAAGGGGCGTTCGTCGGGGGCCAGGCGACGCATGCCCTCGAAGGTGGCGCGGGAATTTTCCATGCCATAGATGTTATGAATCTCGGCGTGCGTGGCCGTGCGCGCGGCGAAGCCGGGTTCCTCGATGCGATGCCGGACATCCTCCGGCATGGTCTTGCTGGCCGTGAGGAAAATGGCCGGCTCGTTCATGTCGTTCCAGAAGCCGACGATCCCGGCCGCCATGAACGCCCCGTACAGACTGCCCCACCAGTCGCGCGAGCGCGCCGCGGTAAATTCCGGAAACACCGATAGCCCGGGCCAGACGGTGCCCACGTAGGTCGAGCCGTCGGCCCGCTTGAGGAAGTGATCGCCCGTCGTGCCGCTCTCGTAGGGCGCATACCCCTGGCTGGGCGCGTCGGCGATGTGCAGATCGGTGATGGCGACCAGGTGTATGCCCTGTCGCCCCACGTCCCGCGCCAGCCCCGGCAGGTCGGGGAAGGTGGTCCTGTTGGTGGTGAAGGGCCGGTTACGGTCCTGGTAGTCGATGTCCATCCAGATCACGTCGGCCGGGATGCGTTCGGCGCGCATCCGGTTGGCGATGCCGCGCACTTCCGCCGCGCTCATATAGCTGTAGCGCGACTGCTGGAAGCCGAGCGCCCACTGCGGCGCGAGCGGCGCCTTGCCGCTTAAGTCCGTGAAGCGCTCGACCACGCGGCTCAGCGCCGGTCCATAGATCAGGTAGTAGTCCATTGGTCCGTTCGCGGCGCCGAAGGAGAGGATCTCGGGATCCTGCCGGCCAAAGTCGAACCAGCTTCGCCAGGTGTTGTCCAGGTAAATGCCGTAGCTGCCTGCGGGCCCACCGCTCGCGACGAAAAAGGGAACGCTCTTGTAAATCGGATCGGTCGATTCCTGGAAACCAAAGGCATCCGTGTTCCAGTTGACGAAGGACTCGCCGCGGCGGTCCAGGGGACCGGTCTTGTCGCCCAGCCCGAAATAATGCTCCGTCGCCGGCAGCCGCTTGTGCAGCCTGAAGGCAGGACCGTGCATCTCCACGGCCTCCTGCAGCGCATCCTCGGACAGGACCTGTCCCTGCAGATTGCTGACAATGAGGCGCAGGGGTGTGCGCTCAATCCGGACCGCGAGTGCGGCGGTGCGGAATCCCACCGCATCCGCTTCGCTCGAGGCCTGCACGTGCACCCGCTGCGCGCGCAGCGCGGCGGGCACCACCCAGGAAGCGTCCTCGGGCTCGCTGCCGGTCGGCGCGATCCGCACGCGCAGCAGGTCATCGGCCAGGGCATCGACGCTCATGCGCAAGGCGCCCGAGCGTGCATCGGCCCCATCGCTGCGCACGCTCAACTCGGTGCCCGAATCGGCGCCGGCCATGCCGGAGGCCAGGCAGGAGCCGAGCAGCAGCACCAGGATGCCGCGAGTTCCAAGATCATGACGCTGCATCGTTGTCCCCTGAATCCAGTTGCTCAATGAAAACGCGCAATGAAAATCCGAGCTGCCATAATTACTGAGGGCGAAGCTTAGTGGGTTCCATGCGCGGGAAGTTTCTCCTGTTGATGTGCCTGTGTCACGTGGCGGTTGATGCCGCTGACGCGCCTCAGCGCACGCCCCTGCCTTTGCGGACTGATGATGTCATCGCCACGGCCGCCGGCTGCCTCGCCCACGCCCTCTGCACGACCGCCTGCATCAGACGGTGAATCTTTCCTGGAGCCCATCCCATCATGAAACCCACCACCCCGCCGCGGCTCGCCATTGCCGCCCTGTCCAGCATCGCCCTACTGGCGGGCGCCGCGCGGCCGGCCGCCGCGGCGCCTTCCCCGGCGCCTCCGTCCGATCCGATCACGCTCAGCGTGGATGCGCGGGCGGTGGGAACCGCGTTCCCGCATTTCTGGGAGCAGATGTTCGGTTCCGGGCGCGCGGTGCTCGCGCTGCGTGACAACTACCGCAAGGACGTGCGCCTGGTGAAGGCCGTGGCCGACTTCCGCTACGTGCGCTTCCACGCCATTTTTCATGACGAAGTCGGCCTGTATGACGAGGACGCCACCGGCAAGGCGGTCTATAACTTCTCCTACGTCGATCAGATCTACGACGGGCTGCTGGCCGATGGTGTGCGTCCGTTTGTCGAACTCAGCTTCATGCCCCAGAAGCTCGCCAGCGATCCGAATGGCATCTTCGGATTCTGGTACAAGCCCAACAACTCGCCGCCGAAGGACTATGCGAAGTGGGATGCGCTGATCGACGCCTTCGCGCGGCATCTGGTCGAGCGCTACGGGCTCGACGAAGTCGCGCAGTGGTATTTCGAGGTCTGGAACGAGCCCAACATCGGCTTCTGGGGCGGCAAGCCCTACCAGTCCACCTACTACGAGCTGTACGACCACACCGCCCGGGCGCTCAAGCAGGTCAACGCGCGCCTGCGCGTGGGCGGCCCCTCGACGGCGCAGGCGGCCTGGGCCGGGAATTTCATCGAGCACTGCAAGCACGACAACGTGCCGGTCGATTTTGTGTCCTCGCACGTCTACGCCAACGACCTGTCGCAGGATGTGTTCCAGAACGACGTGGCGGTGCCCCGCGACCAGATGGTCTGCCGCGCCGTGCGCAAGGTGCATGAGGAAATCACGGCCTCGCCGATGCCGACCCTGCCGCTCATCTTCTCCGAGTACAACGCCAGCTTCATGAACGAGCCGAACGTCACCGACAGCGTGTACATGGGCCCGTGGCTCGCCACGACGATCGCCCAATGCGATGGCCTGACCGAGGCGATGAGCTACTGGTCGTTCTCCGACGTGTTCGAGGAGCAGGGCGTCGTCAGGACCCCGTTCTACGGCGGCTTCGGCATCGTCGCCGAGGACGATATTCCCAAGCCGGCCTACAACGCCTTCGCAATGTTGCATCACCTGGGCGAGCTGCGATTGGCCTCGGCCAGCGATTCGGCGCTGGTCACGCGGCGCAAGGACGGGACACTCGTGCTGGCCCTGTGGAACTACGCGCCACCCGATGGCACCGGCGACAAGTACACGCATCCCGGCACACCGGGCCCTTATCGGAGTTTTGCGATCAACTTCAAGGGCCTGCGGAACGATGCCCACGCGATCGTCTGGCGCCTGGACCGGGGGCACGGCAATGCCGTCCGTGCCTTCGACGACATGGGCCGGCCGGCTTTTCCGAGCCGGCAGCAGATCAAGGAGCTCCGCGCGGCGGCAAAGCTGCCGGCGCCGCAGGCCTTGGCGCTCAAGGGCGGGAAACTGAGCCTCGAGGTCCCTTCGCAGGGCCTCGTGATCCTCGAGGTCCATTGAAGCTGGGCGGTGGCCGGGGCAGCGTGTTGGTGATGAGCAACAAGGCGCACTGCCGGCGGGGAACCACCCCGCCGCGCATATCTTAAGGTCGCGATGCGGAGGCCAAGGGGCCAGCCAGAGCTCGCCGCCGGCTCAGAAACACGGTTCATCGCCGCGCCGGCACGCATTGACAGCTTTGCGTGCTTGTATCTAGAATTCGGAAAACGTTTACTTGCACACTGGAAAACGTTTTCTTACAACAGAAATGGGGGTACCGTGGGAGGGGGTATGGCGGTGACCATCAAAGACGTGGCATTGCGTGCCAGAGTCTCCATTGCCTCCGTATCCCGGGCTCTGCATGGCACCGGCGTGGTCACCGAAAAGACGCGCCTGCGCGTGGAGCGGGCCGCGCAGCAACTGCGTTATACGCCACACGGTGTGGCGCGCAGCCTCATCACCCGGCGCACCAACACCATCGGTGTGCTGCTGCCCGACATCTACGGCGAGTACTTCTCCGAGCTGATCCGGGGCATCGACCGGGCCGCCCGCTTGAGGGGCCTGCATCTGCTGGTATCGAGTTCCCATGGCGATGCCGAGGAGGCCTCGCTGGCGCTGCGGGCCATGAGTGGCCGCGTAGACGGTGTGCTCATCATGTCGCCCTATGTCGATGCAAACCTGCTCGACCAGGCCCTTCCCGCCACCCTGCCGACTGTGCTGATGAACACGCCCGCTGACGCCGAGTGGGCTCCAGCCTTCCTAACCGACAATTTCGGCGGTGCGCGCGCCATGGTTGAACATCTGCGCGCCCTCGGTCATCAGCGCATTGCGCACATCACCGGGCCGGAGAGCAATTTTGAATCAGGTGAGCGGCTGCGAGGATTCCGCGCTGCTCTCGGACGCACGCTAGTGGCGCAGAGTCTCGTGGTGCCGGGCAATTTTACGGAAGAGTCCGGCTACCTCGCCGGGCGCCAGATCGCCGCCGCCACGCCGCGTCCGGACGCGGTGTTCGCCGGCAACGACATGATGGCCATCGGCTGCCTTTTTGCCTTGACTGAGGCGGGCGTGCGCGTGCCGCAGGATATCGCCCTCGCCGGTTTCGACGATATTCCGATCGCACGCTTCGTCACGCCGCCGCTGACCACGGTGCGTGCGCAGACCACCGAGCTCGGTCGCCAGGCTCTCGAGGAACTGGTCCGGGCCGTCGAACAGCCCGACAGCGTGCGGCGAGCGCGCCATACGCTGAGCACGACCCTGGTCATACGCGCTTCGTGCGCCAGCAGGCAGGTTTCAACAGCCGCAGTGAAGACTGAGCGGAATTGACAGAGGCACGGCACGCTAATCAGTGAACGGCAGTCGGAACAAAGGGGTGGGATATATGGCCAAGAGTAAGAATGTTGGCAGTCTGAAGAGTGGCATTTCGCCTATCGCAGTCGCAGTCGCCATCGCGCTGGGCGCTGCCCAGGCGGCCCGGGCGCAGGTGGAAACGTCGGCCCTGCAGGGTCATGTCGACGGAGTCGCTGCCGGGACGCAGGTGGTCGCGGTCGACAAGAATACCGGGCAGCGGGTGATTGGCGCCGTCGATGCATCGGGCGACTACGTCATCTTCGGCCTGCGCCCCTCGACCTATACGGTCACGGTTCCAGGACGCGACGCGCAGACGACCACGGTCCTCGTCGGCCAGACCGCGGTCGTCGATTTCGCGCAAGGGCCTGCGATCGAGACGGTGACCGTTATCGCCACCCGACGGACTCGTGAAGTTCGCACTCAGACCGTCGCAACGAATATCACCCCTGAGCAGATCGAGAACCTGCCTCAGAACAAGCGCAACTTCCTGAGCTTCGCGGCTCTCGCCCCTGGCGTCCAGGTCTCTCCCGGCGAAAATGCCCAGGTTCAGGCTGGCGCGATCGCCTCGCAATTCGTCAACGTCTTCCTCGACGGCATGAGCTTCAAGAACCCGATCAACCACGGCGGCGTGTTCGGGCAGAATTTCGGCCTGGGGAATCCATTCCCGCAAATAGCGATCCAGGAATATCAGGTCCAGACCCAGAATTTCGGGGCCGAGACGGGGCAAGCCGGTTCGGCGGTGATCAGCGCCATCACGAAGACCGGCGGTAACGAATTCCACGGTTCGGTGTTCCTTGAATATCAGCCAAACAGCTTCATCACCCAACCGTATTTCGACAAGCTGAACCACGTCCCCAAGCCTGACTATAACCGCAAGCAGTATGGCGGCGAGTTCGGCGGTCCGATCATCCCGGGCAAGCTGCATTTCTATGTGGCGGCGGAACTGACCAACCAGTTCCGGCCGGGCAGTACCGGTACCGTCAACCCAGCGCTGTTCCCGGCGAACCTCGTGGCGCAAACCAACATCGCGCACAGCATGGATTTCAAGCAGGGGCTCTATTTCGGCAAGCTCACGTCCTACATGACCGATGCCGACACGCTCAACCTGATCGGGTACCTGCGCGAAGAGGACAATCTGTCCGACATCGATTCCAATGCGACCTCCAGCCATGCCCGCAGGATCAGGACGACACAGGACCGATGGCAAGTACAGTGGCGCCACAATGCCGGCGGCTTCGTCAACCAGCTCAACGTTTCCTACGATAAGGCGACGCAGGATACCCCGAGCCTCTCGCCCGGTCCTGAACTGGTCCTGCTGAACTCGGCAAATCCCGACTTTTCCAACGGCATTGAGTCAGGCGGTCACTTCTTTCAGCAGGGCGACACGCAGAAGAGCTGGACGTTCAAGGATGACGCAATACTCCGCATGGGCGGGCATTCGCTGAAGTTGGGCGGACAGTTCGGCTTCCTCGACCTCAGCCGTTCGGTCAACAACTCCTATAACGGCCGCTATTATTTTGCGAACCCCGGTCCCGTCGCGAACTTCGACTTCAACAATGCGCAGCCGATCCAGACCCGGATCGACATCGCCCCGACGCCTACGCTCAGCGCCCAAGACACGCAGATCGGCGTCTATCTTCAGGACGAATGGAAAGCCAACGATCACTGGACGGTCAACTACGGGCTGCGCTGGGACTACGAATCCAACGCCAACAATAACAATTATGTGACGCCGCCAGCGATCGCGGCCGCGCTTCGCGCCTATCCGGGCTGGCCTGCGCGCGGGATCAACCCCGAAGACTACATTTCAAACGGCAGCAATCGCCAACCCTTCTATGGTGCGTTCCAGCCCAGGGTGGGCCTCGCCTATGACGTGCATGGCGACCGGGACCTCGTATTGTTTGCCGGCGCCGGGCGTTATTACGATCGCCAACTGTTCATCCAGGGCGTGATTGAGGCGCTGACGAACTCGACGCGAATCCTTCCGATGTTCTTCTGTCCGGGCGGCGGCGCGGCCCAGGGCACCGGCACCGGCGCGGACGCAGCGAACTGCATGCAATGGAGCGAATCATTCCGTGATCCGGCGACACTCCGCGCGCTCGCCGCTCAACAGGCAGGCTCCGGCGGGGGCGATGTCTGGGTGCTGAACAACAAGACGAAGATGCCCTATTCGGACCAGTTCAGTCTGGGCCTTCGCAAGAGATTCGGCGACATCCAGACCTCAGTGACTTTGTCGCACATCCGTACGCACAACATCCAGATGTTCGTGCGCTCGAACTTCTACTCGAACGGCTGGTTCACGACCGTGCTTACGCCGACCGGGTGCGTCAACGGCGGCGACCAGTGGATCATCGATCTCACGCCAAACGGGCCGTTTCCGAACTGTGCGGCGACCAATGCTCAGCTCACCGGCTTCAACGGAAAACTCAATCGCGGCGAGAGCGACGGCGAGGCGCACTACAATGCCCTCTACTTCTCCGCCGAGAAGCCGGTCACAAGCGAGTCGAAGTGGGGCTTCACAACGGCGTTGACGCTGCAGCAGGCGCGCAGCAATGTCGCACAGGAGCTCAACAGCGATGAGTTTTACAATGGCCCGAATCTCGGCACCTTCGGGTGGAACAACGTCAATGGTGTGCCAAAGTGGTCATTGGTTTCTTCCGGCAGCTGGCGCGTTCCGGCGGATGTCACCCTATCAGCCGAGCTGACGCTGAACTCGGGCCCGTCGTTCGGCAGCGTCATTGCACCATGGAACGGCTTAACGGCACCGGTGCCGCAAGGCGCGTGCTGCGTCGCGAATTTTGGCGGTGTCTACTCCCCGAAATCGACCATCGCCTACAAGCGACTCGACCTTCGCGTCGCCAAGTCCTTCAAGTTTGGCGGCAAGCAGGAGGCGACGGTCAGCTTCGATGCGTTCAATGTCTTCAACTGGCTGAATCGCAACTATTCATCGTGGGGTGCGGGGGGCGGCAGTCCGGCGCCGCTCACGGAGAACAGCCAGGTCGGAGCCGACGCCCGCGCCTTCCAGGTTGCTTTCAAGTATAGCTTCTGACCTTTTCACTGCGGGCGGGAAGCTGGAGGGATTTGCAGCCGCCTCTGGGCGGCTGCTCCTCATCCGCCAGATCGGAGGATCATGGCACGGTGAGGCCCGAGCTCAAGCGTTTCGGCGCAGGCCAGAACCCGGTCGTTGTCGTCGACGGGTTCAGCGGTGCCGTCGACGACATTGTCAATCTGGCCGCCGCGCTGGCGCCGTTCCCGGCGATCGAGGGCAATTATTATCCCGGCCTCCGGCGGGTAATTACCGGAGCAGACGGCCCCGCCAATGCCTATGTCGAGCAAAGCTGCGAGCGGCTGGCGCCGTTCATCGGCGGCGCGTTCGACGTCGATGGGTTCGACCTCATCGAAGCGAGCTTTTCGATGGTGACCACTGCACCTTCGACGCTCACGCCCCCGCAGCAGGCACCGCATTTCGACAGCACCGATCCCAAACATTATGCGGTGCTGCACTATCTCAATGTGCCGAACGGGAGCGGCACCGCCTTCTACCGCCAGCGGTCGACCGGCATCGAGCGGGTAACCGAGGCCAATGCCGCGACTTTCGTCGAAACGGCGCAGGCAGAAGCGGCGGAGCTGCCGGCGAATTCGGGCTACATCCACGGCTCAGACCGGTTCTTCGAACAAATCGGCGCGGTCGAGGCGGTGCCCGACCGGCTGATCGTCTACCGCGGCAGCCTGCTGCACAGCGGTATCATCCCGCCCGGAATGGATTTCAGCGCCGACCCGCGGGCCGGCCGGCTGACCGCCAACATCTTCGTCCGAGGCCACTGATCGGGAGATGGTATGGACGCCGCCCTTCTCTGGACGGAGGAGGGTGAGATGGGAACGAAGTGGAGAGGTAAGGACCCCCTGGAGCCCGTACGGCATCGATGTGCCAGAGTGGAGTAGTTCGACAACCACTCAAGGGACAGGTGATCGCGATGAACAATACGACGTATGCAGTGGATTTGGCGAAAAAGGTAGTTCAGGTGCACTGGGTAGAGCCGTTGACGGGTGAGATCAAGCGCAAGGCTTTGGTGCGAGCCGAGGTCAGTGCGTTCTTTGCTCGCCGGGAACCCGGGTTGATGGTGATGGAGGCGTGTGGATCGGCCCATTACTGGGGTCGGGTGCTTTCGAAGGGTGGGGTATTTCCGCTGGCGGCAGAAGCGGCGGGGTGGGTCGGGCGTGAGCCTGGCTTCCGGTCAGGGCGGGGAAGGGCGGATTTCCGGGCGCGGGTAGGGGCATCTGCGGCCGGCAATCGGTGCAGAAGGTGTTCCAGCCGCCGTGTTCACCGGGCAAGGCCTGTCGACGGCAGGTTCGGGCTCACCAGAACACACCATAAGGCCCGTTTGACGAAGTAGGCTGCGATGCAAGGGCGCATTGAACTTCCTATCCTCCCCGGCCGGGATGGTCCAGTAGCCAAGGCGCGGCTCGATTGCCTGGCGGCAGAGGAGGATCCGGCCCTGCCATTCGGGCACGCAGACCACCACGACCTTGAGATTGCGGTAGTGAATCGTGCCGCAGGAGGCGCAAACGTGGCGCGGCCGGTTGTCGCCCTCCGGAACGCGAAGCGTGACCGGCTGTCCGCAGTGGCTGCAGAAATTCACTTTTAGTCTGTCCCCAGGGCTGGGCCTGGTGCCCGTGGTTATTGCATTTGTTATATAGTTTCCGCCCATTCTAGTGTGATGTCCCGTATGTAACGGCCGTGGCGGTTGTCGCCCGCCGAGGCGAGCCGGCCGCTGCATGTGCGTCAAGTGCAAAGCCGGTGTGGGCGTTCCACGATGATCGCGATGATGTTGTCATTTCCGAAGGCAGTTGCGCCATGGCGGATGCTTTGTGCGGGCGCGGAACTTGCGCAATGAACGGGATGGCGATCAGAGGAGCGGGCAACCCATGAATCAGATCAGGACGGTCACCATTATCGGCGGCGGCACGGCCGGGTGGATGACGGCGGCGGTGCTGTCGCGGTGGCTCAGCCAGGTCAAGGTGAGGTTGGTCGAGTCGGACGAGATCGGCACGATCGGGGTTGGCGAGGCCACCATCCCCCATGTCCGCAACTACCTCGCGCTCGCGGATGTCGACGTGCTGAAGGTGATCAGCGAGGCCAAGGCGAGCTTCAAGCTGGGCATCCAGTTCGTCGACTGGGGTGCGCCGGGCGAAAAATATGTGCACGGCTTTGGCAGGATCGGCCGCGACATGCTGTGGCTGCACACGCACCAGCTGTGGCTCGCCGCGCGGGAGCGGGACTCGAGCTCGGTCAGGCATTTCGATCATTACTCGCTGAACGCCGCCGCCAGCCTCAAGAACCGGTTCAGCTTCGCCGATCCGCGCAATCCCGGCTCGCCGATCGCGCACCTCGATTATGCCTATCATATCGACGCGTCGCTGTTCGCGCGCTTCCTGCGCACCGTCTGCGAGGGGCGCGGAGTGGAGCGAGTCGAAGGTCGCATCGTCGACGCAAAGCAGCATCCAGACTCGGGCTTCGTCGAGGCGGTCAGATTGACCGACGGGCGGGAGGTCGACGGGGATCTGTTCGTCGATTGCTCGGGCATGCGCGCGCTGCTGATCGGCGACGCGCTCGGCATCGGCTATGAGGATTGGAACCGGTGGCTGATCTGCGATCGCGCCCAGGCAGTGCCGTGCGAAAGCGTCAGCCCGATTACGCCCTACACGCGCTCGACGGCTCGATCCGCCGGCTGGCAATGGCGCATCCCGCTGCAGCACAGGATCGGTAACGGCTATGTCTATTCGTCCGACCATATCAGCGATGAGCAAGCGGCGCAGACGCTGCTCGCCAACCTCGACGGCAAAGCCCTGGCTGACCCGCGCCCGGTGCGATTTCGTCCTGGCCGGCGGATCAAGGCCTGGGAGAAGAATGTCGTTGCCATTGGCCTGTCGTCGGGATTCCTCGAGCCGCTCGAATCGACCAGCATCCACCTCATTCAAACCGGCATCCACCGGCTGCTCGCGCTGTTCCCCGCCGATGGCATCTCGGCGCCGGATGTCGAGGAATACAACCTCCAGTCGCGCATCGAATTCGAAGACGTGCGCGATTTCGTCATCGCCCACTACAAGGTGACGCGCCGCAGAGGCGAACCCTTTTGGGATTATGTTCGGACGATGGATGTGCCTGACACCCTGCAGGGACGGTTCGAGTTGTTCCGCTCCTCAGGCCGCTTCTTCAAGCACAGCGCATTGGAGCTGTTCGCGGAGGATAGCTGGGTGCAAGTCTTGCTCGGTCAGGGGCTGGAGATGCAGCCCGACCCGGTGTCCAGGTTCATCAGCGATGAGGACCTGGCGGCATTCATGGACGACATTGCCGACACGATTGAGGCTGTCGCCAATGACATGCCGGACCACGGCGAATTTCTGACTCGTCTGCCGCCAAGCACGCCGCCCAAGACCGACCCGCACCAGCCAATCAGCTTCAACATGAGCTATGCTCGAGGCAGCACCAATTGATCCGAACGCGGCCATGGAGTCCGTGACATGAAAGGCACAGGCTTGGCGGTGGCGAGACCATCCATTGATCATCATGGGTTTGACAGATTTCGTTGAAAAGGCTTAGTTCTACTGTGTCATTACTTCGCGACGCAGCGCCGCGACAGCCCGTTTTGGCAGTATTGCGGCAACATGGAAATCCCGGCGCAGCTGGCGGAATAGATTCAGCTGTTCATGGACAGCGGCCGTTTCTTCCGCGACGCCGACGAAATGTTCGCCGTCACCAGCTGGGTGCAGGTGATGCTCGGCCAGCACCTGGTTCCGCGCGGCTACCACCCGGCGGTCGACCTGATTCCGGAGCAGGAATTGATCGAGCTTGCCAACAGCGTCCGCGGCGTCATCGCGAACTGTGTCGAGTCCATGCCGACACATGCCCAATTCATCGCACGCCATTGCCAGGTTTCGGAGGCCGGCGCGCCAGCCGCGGCGGCTGTGTCGCCATGAGGCCGCGCGGCGGCTCCTTTCTCCTTCGGTAGCTCGCTGATGCGCCGCTGGAGCCGACGCGAATTCATTGAGGCCAGTGCGGCCGCCACGGCACTGGCCGCGCTATATGGCTGCGCCGGCGGCCAGAGCGCGGGCACCACAAATGGCGGCACCCCATCTGGCGGTCCCACCAGCTCTTCACTCCCCCCGCCGCCGGACATGTCACCGGATGCGCTGATCAGCGATACACAGCAACGCACGTTCCGTTACTTCTGGGAAACCACCGACGCGGCCCGTGGCCTGGCACCTGACTTCGCCCCCGAATCCTCACCGGCCAGCATCGCAGCCATGGGTTTCATGCTCACGGCGGTGCCGATCGGCATCGAGCACGCCTGGATCACGCGTGCGCAGGGAGTCGAGCGGGTGCTGAATACGCTGCAGTTCCTGCGCGACGCGCCGCAGGGAGCCGGCGCGCAAGGGTTCACGGGCTATCACGGATTCTTCTACCATTTTCTGGACATGGTTTCGGGGACCCGCTACCGCGACTCTGAACTCTCGAGCGTCGACACCGCCCTGCTGCTCATGGGCGCGCGCTGTTGCGGACAGTATTTCGACGGCAGTGACGCCACCGAAGCGAGCATTCGCACCATCGCCGATTTGCTGTGCGAACGCGTGGATTGGCCCTGGTTGCAGGTGCGCAGTCCGGGTATCTGCATGGGTTGGCGACCGGAGAGCGGCTTTCTGTCCAGCGATTGGATCGGCTACAACGAAGCCATACCCGTGCTCATCCTGGCCCTCGGATCGACCGCTCATGCCGTGGGGGCGGAAGCCTGGACGCAGTGGACCTCAGGCTATCCCCAATATTGGGGCACCCTGTGGGGCTACGAGCATCTGACCTTCGGACCGTTGTTCGGCCACCAGTTCCCGCAGGTGTGGCTGGACATGCGCGGGATCAAAGACAGCTACATGGCCGCGAAGGGACTGGACTATTTCGAGAACAGCCGGCGCGCCGTGCTCTCGCAGCGAGCCTACGCCACCGCGAACCCGCTCGCCTGGCTGGGCCACGGAGCCGATATCTGGGGCTTGAGCGCCAGCGATGGACCCGCGGAGACTGTGCTCAACTACCATGGCGACACCCGGGCATTCCACAGCTACTTTGCCCGTGGCGTCGGCCCGCCGGACAACTTTGATGACGGTACGCTCGCCCCCGCAGCGCCGATCGGCTCCTTGCCCTTCGCGCCGGAAGTGGCAGTGCCTGCCATCGCCGCGATGTACCAGCGCTTCGGCACGGCCATCTACGGCAACTACGGATTCCTCGACAGCTACAATCCGAGCTTCCAGTACAACGTGCCAGTGCAAAGCGGGCGGATCATTAGCGGATTTGGTTGGGTAGACACACGCTACTACGGCATCAACCAGGGCCCCATCGTCGCCATGATCGAGAACCAGCGCAGCGGTTTGCTGTGGCGCCTGTCACGGGCCGATCCGGTGCTGCGGCGCGGCCTACAGCGCGCCGGATTCAGCGGCGGATGGCTGGGCTGAAGGAGCCGCGGGCCCGCCTGCTTGCGCCGTTCCTGGCGGCCCTGATCGTCAACGGCTGCGGCGGCGCGCCGCACGAGGAAGTGCTGAAGTTCTGGGCCTTTGGCGCCGAGGCCGACCAGGTGAGCGCTCTGCTGCCGGCGTTCGAGCGTGAACACCCGGGCCTGCACGTCGAGGTGCAACGCCTCGCGCTCACGGCGGCGCACGAGAAGTTCCTCACCGCGGTCGCCGGCGACGCCACTCCCGATCTGTGCCAGCTCGGCAACAGCTGGATACCCGAACTCGTCGCCCTGCATGCGCTGGAACCGCTCCAGGCGCGCGTCGCCGTATCGAAGTCCATAGACATCGCCGATTTCTTCCCGCAGGTCTGGCAGGCCAACTCGCTCGACGGGGTGCCGTGGGGCGTGCCCTGGTATGTCGACACCCGTTTGCTGTTCTACCGTAGCGATCTGCTGCGCCAGGCGGGATTCGCCGGTCCGGCGGATAACTGGGCCGACTGGCTGCGCCAGCTCCAGGCGATCAAGCGGATGGTGGGCCCACAGCGCTACGCGCTGCTGCTGCCGCTCAATGAATTCGAGCCGCTCCAGGTCCTGGCGCTGCAGCAGCCGGAGGCCATGCTGCGCGATGGCAACCGCTACGGCAATTTCCGCAGCGCTTCCTTCCGCCGCGCCCTGGGCTTCTACCACGAGCTGTTTGCGCAATCGCTCGCGCCGCAGGCGACCAACACCCAGATCTCCAACGTCTGGGACGAGCTCGGCAAGGGTTACTTCTCTTTTTATATCTCCGGGCCCTGGAACATCGGTGAATTCAAACGCCGCCTGCCGGCGTCGCAGCAGGGCAACTGGATGACCGCGCCGATGCCTGGGCCGGATGGACCGGGTGTCTCCAGTGCCGGCGGTTCGAGCCTGGTGATCTTTCGGCGCTCCCGGCACAAGGCCAGCGCCTGGGCACTGATCGAGTACCTCTCGCGCCCTGAAGTGCAGCGCCGCTTCTACGAACTCACGGGCGATCTTCCTCCGAGGCGCAGCAGCTGGGAATCTGGCACGATCGCCACCGACCCCTATACGCGAGCCTTCCGCCTCCAGCTCGAAAGGCTGCGTGTATTCCAGCAGCTGCCCGAATGGGAGCAGATCATGCAGGGCATGCGCGTGATGGACGAGCGCGTGGTGCGCGGCACTCAGAGCGAAGATGCCGCCGTCACCGGGTTCGATGCCGAGGTGGATGCGATGCTCGCCAAGCGGCGCTGGCTGCTCGACCAGCAGGAAAAGCGATGAACCGCACGCGCGCCGGCTGGTGGTTCTCGCTCCCGGCCCTGCTGCTGATCGGCGTCTTTTTCCTGCTGCCGGTCGTCGCGGCCCTGCTGCTGAGCTTCACCGATTTCGACCTGTACGCGCTGGCGGACCCCGCCAACCTGCGCTACATCGGGCTCGACAATTACCGCACGCTGCTGGTGACGCCGCTGTTCTGGCAGGCGCTCGGCAACACCGCGGTATTCGTGGCGCTGGGCGTACCTCTATCGCTCCTCGCGTCGCTCGGCGCCGCCCTGCTGGTCGATTCGCGGCTGGCGCGTTTCCGGCCGCTGTTCCGCACCGCGTTGTTCGCCCCGGTCGTCACGACGCTGGTGGCCGTGGCGCTCATCTGGCGCTATCTGCTGCACACGCGCTACGGATTGATCGACTACCTGCTCACGCACCTGGGGCTCCCGGCCATCGACTGGCTCGGCGATCCGCACTGGTCGATGCCCTCCATCGTGCTGCTCGCGGTGTGGAAGAATTTTGGCTACAACATGATCATCCTGATCGCCGCGCTCCAGGCCATCCCCGAGGACTTGCATGATGCCGCGCGCCTCGAAGGCGCCGGCACATGGGCGCGCCTGCGCCACATCACGCTGCCGCTCCTCGCACCGACGCTGGCGCTGGTCGGCATTCTCACCGTCAGCGGCTACTTCCAGCTGTTCGCCGAGCCCTACGTGATGACCCAGGGGGGGCCGCTGCAAAGCACGCTCAGCGTGCTGTACTTCATGTTCGATCAGGGCTTCACCTGGTGGAAGCTCGGCTCGGCCTCCGCCGTGGCCTTCCTCCTGTTTGCGCTCATCCTGCTGGTCACGGCGCTGCAGCAGCGCCTCACGCGGCGCCTGGGGGAGACATGAACCCGCGCGCGCAGACCTGGCTGGTCAACGCCGCGCTGTGGCTGGCCGCGCTGCTGACCGTGTTTCCGCTGGCGTGGATGGTGTCCGTTTCGCTCATGCCCACCGGGGCTTCCTCGAGCTATCCGCCGCCGCTGCTGCCGAGTTCGGTCACGCTCGATCACTACCGCGACCTGTTCGCGGCCCAGCGCATGGGCCGCTATTTCCTGAACAGCGTAATCGTGGCCACCAGCGCCACGCTGCTGGCACTGGTGTTCAACGGCATGGCCGGCTACGCCTTCGCCAAGCTTCGGTTCCGCGGCCGCGAGTCCGTCTACCGGCTGCTGCTCGCCGGCCTCCTGGTGCCGGGCCAGGTGACGATGATTCCGTTGTTCGGGCTGCTCAAGTTTCTCGGCCTCGTCAACAGCTACGCCGGCGCGATCGTGCCCGGCGTTGCCAGTATTTTCGGTATCTTCCTGGTGCGTCAGTACGCGCTGTCGATTCCCGATGAACTGCTGGACGCGGCGCGTATCGATGGCGCCAGCGAATGGCGCATTTTCCGTTCGGTGGTGATACCGGTGCTCACGCCGATCCTGGTCACGCTGGGCATCTTCGTGTTCCTGGGCACCTGGAATGATTTCATGTGGCCGCTGATCGTGCTCAGCGACCGTGACATGCAGACCCTGCCGGTGGCGCTGGCCGGACTGTCGCGCGAACACGTGCAGGACAACGAAATGATGATGGCCGGAGCGGTCATCACGGTGCTACCGGTGCTGGCGCTGTTCCTGTCCCTGCAACGCTTCTACCTACGGGGCATTACACTGGGAAGCGTCAAGGGATGATCAGCGGCTCATCTGCGCTGACCGTTCAGGCCTCGACCGTGGCGCCATGGGTTGCAATGACGCTGGAATAATAGCGGGCGCTGGACTTGGGCGTGCGCTGCTGCGTCGAGTAGTCGACATGTACGATGCCGAAGCGCTTTGAATAGCCGAGCGCCCACTCGAAATTATCCATTAGAGACCAGACAAAGTAGCCCCGTACGTCCGCACCCTGCGCGATGGCGGAACGCACCGCGGCAATATGCTCGCGCAGATATTCCACGCGCAGTGGATCATCGATCCGGCCCTGCTCCGGCGCCGCCGGGTCAAAAAATGCGGCGCCGTTTTCCGTCACGAAGACGGGCGGGTTGCCGTAGCGGTTCTTCACCCACAGGAGCGTGTCCGTCAGGCCCTGGGGAAAGACCTCCCAGCCGGTCTCGGTGTAGGTCGCCTGCGCCTGGCGCACCATTTCCGCGCGCAGCGGCCAGCTCTGCGCGTTGGCGCGCGTGACGTTGCGCGTGTAGTAGTTGACACCCAGGAAATCGAGCGGCTGGCGGATCAGGTCCAGATCGGCCTCGGGCCACGTTGGCCAGGCTTCGCCGAATATCTCGCGCAGCTCCTCCGGATATTTTCCCAGGAAGACGGGATCGAGGTACTGGCGATTCATGTAGGCGTCGGCGCGCGCGGTTGCGGCACGGTCCTCCGCGCCGGGGGTCGCGTTGTACTTGGGCTCGAGATTCACGACCAGCCCGATGCCGTGTTTGCCCGTGCTTCGATAGGCCTGCACCGCGGCGCCATGGGCGCGCAGTAGATTATGCGTTGCGATCGGCGCCTCGTAGACGTTGCGATGGCCGGGCGCGAGCACACCGTGCAGGTAGCCGCCATCCGTGACCACCCAGGGTTCGTTGTGTGTGGCCCAGTGCTTCACTCGCCCGTCGAGCTTGCGGAATACGACGCTGGCGTAGTCGGCGAACCATTGGGCAATGTCCGGATTGAGCCATCCGCCGCGATCGTCGAGGGCGGCCGGCAGGTCCCAGTGATGCAGTGTCACCATCGGCTCGATGCCATGCTTAAGCAGTTCATCGACGAGGCGGTCGTAGAAGCCGAGGCCCGGCGCGTTGACTGCGCCACGGCCCGCCGGCAACACGCGGCTCCAGGAGATGCTGAAACGGTAGGCCTTGAGGCCGAGCTCGTGCATCAGCGCAATGTCGCTCTTGTAGCGCCGGTAATGGTCGCAAGCCACATCGCCGCTCTGGCCGTCGCGCACCAGCCCGGGCGTCCGGCAAAACCGCTGCCAGATGGAGGGCCCGGCGCCATCGGCCAGCGGCGACCCTTCGATCTGATAAGCGGAAGTTGCAGCACCCCAGAGAAAATTGGCCGGAAAGCGCGAGAGCTTGTCGTTCACGTATCCTGATCCCGATCCTGTCACGGCTGGTGCCTATGGAAAACGTTTACATAGCCATGTTGTGCGGGATTGTATACGATCTGCCCGCGGGGGGATCAAGGGAAAATCATGGCCGGAGTACGGCTCGACGCACTGCGCAAGGTGTATGAGAACGGCCATGTGGCCGTCGCCGGCGCCAGCTTCGAGGTGGCCGACGGCGAGCTCCTCGCCCTGGTGGGGCCATCGGGCTGTGGCAAGTCGACCCTGCTGCGCATGGTCGCCGGGCTTGAGAGCATCACCAGCGGCACTCTGAGCATCGGCGGGCGCGTGGTCAACGATCTGCCGGCCCGCGATCGCGACATCGCCATGGTGTTTCAGAGCTACGCGCTCTATCCACACATGAACGTCTACGACAATCTGGCCTTTGGGCTGCGCCTGCGCGGGATGGCACGCCCGGACCTGGATGCCAAGGTGCGCGCCGCCGCGGCCACGCTCGAGCTCGACACCCTGCTGGATCGGAAGCCGCGGCAACTATCCGGTGGCCAGCGCCAGCGCGTGGCGCTGGGCCGCGCCCTGGTGCGCAATCCGCAGGTGTTCCTGCTGGACGAGCCGCTCTCGAATCTGGACGCCAAGCTGCGCCTCGGCATGCGTGCGGAAATCGCCCGGCTCCATCGGCGGCTGCGCGCCACCATGCTGTACGTGACGCACGATCAGATCGAGGCAATGACCCTGGGCCAGCGCATCGTGGTGTTCAATGCCGGCGAGATCCAGCAGATCGACACGCCGATGCGGCTCTATGACGAGCCCGCCAACCTGTTCGTGGCCGGCTTCATGGGGAGCCCTGGGATGAACATTTTCCGGGGCCACTTTGTCGCCGATCCGCGGCCGCGATTGCGCTGCCAGGATGGCGACCTGCTGCTGCCGTTCCCGCCGGGGCAGGTGGCTGCGAAGCCCGATCAGGAGATCGTCGTTGGTCTGCGCCCCGAGGACCTGCGCGTATCGCCGCAATCCTCTGGCGGCGGGACTGAGGCGAGCATCGAAGCCACCGTCGAAAACATCGAGCCCGTCGGCAATGAAATCATCCTGAGCCTGAATGCTCCGGTCGGTACGGTCGTGTGCCGCCTGCCGCCCCAGGCGTTGCCGGAGCTCGGCCGTTCACTGCGGCTTCACTACTCAGGGAACAAGTTGCGCTATTTCAATGCGCAGAGCGGTGCAAGGCTGCGCTGAGCGGCAGCTCCGGAACCACCGGGACGTTGACCGGGGCGGTGGCGCATCTGGTCAGGAGTCTCTCGGAGCGGAGGCACTGTGCGCTGACTGTAGCGGATCCCGCGGGGCACGCAAAGCCGGCGCTTTAGGCCCAGCTCCCGCGTTCTCTGGGCTACTATGGCATCGAAGAGCGAGGCTCTGGTTCGGGGTCGGCAAGGAAGTTTCACATGATGAAGCGCACAGTCCGGGCAGTACTCCCGCTCGCCCTCATGACCGGCCTCGCTGCGCTCGCCGGCGCCGCCAACGTCGCCACCGCCGCCACCGCTTCCGGCGATCTGGACGCGCTCCATCGCAGTATCGATAAGCTCGCCGACCAGGTCGAGCCGCACGTGATCGCCAATCGCCGCTATATCCACCAGCACCCGGAACTGTCCAATCGCGAGACCGAGACCGCGGCCTATGTCGCCGAGCACCTGCGCGCGCTGGGCCTTGAAGTGCGCACCGGAGTGGCGAAGACGGGAGTTGTCGCGGTGCTTCGCGGCGGCAAGCCCGGCCCGGTCGTGGCGCTGCGTTCCGAACTGGATGCCCTGCCGGTCACCGAGGAGGTGGACCTGCCCTTTAAATCCACGGTACGCAGCACCTTTGATGGCAAGGAAGTCGGGGTGATGCACGCCTGCGGGCACGACGCGCACATGGGCATGCTGCTTGGCGTGGCGGAGATTTTCTCGAAGCTGCGGCCGCAATTGCGTGGCACGGTGAAATTCATCTTCCAGCCGGCCGAGGAGGGCGCGCCCGCGGGCGAGGAAGGCGGCGCGGCGCTGATGGTGAAGGAAGGCGTGCTCAGCGATGAACCGAAGCCGGAAGTCATCTTCGGCCTGCACGCCTGGACCATATTCGAGGCCGGGCAGATTGCCTGGCGTGCCGGCGGCTTGATGGCCGGGGCCGACGACCTGAAAATCGTGGTGCGCGGCCGCTCCACGCACGGTGCCATGCCCTGGAATGGCGTGGATCCGATCGTGGTCGCCTCGCAGATCGTGCTGGGCCTGCAGACCATTGTCAGCCGGCAGGTCAACCTGACCAAGGCGCCGGTGATCGTCACCATCGGCAAGATCGACGGCGGCGTGCGCTCCAATATCATTCCGGACGCGGTCACGATGGATGGCACGATCCGGATTCTTGATCCAAAGATGCACGAGGATGTGCTCGAGCGCGTGCGCCACACCGCCGAAAACATTGCCGCAGCCTCGGGCGCCACGGCCGAAGTCACGATCGGCGCGGGCGTGGCCGATCCCGTGACCTACAATGACCCAGCGCTCATGGCCCGCATGCTGCCGACCCTGGCGCGGGTCGCCGGCGCCGGCGGGCTGATCGAGACCACGCCCTTTACGCCGAGCGAGGATTTTTCGATCTATCAACAGAAGATTCCCGGTATTTTCTTTTTCCTGGGCGTCCGCAAGCCGGGCGCCAGCATGGAAGAGTATGCGCCCAACCATTCGCCGCGCTTCAGGGTCGATGAGTCCGGCCTGAAGCTGGGCGTGCGCGCGCTGGCGAACCTGACCGTCGACTATCAGTCACAGGCGCACTGAAGCCGATGCCGGGCCTCCAGCAGCTCTTCGAGAACAACCGGCTCTGGGCTGAGCGCCTGCGCCGGCAGGATCCGGATTTTTTCCGCAAGCTGTCGGAGCAGCAGTCACCCGCCTACCTGTGGATCGGCTGCTCCGACAGCCGCGTGCCGGCCAATGAGATCGTCGGTCTCCTGCCCGGCGAGTTGTTCGTCCATCGCAATGTCGCCAACCTGGTGGTGCACACCGACCTGAACTGCCTTTCGGTGATGCAGTTCGCCGTCGATGTCCTGAAGGTGCGGCACATCATCGTCTGCGGCCACTATGGCTGCAGCGGTGTCCGCGCGGCGCTGCGCCGCGACCGCATCGGCCTGAGCGACAACTGGCTCCGCCACGTGCAGGATGTAGAGCAGAAGCATCGCCAGGCCCTGGCGGCCCGGACCAGCGAAGCCGCGGCCGGCGACACCTTGTGCGAACTGAACGTCATCGAACAGGTGGCGAACGTCTGCCAGACCACGATTGCGCGCGACGCCTGGGAACGTGGCCAGGCACTAGCCGTGCATGGCTGGGTTTATGGCCTGAAGGACGGGTTGCTGCGGGACCTGGGCACGACCGTGACGGAGCCACGAGACTGGCAGGACGTGTATCAGCGGGCGCTCAGCGCCCTCAGCTAGCCTGATTTCGGTGGGTTCCTGGCCGGATCGCCGGCCGGCAGCACATCGCAGGCCCAGTCCATGCGCTTCCATTTCGGCACCGGGGAAATTTCGCCGGCGTGCGGTACGAACTCCGAAGGCGCGATTTTCCGCATGCGATGCACGTAGCGTGGGCAATTCGGGAACACCTGCTGCACCTCGACCCTCACCAGGAACTGCGCGCCCGGGTAGCCGGGCTCGAGTGCGTCGGCGGGGACGATGCTCGCGCTCCCCTGCACGCGCAGGCGCTGCGGGTGCTCGAAGTCGATGAACAGCAATCCGACCTGTGAAGTCGCCGCGACGTTGCCCATCGACAGGTACATGCCGTTGCCGTCGTAATTCGGAAACACCAGGGTGTGCTCGTCGGGGGAATGCACGAATCCCGGATCGCCGCCCTTGTAGGAGCAGGTGGGCCGTCCGGCGGAATCAACGGTGGCGAGAAAGAACAGATCACGGCCGGCGATGAAAGCCTGATCACCGGCGCTGAGCTGCGCGCGGCACAGGCGCTGCTCGATGCGGTCGGCCAGGCGCTCGGTGTCGAAGCGCCGCTGCAGGGTCCGATGCGACTCATCGTAGAGCTTGGACATGGCCTCCCGCCCCTCCCTAGATCCGATAGCGCAGTTTCACAAAGAACAGGCTGGAATTGGTGTTATCCACCGCACGCGTGAATTGGCTGGCCAGCGACTCGCTGCGGTCGGTGAGCGAGCCATCGCCGCCCCGGCTGTAGACCACGAACAGGTCCGACAGGGGGTGAAACTCGTATCGATAGCGCAGCTGCAGGCCCAGCGTGCTCACCGTGAAGTCAGTCGGCAACCCGCCTACCGCGACGGGGGTCCCGTCGGAGGCCAGGGTGTAGGCCTGGAGCGCCTCGGCACCGAGGCCGATCCATTGCAGCTTGAAGCGCAGTTCCTGCTTTGAACTCGGGTACCAGTTGAGATTCAGGCTCGAATCGAGCTCGTGGCGCCGGTAGGTCGCCACCTGGGCGCCCGCCGTCCAGATCAGCCAGTTCGGGCTGTCGTAGTAGTTGAGGTTGGCATCGACGCTGAGATTCTCGGTCAGGAACCACTTTGGAATGAATCTCAGCTCCTTTGTGTACTGCCCGAATCCCTGTTCCTTCAGGTAGGCGGTGATCTCATAGCGGAAGCGCCCGACAATGGCGCTGGTGAAATCGGCGCCCCAGTTGTGCCGCGCCGGCATGCGCAGGCTTCCATTGCCTCGCGTCAACAGGTCGTCAAACCCCGGCCACTCGTGAAAATAGAAGAAGAAGCTCGATGAGCCGTCGCGCCACTGATAAAACTTGTCGATCTCGGTGGTCGCCACCAGGCGCTCGCCGTGCGCGGTGTAGGGGAGGTCCAGCCCGAGAAACCAGCTGCCGTTGTCGGCCACCGAACCGGTGCGATAGTGGCGGACGAACAGCTGACTCTCGCTCTGGAACCGGGCCAGATCGGTGCGCTGCTGGTAACCCAGATCGTTGAAATCCAGGTGCGGGTCGAACCAGGTCATGTGCAGCGTGTGCTGCCAGCGCCCGCCCGGCTGATAGTCAAGTTTTGCCCAGGCCCCGTAGCCGCGGCTGCTGGTGCCGGCCGCCGCGGAATTCACCTGGATGTCGGACATCAGTGCCTGCGTCTCGAACGAGATCCCGTCGCCGAGGCGCTGGTTGAGGTCCACG
Source organism: Steroidobacteraceae bacterium (assembly GCA_035300345.1). Lineage (GTDB taxonomy): Bacteria > Pseudomonadota > Gammaproteobacteria > Steroidobacterales > Steroidobacteraceae > FEN-1191. The sequence continues at coordinate 24,802 of DATGVM010000015.1, forward strand.
GCGTGCACGTAGGCGTCGCGGCCCAGCGTGGGATGGAGCGCCGCGGTGCCCAGGTACCCGAGGCTGAAACCCTCGTGCTCGTGGCGCCAGCGGCCAGCAAAGAACCGCCGCCCCTCCGCCTGCAGTGAATTTCTCTCCACGGCGCTGAACAGCCCGTATTCCTCATCGCCCTGGATCCCGGTGTACTTGGCGGCCGCGAGCACATCGCTGGAGGCTTCCGGGCCGGCGTCCGGGGCCGCGCCGATGCGCCGCGTATTCACCAGATGGTCGCTCGTGGAGTTGTCACCCTGGACCGGATTGAGGCGCAGGTCGAACAGCTGCTGACCCTGGGTGAAGAAGGGCCGCTTCTCCTCGAAAAAGGTCTCGATCGCGGAGAAATTCACGACCAGGTTGTCGCTTTCGACCTGGCCGAAATCCGGATTCACCGCGGCGGACAGCTGGTTGTGGCCATTGGGTTTCCAGAATACATCGAAGCCGGCCCGGCCTCTGGAAACGCCGCTGAGCGTGTCGTGCGAAAGCGAGACGTAGGGGTACAGGTCGAGCGATGAAGTGGCGTAGCGCGGCACCTCGACATGCTGAAAGTCGCGGACGAAGTTCGGTTCAAACAGCTCGATGGCCGGATACGCGAAGCGCACGGAGTCGCGCTTGAGGTAGCGGCCGGCGTAGACGCCGATCGTGCGCTTGTTCCCGCTGACGGCACCCTCGGGCGCGATCGACCAGGGAATCCGCCACTCGGCACTCCAGCCGCGCTCATCTTCCTGCGTGGTGGCTTCCCAGTCCGCGTCCCAGTCGCGGGACAGATCGGTCTGGTTGAGGATGATGCTGTCGCGCTTGGCGCCGCTGATGGTCACGGTGAATTCGTAGGCCGTCTTGCCCAACCCCTCGAAGTCGATGATCAGGATCGCCGGATCCGCATCCATGTTGGGGGCATCGCGGGGCGAGCGGCCGTGAGTGCGCTGGTCGGGCGGATGCTCAGCGCGCAGGCCGATATAGAGCGCGTCCGGGAGCGCCAGGACCCGCAGCTCGGAGCCATACTTTGGCCGCTCGCGCGTAAACGGTTCAGTGACGCGAAAATCGCTGAACACCTGCGCCTGCGCCCATTCGGGTTCATCCAGGCGGCCGTCGATCTGCATCGCATGCGCCGCGCCGATGGCCAGCGGCAACAGCATCACCAGGCGGGCCGCGGTTCTTCCTACCATTGCTCTCCCCCGACGGGCGCTGAACGGGCGCCTGATTGACCTTTGACGTACCGCCAGGGTGGTAAGTTGCACAGGTCTCAAGCACAAGTATGATCGATGCACCGACGCAGCGGAACCGCGCCCGGCGGCGACCGTCATACCAATCAAGGAATCTTCAATGCCGCGCCCGCTTCCCGACCCTCGCCACCGTGGCCCGCTCGTCGCGGCAGTCCTGCCGCTGACGTTGACGTTAACTTTAACGCTGGCGGCATGCGGTGGTGGCAGTGGACCGCCCCTGCCCGCCCGGGCGGCCAATTTGCTCGAGGGCGCCCTCGACATCGTCGCCTGGCCCGGATATGTCGAGCGCGGCGCCAGTGACCGCCGTTACGACTGGGTGACCCCGTTCGAGAAGGACACGGGTTGCAAGGTCAACGTCAGGACGGCGGGCACCTCGGATGAAATGGTCTCGCTGATGGCTCAGGGCGGGTACGACCTGGTCACCGCCTCCGGCGACGCCTCGCTCCGGCTGGTGCGTGCCGGCACGGTGCAAGCCCTGAACATGGCGCGTATTCCCGGCTATCGCACTCTCGATGAGCGCCTGAAGGAGGCGCCGTGGCACTTTGTCGACGGCAAACATTTTGGAGTGCCGTATCAGTGGGGCCCCAACGTGCTCATGTACAACACGAGGATGTTCAGGCAGGCGCCCACCTCATGGTCGGTGGTCTTCGAGGCCGGCAAGCTGGCCGATGGCAAGCCGGTCCGGGGCCACGTGCAGGCCTACGACGGCCCGATCTATATCGCCGACGCGGCGCTCTACCTGATGGCGCACAATCCGGCGCTCGGCATCAAGGACCCCTACGAACTCGACGAACAGCAGTATGCGGCGACGCTCGAGCTGCTGCGCCAGCAGCATCCGCTGGTGCAGCGCTACTGGCACGACGCCAGCGTGCAGGTGCAGGATTTCACGACCGGAGACGCCGCGGTCTCCGGATCCTGGCCCTTCCAGGTGAATGCACTGCGGGCGAAAAAGCGGCCCATCGCCAGCACGATTCCGATCGAGGGGGCTACCGGCTGGGCCGACACCACGATGTTGTACGCGCGGGCGCGGCACCCGAACTGCGCCTACAAATGGCTCGAGTGGTCGCTGTCCCCGAAGCTGCAGGGCGATGTGGCCGCGCGCTTCGGCTCGCTGCCGACGGTGCCCGCCGCCTGTGCCAATAACGCGTTGCTGGGGCCCGAAGGGTGCAAGATCAACGGCGTGGCCCTGTTCGACAAGATCCACTTCTGGCGCACGCCTGAAGCAGTCTGCAGGACGCAGACCAGTTGCGTGCCCTACAGCAGGTGGTCGATCGACTACCGCTCGATCATCGCCGGGCGCTGATCGTCCTCAGCGCGCGGGTTTGCGGAATTTCAGCACGAAGTTGTCGGCCTCGCCAATCGCCTGGTAACGGGCGCGATCCTTTTCTCCCAGGGCCAGGGTCGGTGGCAGCGTCCATACGCCTTCGGGCCAGTCCTTCGTGTCCCTGATATTGGCGTCGATTTCCGAGGCCGCCACGAATTCGAAGCCGGCCTGCTTCACCAGGGCGATGGCGTAATCCTGGCGCAGGTAGCCGCTCTCTGCCTTGGGATCCTGCGGCTTGTCGTTGCGCCCGCGGTGATCTTCGATGCCGAGGATGCCGCCGGGCTTCAGGGCCTTGAAGCAGGCCGCCAGCGCATCATTGGCATATCCGCCCTCGATCCAGTTGTGCAGGTTGCGGAAGGTCACGATGAGATCGGCGGAGCCGGGCGGTGCGATGGTGTATTGATCCGGAGGGCCGAGCTTGGTGCGGACGATCGTGCCGAGCCTTGCTTTCTGCTTCTCGACCCGCTCACTCCAGCGCGCCACGCCCTCATCCTCGCCGTCCCGGCGCGGCGTGGGCAGCGCCACATAGTAGTGACCCTGTACGGCGAGATACGGCCCGAGGATCTCGGTCCAGTAACCCGTCCCGGGCCAGAGCTCGATCACGGTCATCGCGGGCCGCAATCCGAAAAAAGCCAGTTCCTCGGCCGGATGGCGGGCTCCATCGCGCGCCACGAAAGGCGCCGACCGTTCCGGGCTGGCGACCGCCGCGCTTAGGCCCGGGTCGACGGCAGGCGCCGGATCCGCGGCTGCGGGCCTGACCGCGCTGCCCGCGGCACACAGTAATGCGATCGCGACGACGGACGGGCGCAGATACTTTTGGGTATGCACGTGAAACACCTCGGTATGCGAATATGGCCGGCATGGCACACGCCACCGCCAAGGCCGGTTTGCCTGTCATAGTACTCTTGGCGATCCTGGTCGGCATTGATCCTGCGGCCGCCGTGCCCGCGGAACTGACCCTGGCGGCGCGACAGGCGGATTTCAGGGAGTTCGTCGCGGACTTCACGGACAATTATGCCTGGCTGGACCGCGCCGAAAAGCCCTGGCTGACATGGCCGGACCGTTACGCCGCCGCGGTGGCCGGGGCCCGCTCGCCGGAATCCTTCGCCGCGGTACTCGAAGCCGCGCTCGACGAACTGCACGATTTTCACGCCGAGGTGCGTTCACACAATCCGCATCGCTGGCTGCCGGTGCCCACCTTTGCCGATATCTGGGCCGAACCCGCAGGGCTCGAGGCGCGCGTCATCGCCGTGCGTCACGGGAGCGACGCGGAACGCGGCGGTGTCGTGCCTGGTGACCAGCTGACGCAGGTGGACCATGAGCCACTCGCCAGCGCCATCGCGGCGCGCCTGACCGCTGCGGTCGATGGCCAGGATGCAAGCTCACGCCGCTGGGCACTGCTCTCGCTGCTTGCCGGCCGGGCTGACGAGGAGCGGCACTTCACGCTGCGCGACGCGCGCGGGCACAGCCGCTTCGTCACCCTGCCGCTCGAGCGGCGCTTTGATCGTGCTGCCGGTGCGGTCGCGGTGCAGCGCCTGCCGGGGAGTATTGGCCTGATTCGCCTGAACAACTCGCTCGGTGAGCAGGCCACGGTTGCCGCCTTCGATCAGGCGCTCGCGCAGCTTAAGGACACGCCAGGACTGATCCTGGACCTGCGTGATGTCCCGAGTGGCGGCGATAGCTCCGTGGCCTTAGGGGTAATGGGGCGCTTCGTCCATGCGATGCTGGCCTATCAGCATCACCGCATCCCCAATTATGGGCAGGCCGATGTCGAGCGCAACTGGCTGGAGCTCGTCGCGCCCCGAGGTCCGTTCACCTACGAGGCGCCCCTGGTGGTGCTGGTCGATCACTGGACGGGCAGCATGGGCGAGGGCATGGCGGTCGGTCTGGATGCCATGCGGCGCGCGGTGGTCGTGGGCAAACCGATGGCACATCTGGCCGGCGCGGTGACCGATTTCCACTTGCCCCGAACCGGCACGGAGGTTGCTTTCGCGACCGAACAGCTCTACCACCCCAATGGCACGCTGCGACAGAACTGGGTGCCACCGGTTCTGGTCGCAGAGCCTGCCATCGGCACGGATGATGACGTCCTGGCGCGTGGCCTGTCGGAACTGAGGCGCCTGCTTGCGCCCGGCAGCCCTTCCCGGTGACATCGTTCTGATTGAGAATGCACCAATCTTGCAACCCCGCCACTGCGATTCGCCATGCACACCAAATTACTGATCAACGGCAAGCTGGTCGCCGGTCGCGGTGCCGTCGAGAAAATCCTGGATCCTGCCAGCGGCAAGGCGCTGGCCTCGGTGCCCGAGGCCTCGAAGGAGCAGATCGATGCCGCCGTGGCGGCCGCGCAGGCGGCCTTCGCGGGCTGGGCGGCAACGACCCCGAAGGAGCGCGCCACGCTGCTCCTGAAACTCGCCGATCGCATCGAAAGCGATGCCGCCGAATACGCCTCGATCGAATCGCAGAATTGCGGCAAGCCGCTGGCCGCGGTGAGCGGGGATGAGATTCCCGCCATCGTGGATGTATTCCGCTTCTTCGCGGGGGCGGCCCGCACCATGCACGGGGCGGTGGCCGGCGAATATGCGGCCGGCTTCACCAGCATGATCCGCCGCGACCCGGTGGGAGTGGTGGCATCGATCGCGCCGTGGAACTACCCGTTGCTGATGGCGGCCTGGAAGCTCGCGCCGGCGCTCGCCGCCGGCAACACCGCGGTGCTCAAGCCCTCGGAGCAGACGCCGCTCAGCGCCCTGAAGCTCGCGACACTCCTGGCTGAGGTGTTTCCGCCCGGTGTCGTGAATGTGATCTGCGGGCGCGGGCAGAGCGTGGGCGCGCCGCTGGTGGCGCATCCCGCGATCGCCATGATCTCGCTGACGGGCGATGTCACGACGGGCGAAAAAATTCTCGCGGCGGCGGCGCACGGCACCAAGCGCACGCACCTGGAGCTCGGCGGCAAGGCCCCGGTCATCGTCTTCGACGACGCCGACATCGATCTGCTCGTGAGCGGCGTGCGCACCTTTGGTTTCTACAATGCCGGCCAGGACTGCACCGCCGCCTGCCGCATCTATGCGGGCGCCAAGGTCTACGATCGTGTCGTGGCCGATCTTGCCGCCGCCGTCAGCACCATCAAGCTCGGCACGCAGCGGGAGGCCGGCGTCGAGATGGGCCCGCTGATCAGCGCCGAGCAGCGCGAGCGCGTCGCGGGCTTCGTGGAACGCGCCAGCGCGAAAAAGCACATCGAAATCGTCACCGGCGGCAAGTCGCGCGCCGGCCAGGGGTTTTTCTACCAGCCGACCGTGATCGCAGGCGCGCGGCAAAGCGACGAGATCGTGCGCCGCGAGGTCATTGGGCCCGTCGTTTCCGTCACGCGCTTCAAGGATGCCGAGGACGCCGTGAGCTGGGCCAACGACTCCGACTACGGGCTGGCCTCCTCGATCTGGACGCACGACGTCGGTCGCGCGATGCAGGTGGCGGCGCGCCTGCGCTACGGCTGCACCTGGATCAACACGCATTTCATGCTGGTCTCGGAGATGCCTCACGGTGGCCTGAAGCGCTCCGGATACGGCAAGGACCTGTCCACCTACGCGCTCGAGGACTACAGCGTCGTCCGCCACGTCATGGTCCGGCATTGAGCGAGGAGCGATGCGCGGCGGTGCGCGCCTACCTGGGCGAGCTGCAGGAGGCGCTGTGCGCCGCCTTCGCCGCGGCCGACGGCACGCGCGGCTTCGAGCGGGACGCCTGGCAGCGTTCCGGCGAGGGCGGGGCGCTGGCGGGCGAGGGCATCACGGCGCTGCTGGAAGAGGGAGGCCTGTTCGAGCGCGGCGCCGTCGCGCTTTCGGACGTGCGCGGTGAGAAGCTGCCGCCCGCCGCCACCGCGCGCAATCCACAGCTCGCCGGCCGCAATTATCGCGCGCTCGGCGTCTCGGTGGTGATGCACCCGCGCAGCCCGCAGATCCCGACCAGTCACATGAACGTGCGTTTCTTCAGCGCCGGGGACGTCTGGTGGTTCGGCGGCGGCTTTGATCTCACGCCCTACCTGCCCTACGAGGAAGACGTCGTGCTCTGGCATCGCGCGGCAGCGGCGGCCTGTGCGCCCTTCCACGCCGGCCTGTATGCGGAGCTGCGCCGCGGCTGCGATGAATATTTCTTTCTGCGCCATCGCGGCGAAGCGCGCGGCGTGGGCGGAATCTTCTTCGATGACCTGAACGCGGGGACGCCCGGGTTCGGCATGCCCTGGGAACGCTGCTTCGAATTCATGCGCGCCGTCGGCACGCAATTCCTGGGCGCCTACCGGCAGATTGCCGAGGCCCGCCGCGCCTTGCCTCATGGTGAGCGCGAGCGGCGCTACCAGCTCTATCGGCGCGGGCGCTACGTGGAATTCAACCTGGTGTTCGATCGCGGCACGCTGTTTGGCCTGCAGTCCGGCGGACGGAGCGATGCGATCCTGGTCTCCATGCCGCCGCTCGCACGGTGGGCCTATCGCTCGCCCGATGCTCAGCTCGACGCGCGCCTGTTGCCCTATCTCACCAGCGGGCGCGGGCGCGACTGGCTGGCCGCGGGTCCCGGGACGTGATGAAACCCGGCGTCCTGGGCATCACGCTGCCGGAAATCGAGCAGGCCGCACAGCTCGTGCATGACACCATGCCGGCGACACCCCAGTACGCCTGGCCAAAACTGGCGCGGCGCGCCGGCTGCACCGTGTGGGTCAAGCACGAGAATCACACCCCGACGGGGGCCTTCAAGCTGCGCGGTGGCCTCATCTATATGGACCGCTGGTCGCGCGCGCGGGGCGGCGCGACCGGCATCGTCACCGCAACGCGCGGCAATCACGGCCAATCGATCGCATTCGCCGCGAGCCGCGTGGGCGTCCCCGCGACGATTTACGTGCCGCACGGGAATTCCCCCGACCAGAATTCCGCGATGCGCGGCTTCGGGGCGCAGGTGATCGAGACGGGGCGCGACTTCGATGAGGCCAAGCATGCCGCGCAGCGCGCGGCCGCTGCGGAGGGTCTGCACTACGTGCCTTCCTTTCACCGCGACCTGGTGGTCGGCGTCGCCAGCTGCGCACTGGAATTCCTGCGCGCCGTGCCGGCGCTGGAAACGGTTTACGTCGGCATCGGCATGGGCTCAGGTATCGCCGCACTGATCGCGGTGCGCGAGTTCTTAGGGCTGCGGGTCGAGATCGTCGGCGTGGTCGCGGCCAAGGCGCCCGCGGCGGCCCGCTCTTTCGCCGCCGGCAAGCCGGTGATGACCGCGACCGCGGAGACCTTTGCGGACGGCATCGCGACTCGCGAGCCCACCGATGAAGCGGTCGACATCCTGTGCCGTGGCGCGGCGCGCATCGTCGAGCTCAGCGAGGAGGAGATGGCCGAGGCGGTACGGATTTATTTCGATGACACGCACCAGGTGGTGGAAGGCGCCGGCGCCGCGCCGCTCGCCGCGCTGCTGCGCGAGCAGGACCGCCAGGCGCGGCGCACGGTGGGCGTGATCCTCAGCGGCGGCAATATCGAGCGCGCGCGATTCCTGGAGATCCTGGGCGGCGCGACGCCGGCGGCGATGGCGCCGCGCAGCTGAAAAAAAGCCCCGCATTGCGGGGCTCGTAATTTTCAGAATCGACCCGGTCTGTCACGGGCGGCCAGCTAAGTTACCGGACTGGCATGACTGGCTGGTGCCGCTCCCGAAACTGCGGGGGCTGCGCGTCAATTCGCGCTTGGTCGTACCCGGCCACTGAAAACGTCGGTGGCCTCATCCTTAGGTCGCCCGGACAGCCAGATTTCTGCAAATGCTGTGCTGTTCGTTTCTCGCATCGCCTCAGCGGCAATTTGAGACTGTGTCTAGCATAGGTTTTTCCGCCAGGAAAATCTATACCAAATCATCAGTTTGAGGACGTTGTTATGTCGTCTTTCGACGACGATCCGACCCCGGTCGAGCGATCCTTGTGGCCCGGATCACACTGCAGGTGCGGGCAGCAGTCCACGCAGCCGCGTGAAGGCCGCGGCCTCGATCTGCCGGATCCGCTCCGCCGACACGCCGTATTCAGCGGCCAGCTCATGCAAGGTGGCCTTCGAATCGGTCAGCCAGCGCCGCTGGATGATCGACCGGCTGCGCTCGTCCAGGGTCTTGAGGCCCGTGGCCAGCTGCGCCTGCGAATCGCTGTCCCAGTCCGAGTTCTCGACCTGCTCGGCCGGATCGGCGGCGGGCGCGCTGAGGTACGCGGCCGGACCGTAGCCGTCTTCCTCTTCGCTGGCCGGCAGCGGGTCAAAGCTCATGTCGTGGGCGGCGAGGCGCTGTTCCATCTCCGAGACTTCCGCGGCCGGCACGCCCAGGTCCTGCGCCACCGCGCGGGTCTCCTCGGCGCTCAGCCAGCTCAGGTTCCGCTTGACGCGGCGCAGATTGAAGAACAGCTTGCGCTGCGCCTTGGTGGTGGCAATGCGCACCAGCCGCCAGTTGCGCAGCACGTATTCATGGATCTCCGCGCGGATCCAGTGCACCGCGAAGGACACCAGGCGCACGCCCACGGCCGGATCGAAGCGCTTCACGGCCTTCATCAGGCCCACGTTGCCTTCCTGGACCAGATCGCTCACCGGCAGCCCATAGCCGCTGTAGCCGCGCGCGATGTGCACGACGAAGCGCAGATGCGAGAGGACCAGCTGGCGGGCGGCACCGAGGTCATTGTCCTCGCGGAAGCGGCGCGCCAGATTCTGTTCTTCTTCGCGGCTGAGCACCGGCACGCGGCCGACCCGCTCCACATAGGCGTCGAAGCTGCCGAGCGGTCCGGCAACGCCGAAGTCGAGAGGTCGCGCGAGCAGGGCCGTGTGTGAGGTCATCGGTGTTTCCTCGGGTTTCAGTACTGCAAGATTTTAGCACTCCCAGGCTTTGAGTGCTAAGGGCGCCACAAGTTTCCGGGCAGCCGGTTTAGATTATCAAAATCAATGGCTTATCCGGAGCCCGGGTCCACCCGCGCCAGATGCCGGGCGGCGGCCAGCCAGGACCCGAGCCAGCCCAGCAGGGTGCCGACTCCGAGCAGAAATTGAAGGTCCCTTATTGAAGGGCCCGCCAGCACGAAGCGGCTGCCGTAGCTCTGCGCGAGCTGCGCGGCGGCGGGCGCCAGTGCGCGGAGCGAGGCCTCCACCACCATCCAGGCCGCCAGGCCACCGAGCAGGCCATAGAGCGCGCCGGTGTACAGAAACGGACGGCGCACGAAACCATTGGTTCCGCCGACGAGCTTGGTGACCTCGATCTCCGCGCGTCGATTCTGGATCTCGAGCCGGATGGTGTTGCCTACCACGGCCACCACTCCCACCCCCAGGAGCGCGGCGGCGAGCAGCAGTGAGCGGCGCAACAGGTTCAGGATGGCGTTGAAGCGCGCCACCCACGCACCGTCGAGCTGGACCGACTCCACCTCGGGCCAGGCCGCCAGATACCGGCGGAGCGATTCCATGTCGGCCGGACTGGCGTTGGTCGCCAGCGGCGTGATCGCCAGTACGTTTGGCAGGGGATTGCCCTCGAGCGCATCGAGGGCGGCGCCAAATCCGGATTGCGTCCGAAACTGCGCCAGCGCCTGCGCCGCCGTGATCAGGGTCACCGTGCCGACGCCGGCGCGGGCCCTGGCCGTGGCCGCGAGCTGCAGCGCGCGCGGCTCCGACACGCCGGTGTGCAGGTACGCCGAGAGCGCAACCGCCCCGCTGAAATCGCTGGTCGCCCCGCGCACATTACGCACCAGCACGTCCAGGCCCAGCGGCAGCGCCAGGGCCAGCCCCATCACCAGTACCGTGAACACGGTGGCAAACGGGGCGCGCGCCAGGTGCCCGGCGGAAGACACCAGGGCCTGGGCGTGGCGCAACAGGTAGCTGACGGGGCCAAGGCTCACCGGCGCGCCTCGATCGTCGGCAGCACAGTGTCCGGCTCGCCGGCGATGCGCCCGTTCTCGATGACGATGGCACGGAGCCCGGATTCCTTCACCAGGTGCAGGTCGTGGGTCGCCACCACCACCGTGACCCCGACCTCATTGAGCCGGCGAAACAGCGCCATCACTTCGGCGGCCAGCACGGGATCGAGATTGCCGGTGGGCTCATCGGCGATCAGGATCGGCGGCCGGCTGACGATGGCGCGTGCGATGCCCACGCGCTGCTGCTCCCCGACCGAGAGTTCCGCGGGCAGCACGCGCTCGCTCCCGAGCAGGCCGACCTGGTCGAGCGCCGCGCGCACCCGCTTGCCGATTTCCTTGAGCGAGCTGTCCGCGACGATCAGGGGCAGGGCCACGTTGTCGAACACCGGGCGATCGACGAGCAGGCGATGGTCCTGGAACACGACGCCGACGCGGCGGCGGAAGGCCGGCACCCGCCTTGCGGGGAGCCGCGCCGTGCCTTCGCCGCCCACGACCACCTGGCCGCGCGTCGGGCGCTCGAGCAGGGCGATCAGCTTGAGTACCGTGCTCTTGCCGGCCCCCGAACGCCCCGTGAGAAACACCATCTCGCCAGGCGCCACATGAAAGCTGACGTTGGACAGGGCCTCGCGGCCACTGCGATAGCGCTTGGCGACGGACTGGAAGGTGATCATGCCGCCGATCCCGCCTCGCGCACGCCCAAGGCGCTGCCCTCCAGCAGCGCCGAGGCGAAAGCAGCGGCATCGAAGCGACCGAAGTCCTCGCCGGACTCCCCCACGCCGATGAAACGGATCGGCAGGGCCAGCTTGCGCGCGATCGCCACCACGATGCCGCCGCGCGCGCTGCCGTCGAGCTTGGTGATCACCAGGCCGCTCACGCCGATCGCGGCGTGGAACTGCTCGGCCTGCGCCAGCGCGTTCTGCCCCTGGTTGGCGTCCAGGACCAGCAGCACCTCGTGCGGCGCGGCCGGATCGAGGCGGCCCAGCACGCGCTTGAGCTTGCCGAGCTCCGCCATCAGTTGCGCCTGGCTGTGCAGGCGTCCGGCGGTGTCGGCGAGCAGCACGTCGATGCCGCGGGCGCGCGCCGCCTGCAGGGCGTCGAAGACCACGGCGCCGGGGTCCGCTCCGCTCGGCTGCGCGATCATCTGCGCCCCGCTCCGTTGCGCCCACACGCCCAGCTGCTCGATGGCGGCGGCACGGAAGGTGTCGCCCGCCGCGAGCATGACTTTCAGGCCCTCATCGCGCAGCCGGGCCGCGAGTTTCCCGATCGTGGTCGTCTTGCCCGAGCCGTTCACGCCGACGATCAGCACCACGAAGGGCCGTGCGCTGGCATCGATGCGCAGCGCGGCCTCGCTGGGGCGCAGGATCTCGGTGAGGCGCGCGCGCAGGGCATCGAGGAGTGCGTCGGCGTCCGCAAGTTCGTGGCGGGCGACGCGTGCCCTGAGGTCCGCGAGGATCTCGGCGCTCGCCTGGACGCCGACGTCCGCGCCGATCAGCCGCTCTTCCAGTTCCTCCAGCAGTGCGGCGTCAATCTGCCGGCCCTGCAGGAGCGAGCGGATCTCGCGTGCCAGCGTCGTTCCGCCGCGATTGAGCCTGGCGCGCAAACGCCCGAAAAATCCCTTGCCATCGCCGGACATGGGTGGATTCTCTCACATGCGGTAGGCTTGCCGGGATGAGCCGCGAACCGCGTCCCGTCCGCAACCCGAAGGCCGCCGCGCATGTGCGCGGTGCGCAGGCGCGCCGCCTGCGCATCATCGCCGGACGGTGGCGCGGCCGGCGCTGGCAGTTCCCGGCGGGCGCAATCCGCCCCACGAGCGACCGCGTGCGCGAGACGCTGTTCAACTGGCTGCAGGGCCGGCTCGCGGGCCGGCGCTGCCTCGATCTGTACGCCGGCTCGGGCGCACTCGGTCTCGAGGCCCTGTCGCGCGGTGCGGCGCACTGCGTGTTCGTCGATCGCGATGCCAGGGTCCTCGCCGCGCTCGGCGAGCTGCTGCGCGACTGGGGCGCCGCGACCGATGAGGTGCGACTCGAGCATTCCGAGGCGCAGGGCTTTCTGGAGCGTGCGCCGCAGCCCTTCGATCTGGTCTTCCTCGATCCGCCCTTCGAGGGCGGGGAGCTGGCACGCTGCATGGCGCAGCTGCAGTCTCGCGGCTGGCTGGCGCCCGCCGGGCTTGTCTACGTCGAGCATCCCCGCGCGGCCACACTCCCGGAGCTGTCGCCGGCCTGGCAGGCGCTGCGGCGCGGCAACGCCGGCGCGGTCGGGTATGATCTGTATGAGTGCCGCTGAAGGAGCCGCCGTGTCACCGAATCGCAGGGCTGTTTACCCCGGGACTTTCGACCCGATCACCCGGGGCCACGAGGATCTGGTGCGGCGCGCGGCCGGCATCTTCGATGAGATCATGGTGGCCATCGCCGAGAGTCCGAGCAAGGCGCCGCTGTTCGAAGTCGCCGAGCGCGTCGCGCTGGCGCGCGGCGTGCTCGCCGACATCGGCAACGTGGAGGTCCGGGGCTACAGCGGCCTGACGGTGGAGTTCGCGCGTGCGCAGGGCTTCGGCGTGATCGTGCGCGGCCTGCGCGCGGTCTCGGATTTCGAGTTTGAATTCCAGCTCGCCAACATGGGGCGCCACATCGCGCCGGGCGTCGAGACGGTGTTCCTGACGCCCAAGGAACACTTCACCTTCATATCATCGACGCTGGTGCGCGAGATCGCGACACTTGGCGGCAGTGTCAGCGAGTTCGTGCACCCGCTGGTGGAGGCGGCGTTCCGGCGCCGCTTGCAGCCATGAAGCGCCGTCTGCAAGCCGTCGCGGCCGCCTGCCTGCTGCTGTCGTTCGCGGGCACGGCCGCCACCGCAACGGCGGCAACGCCTGCGGCCCCTGCACCGGCGGTCCCCGGCCATGCGGCCATCGCCTCGGCGCATCCGCTGGCCACGGCCGCTGGACTCGAGATCCTGCGCAATGGCGGCAACGCATTTGACGCCGCGGTGGCGGTCAGTGCGGCACTCACGGTCGTCGAGCCTACCGGTTCGGGCCTGACGGGCGGCGGCATCTACCTGCTGCATCGCCAGAGCGATGGGTTCGAGACGGCCATCGACGCGCGCGAGTTCGCGCCGGCCGCCGCGAGCCGCGATATGTTCCTCGATGCGAAGGGCGAGCCGGTGCCGGGACTGTCGACGGACAGCGCGCTCGCCGCCGGCATACCGGGCGAGCCGGCGGGCATGGCGCTGCTGGCGGCAAAATATGGGAAAGTCTCGGTGGCGAAGAGCCTCGCGCCGGCGATCCGGTTGGCACGCGAGGGCTTTCCGCTCAGCGCGCGCCTGCACGACTCGCTGGAGAGGCGGTTGGCCCAGTTCGCCTCCGAGCCCGACGTGGCGCGAAATTTCCTGCGCGATGGCGCGGTGCCGCCCGTGGGGACGGTGATTCGCCAGCCGGAACTGGCCGCGACGCTGGAGTACCTCGCGCAGCACGGGCTGGACAGTTTCTACCAGGGGACATTCGCCGCGCAGCTCGTCGCCGGCGTGCGCGCGCAGGGCGGGATCTGGACGGTGGCTGACCTCACCGCCTATCGCGCGCTCGAGCGCGCACCAATCGTCGGGCAGTACCGCGGGGCGCGCGTCGTTTCGGCGCCGCCGCCGAGCTCCGGGGGCATCGCGCTCATCGAGGCGCTCAACATCCTCGCGCAGTTCGACCTGCACAGTGTGACGCCCGTGCAGCGCGAGCAATTGGTCATCGAGGCCATGCGCCGCGTGCACCGCGATCGCGCCCTGTACCTGGGCGACCCCGACTTCATCGACGTGCCCGTCTCGCGGCTGACCAGTGCCGACTACGCCGCAGGCCTCGCGGCCTCGATACGCCCGGACCGCGCCACGCCGAGCGACAGCCTGCCCGGCCTCGGCGCCGGGGCGGCCGTGGGGCCGCAGACCACGCATTTCTCGGTGCTCGATCGCGACGGCAATCGCGTGGCCGCGACGATCACCGTCAATTTCTATTTTGGCACCGGACGCATGATTGCCGGCACCGGCCTGTTCCTCAACAACGAGATGGACGATTTTTCGATGAAGCCCGGCGTGCCTAATGGCTTCGGGCTGGTCGGCGCCGATGCCAACGCGATCGCGCCCCACAAGCGCATGCTCTCCTCGGTCACGCCCGTCTTCGTCGACACGGGCAGCCGCGTGCTGATCGGAGGCTCTCCGGGAGGCAGCCGCATCATCGGCATGTCACTGCTGGCGACGCTCGCGTTCCTCGATGGCCAGTCCGCCGCGGAAATTGTCGCGGTGCCGCGTTTTCACCAGCAATACATTCCGGACGCCGTGCAGTACGAGCCCGGCGCGTTTTCTGCCGATGAAGCCAAGGCTCTCGCGGCGCAAGGCGATGTACTGGAACCGGCGACGTATCGTTGGGGAAATTTCCAGGCCGTGACCTGGGACCGTGCCACCGGCAAGGTCGAGGCGGCGAGTGATCCTCGGGGCGAGGGCGGCGGCGTGGTCGAGTAGAGTCAGGGGGGCGCGAGCGTGGCAGCCGACAATCTGGAAATCGTATTTCGACTGGTGGTCGCTCTGGTCGCCGGGGCCCTGATCGGTTTCGAGCGCTCCTACCAGGGGCGGCCGGCCGGGATTCGCACGCACGCGCTGGTGTGCACGGCCTCCAGCCTGCTGATGCTGGTGACCGCCTACGAGACGCGCTGGATGCATGTGGCGCCGGACCTCGTGCGGCTCGATCCGACGCGGATGGCTCAGGGCATCATGACCGGCATCGGCTTCCTCGGTGCCGGCGTCATCTTCAGGGAAGGGCTTTCGGTCCGGGGACTGACCACGGCAGCCTCGGTCTGGATGACCGCGGCGATCGGCATACTGGCCGGCATCGGCTTCTACTTTCCCCTGATCGTGGGTGTGGCAATCACGCTGGGCGTGCTTTCCCTGTTCCGCTTTCTCGAAGAGCGCATGCCCTCCTTCGCCTATTTTCATTTTGACCTGAAGCTGGCTCGCGCCACGGCCATGAAGGAGGAGGAGCTGCGGGCACTGGTCGAGAGCCATGGATTCTCGATCGCCAATTTCAGCTATCGCCTGGACGCCGAGGGCGGTGTCCGCCGGCACAGCATGGTCATTCGCTCGCCCAGGAAGGCCAGCGCCCAGCGGCTTGCGGAGACCCTGGAACGCACCGAATCCGTGCTGGAATTCCGCATCTCGCCGACCGGCGACTGACCGTATGCGGTGACTCCTGGCGCAGCTGCGCCGGCGCGCGCCGGCGACAAGAGCTTTCTTGGCCACCCCAGGGGGCTGTTCTTCCTCGCGTTCACCGAAGCCTGGGAGCGCTTCTCCTATTACGGCATGACGGGGCTCCTGGCCCTGTACATGGTGAATCAGCTGCTGCTGCCCGGGCACGTCGAGCACATCGGCGGATTCACGGTGTTGCGCGCTACGCTGGAGGCCTTCTTCGGCCCGCTGTCGACGCAGCCGCTCGCGTCGCTGATTTTTGGTCTTTACTCGGGTTTCGTGTACTTCACACCGCTCCTTGGGGGCATGATCGCCGATCGCTGGATCGGACAGCGCGCGGCGGTGACGATCGGCGCGCTGTCGATGAGCGCCGGTCATCTCGCCATGACCTTCGATCAGTCATTTCTGGCGGCCCTGCTGCTGCTTGTGATCGGCTCTGGCTTCCTCAAGGGTAATATCACGGCCCAGGTGGGTGCCCTCTATGCGAGCGAGGACGAAGCGCGTCGCACCCGCGGCTACGTCCTCTTCAGCACCGGGATCAATATTGGCGCTATCGCCGGACCCATGGTGTGCGGGCTGCTGGCGCAGGTCTATGGCTGGCATTACGGCTTTGGTATTGCCGCGATCTTCATGCTCGCCGGCCTGGCGACCTACCTCTGCGGATACCGCTATCTGCCCGCGCGAGTGGAGCGGCGCCGCCACGAGGGCAACCACTTTACGGCGGAAGACCGTCGCAGCGTCCCGGCCCTTCTCGCCGTGATGGGGATTTCGATTTTGCAGTCCATCACCGTCAATCAGATCTTCAATGTGATGCCCATCTGGATTCAGGAGCACGTCGCGTCCGGCGTCGCCGGCTTCCGTGTGCCGATTCCGTGGTATCAGTCCCTCTATTCAGTCTCCAGTGTGTCGAGCGTGCCGCTGCTGTTCTGGCTGTGGCGCCGCCAGTCCTTGCGCCGTGGCGAGCCCGATGAGCTCGCCAAGATTGGTACGGGAGCCTGGATCGCCATGGCGAGCAATCTGATCCTGGTGGCCGCCAGCATCCGCTCCGGTGGCGCGCCAATCCACCCGATCTGGGCCATCCTCTATATTGCCGGGTCGGGAGTCTCCTTTCTTTATTACTGGCCCACGCTGCTCGCGCTGGTCTCCCGCGTGGCACCCGCCCGGACCAACGCGACCCTGATGGGGCTTGCCTTCATGAGCCTGTTCATCTCGAACATGCTGATCGGCTGGATCGGCAGCTACTACGAAAAAATGCCGCCCGCCGATTTCTGGGCGATCCACGCGGCCATCGCCGCCGCCGGTGGCCTGCTATTGGTCGTGTTCGGGCGGCGTCTCAGCCGCCTGCTGGCGCTACCCGGCACGGCCAATTGACAGCGCACTTTCGGGATCGGGAAAACCCGCCTTCTGCAACCAGGGAGAAGAACAATGCCCGTTTTCCAGCGCTCCTTGATCCTGGTGATGGCCGCGGCCCTGCTTGGCCCGCTGGCGGCAGCCGCCGCGGACACGCCGGTCGTCAAGTCGGCCAAGGATGTGCATTGGGGGCCGCCGCCGCCGATCCTTCCGCCGGGCGCCAGGTTTGCCGTGATCGCGGGTGATCCGGCCGCGACGGGCCTGGTGACGGTTCGAATCGAGATGCCCGCAGGCTACAAGATTCCGCCGAATTTCCATCCCACCGATGAGCACGTGACGGTATTGAAGGGCGCGCTCTCCCTCGGCATGGGGGATGTCATGGACAAGGCTCAGGCGCTCACCCTGTCACCGGGCGGGTACGCCGTCGCCGCGGCCAATATGCATCACTACGCCTTCACCAGGACCAGGGCGACAATCCAGGTGCACCTGCAGGGTCCCTTCGCCATCACCTATATCAATCCGGCCGATGACCCGAGCAAGAAACACGCTCCATAGGGTCGCGCTCTGAGCCGGCGCCGCACCGAGGCCGCACCGAGGCCCATCCGAGGCCCATCGGAGCGGCGCCTTAAGCTCAGGCCCGCCTGCCGCGCGCGGCTCGCCGCGCCTTGTGCACGCGCTTGCGCTTCTTCGGCGCCGCCCGTGCCGGCCGTGCCTTTTTCAGTTTCACGCCTGGCGCTTTCCCGGGGCGCGGCAACTTGCCGCCGCGCGACAGGTCGACGGCACGCCACAGGTACCAGGCGGCGAGCGTGCGGTGCGGGGCCCAGCGTGTCCCGAACTCGGCGAGCGCACGCGGCGTGGGCATGCCCTTGAGTCCGTAGGCCAGGCGGAAGCCATTGCAGACGCCGAAATCATCGACCGGCAGCACGTCGGGCCGGCCGAGCTGGAAGATCAGCAGCATCTCCACCGTCCAGGGACCGATGCCGCGCACCGCCGTGATGCGCTCGACGATGGCCTGGTCGGCCAGCTGGTGCAGCTCCGGCGTGTCCGGTACCACCCCGCCGTTCACCTTGTCCGCCAGGTCACGCAGCGCGCGGATTTTCGCAAAGGAAAATCCACAGGCGCGCAGCGGCTCGTCCGCCGTGGTCGCGAGCAGCGTGGGTTCGGGAAAGGCCGCCGGGGCGTAGAGTGCAGTGAAGCGCCCGAGTATGCGCTCGGCCGCGGTGCCGTTGAGCTGCTGGTGCGCGATCGCCCTTGCGAGCGTCTCGAAGGGCGGGAGCTCCATCTGCGGCGCGAGCGTGCAGGGCCCCGCCGCGGCGATGAGCCGCGCCATGACCGGGTCGCGCGCGGCGAGGGCGCGCTCACGGCGGCGCATCGTGCTGCGATTCACTGCTGGCATGACGGGCAATAATACGTGGAACGCTGGCCCTGCGTGATCTGCCGGATGGGTGTGCGGCAGCGGCGGCAGGCCAGTCCCGCACGCTCGTACACGTACAGCCGCTGGCGGAAGTAGCCCGGTTCGCCGTCGGCGCCCACATAATCGCGCAAGCTCGTGCCCCCGGCGCGGATCGCCGCCTCCAGCACCCGCCGGATCGCCGCCACCAGCCGCGTGCACTCGGCGAGGCTGAGCGAGCGGGCGGCGCGGCGCGGACGGATCCGCGCGTGCAGCAGCGCTTCGCTGGCGTAGATATTGCCGACGCCGGTGACCAGGCGGCCGTTGAGGAGCAGCTGCTTGATCGCCACGCGCCGCCGGCGCGTCACGGCGTGCAGGTAGGCGCCGTCAAATCGCCCTTCGAGCGGCTCGGGCGCCAGGTCGCGCAGCAGCGGATGCGCCAGCGGGTCCTCGCTCGTGTACAGCACGCTGCCGAACCGGCGTGGATCGTTGAGCCGCAAGGCCAGGCCGGAATCCAGCCGGATCTCGACGTGATCGTGCTTCAGCCGGGCGCGGGCCTGCGGCAGCAGGCGCAGGTTTCCCGACATCCCCAGGTGCACGATCAGCGAGCCGCGCGTCAGGCGCAGCAGCAGGTATTTCGCCCGCCGCTGCACCTCGAGCACGCGCTGGCCGGCGAGCGTGGCGTTAAGATCGGCACTGACGGGCCAGCGCAGGCGCGCCTCGTGCACGAGAGCCGCACGGATGCAGCGGCCGCGCAGCTGCGGTTCGATGCCGCGCCTCGTGGTTTCGACTTCGGGGAGTTCAGGCAATCGGGTCTGGCGATCGGACGATCGCTCGGCGCTGCGCCTACTTGATCTTCGTTTCCTTGTAGCCGACGTGCTTGCGCACGACCGGATCGAACTTGCGCACTTCCATCTTTTCGGGATGCAGGCGCTTGTTCTTCATCGCCACGTAGAAATGGCCGGTGCCCGCCGAGGACAGGAGCTTTACTTTTTCGCGCATGGTTCAGGGCCTCAATTGTGCCGGGCCGGCCTCAGATGCGCTCGCCGCGCTTGCGCAGGTCGGCCACGACCGCGTCGATGCCGAGCTTGTCGATGGTGCGCAGCCCGTTGCCGCTCACCCGCAGGCTGATCCAGCGTCTTTCCACCTCGAGCCAGAAACGCTGCTGGTGGAGGTTGGGCAGGAAGCGGCGGCGCTTGCGATTGTTCGCATGCGAAACGGTGTTGCCCGACACCGGGCGCTTACCCGTGATTTGGCAGACGCGGGACATTGCTAATCCTTGTAATTCAACGGCTTGGCCTTCGTACCCCGCCCGCGGGGCGCGACACGAAGGGCGGGCTTTATACCAGTCCGGCCCGTTTCGGGCAAGTTTGCCGGAGGCCCCTATGCCCCGGACCTCCCGTCACTGCTGCCAGTCGGCTTTGCGTTTCATCACTCCCCACTCGATGCGGCGGCCAGCCAGCCACCCGATGAGTGCCTGAAGCCGCCAGAAGGAAGTGATTTGCCGGTATCCAAAGTTCTCGACCACGGCAACCGCAAACAGCACCGACAGATGGCGCGCCTTCGGATAAGTATGGAAGGACAGCTCCTCGAGCAGCAAGGCCGTGGTCGAGAGCATGACCCCAAGCGCGAAGGCCGCGGCGAGGAAAGCCAGGAACGAGGTGCTGGACATGATTCCGAGCGCGAAGGCCAGGCCCATGAACAGCAGGCCGCCAATTTCGATGACCGGACTCAGCAGTTCGAACAGGACGAAGTACGGAAATGCCAGCCAGCCGGCCGTGCCGCTGTGTTTCGCGAAGCACAGGCTCCGATTGCTCCACAGACTCTCGGCCAGTCCACGATGCCAGCGCCTGCGTTGCCGGCCGAGTGTGCCCAGATCCTCGGGCACCTCCGTCCAGCAGACCGGGTCCGGAATGAATGCGATGCGATAGCGCCTGCCCTGCTCGCTCAGTTTGCGGTGCAGGCGGACGATCAGTTCCATGTCTTCGCCGATGGCCTCTGCCCGGAAGCCGTCAACCGCGACGACCGTCTCGCGATGGAACACGCCGAAGGCGCCGGAGACAATCAGCATGCCGTTGATCGCACTCCAGCCGATCCGCCCGCCGAGAAACGCGCGCAGGTATTCCACGACCTGCACCAACGCCAGCGGATTTCGTGGCAGCCGCACCTGTTCGATCACGCCGCCGCGCACCGTGCAGCCATTGATGATCCGCACCGTGCCGCCGCAGGCGACCATGTACGGGTCCTCCAGGAATGGCCGCACCACGCGCGCGAGGCTATGGGGTTCCAGCACCGAGTCGGCGTCACCGGCGTAGAACAGGGGATAGCGCGCGGCGTTGATGCCGGCGTTAATGGTGTCCGCCTTGCCGCCATTCTCCTTGTCAATGACGCGCAGGTTCGGGTGCTTCAGCGAACGGTAGATGCCGCGCACCGGCTGGGTCCGGATCTGCACCCGGTAGGCCTCGGGAAAGGGATGCAGTTCGAATTCTTTCTGGAGGACAGCCAGCGTCTCGTCCTTGGAGCCGTCGTTGACGACGATGACTTCGAAGTGCTGGTAGCGCAGTTGCAGCAGCGCGCGGATCGAAGTGGCGATCGTCGCGCCTTCGTTGTAGGCGGGCACGACCAGCGACACCGGCATCTGCAGATGCGAGTAGACGCGCTCCGCGGCGCTGACGCCGCCCATGTAGCGGCGGAGTCCAAACAGCGCCACGCCGCTGAGTGCCAGGTAGATGAGGTCCAGCAGCACGAAGTAGGCGAGAAAGAGCCACTGCACGCTCTCGAGCACGGCGTGCAGGCTCATGCCGTCGCCCTTTCTGCGCGCACGTGCTCGAGCATGTCGAGCGCATAAGGATCCGTAAGTTGCGCACGCAGCGCCTCGAGGGTCAATCTGTCCGTCCCCAGCAGCTTCAGCAGCGACTGTCCCGCGTGGTAGCGGACCCACCAGATACGGTCGCACATGAGCTCGATCAACAGTCCGGTTTCGGCCGGTCCGCCCAGGCGGCCCAATGTCTGTGCCAGATTCTTGCGGACGTCGGCGTCGGCCGAGGTCGCGAAATGAAGCAGCCCGGGAAGCTCCTGCGGTTCCAGCACGACCAGCAGTGCGGCGGCGACCAGATGCGCGTCGTCCCCGTGACGCCTCAGGAGTTCGACGGCCACCTCGTTCGCGACTATCGAATCGACGCGGGCCAGCCACGGCAACAGCGGCGGCACCTTCGTGGGCGGCAGCGATAGCATCATGGCGCGAATCGGCTCGCTGGCGACCTGCGTACCCGCATCCACGATCAGCCGCGCCATCGCCTCGCCGGGCCAGCTCTCGCGCTCGGCCAGCTGCGACATGATTCCAGGCATCGCCCGCTGCGCGTCAATCTGCACGAGAGCCGCGGCGGCATAAAAGGAGACCAGGGCGTTCGGGGCGGCCAGCTGGCCCTCCAGCACGCTCCAGGCGCCCGGGTCGCGCAGATGGCCCAGCGCCCGAATCGCCAGTATCAGTCTGCCGACATGGCGCGAATTCATCAGCTTGCGCGCCTCGACGTCGAGGCCAAGGCGCAGCGCCAGCGCGTTCAGTCGCTCGACGGGGCCGCCACGCACGGCGTCCTGCAGCGCGTTCCACTCGTCCATGAGGAACGGCCGATGGCGCGCCAGCAGACGCGGCAGGGTTGGCGGCTCTTCCTGCTCCTCGATCGCCGCCCGCGTCAGCAGCGGCCGCCAGATCTTCACGATGCGGATGCGTACGCGTTCCTCGTGCCGCAGGTACTGGCGTATGGCGAGCGCGACCAGCAGCAGCAGGACAGAGCTTGCGGCCGCGAACTCGGCGCTGCGCCATGCCAGCGTGACGATCAGTACAGGTCCGGTGTGCACGCCTACCATGGAGACCGGCCGCAGGCACTCGGGTCAAGGGGACGCATGGTGCTCAGGGCGGGACAGCCGAGGGATGGCGCAGCCGCCGCCGGATGCGAGCCACCAGTTCCGACGGGCTGAAGGGCTTGGTGAGAAAGTCATCGGCCCCGAGGTCCAGGGCCCGCACGGCATCGTGCTCGCGGGTCTTGGAGGTCAGGATGATGACCGGAACGCCTTGCCAGGCCGGATTGGCGCGCAGGCATGCCAGCAGCTCGAAGCCGTCCGCGTACGGCAACATGATATCGAGCAGCACCAGATCCACGGCGGGTCCGGCGTTGATGCGCTGGACGGCCTGCCGGCCATCGGCGATGGTTTCAACCTGGAAGTGCTCCCGCTCGGCCAGGTAACCGAGCAGGTAGGCCATGTGCACGTCGTCCTCGACGATCAGGAGACGTTGCTGTGCGCTAGACTCGGAGGTCATGTTCATCTGTCCCAAGGTGAAGAATACCCGATGAACGACGCCCTGCAACGCCGGATCAGCCAGCTTGAGCGCGAGCTTGCGGAGCAGCGCCTGGCGCTGACCCAGGCCCTCGGGCAGGCGGAGAGCGCGAGTCGTGCACGGGGCCAGTTTCTCTCGAACGTCAGCCACGAGATCCGCACGCCGATGAATGGCGTCATCGGCATGGCAACCTTGCTGCTGGACACGAACCTCGATCGCCGGCAGCGAGAGTATGCCGGCATCATCCGTTCCAGCGCCGATTCGCTGCTGGCGGTGATCAATGACCTGCTTGATTACTCGAAGATCGAGGCCGGCAAGCTCGAGCTGGAGCGCGTCGAAATGGACTTGCGCGCCCATGTCGAGGAAGTCGCAACCAGCATGGCGCTCCAGGCAGCGGCCAAGGGCCTGGAGCTGGTCGTAGACGTTGCGCTCGACGTGCCGGCGCGGGTGCTGGGCGATCCCGGGCGCATCCGCCAGGCCCTGACCAACCTCGTATCAAATGCCATCAAGTTCACGGCGCACGGGGAAGTCGTGCTCCGGGTACGGAAGGATCCGGACCCGGCTGCCGCGTCCCTGGTCCACTTCGAAGTTCAGGACACCGGCGTCGGAATTTCTGCCGCGACGCTCCCACGCCTCTTTCAGCCGTTCATGCAGGCCGACGCATCGACGGCCCGCCAATATGGTGGCACGGGCCTCGGCCTCTCGATCGTCAAACGGCTCGCCGAACTGATGGAGGGCGCGACGGGCGTGCACAGCACCCTGGGCGAAGGCTCGACCTTCTGGTTTACCGCGCGCCTTGAACCCCATGCACGCGCCGCCCGGGAGGACTCGGCGCCCCGGGCTGCGGCAGCAGGCCGCCGGGTGCTGGTCGTGGATGACAATGACACCAACCGTCGCGTGCTCGCGGAGCAGTTGCGCCACGCCGGTTACGAGGTGGAGGTGGCTGAATCCGCCATGGCTGCGCTGTCGACGCTGCAGCGCGCGGCGAGTGAGGGCGCCCCGTACCAGGTTGTGCTCACGGATCACCGGATGCCCCGCATCGACGGCTTCGAGCTTGCGCACCGTATCCGCGCGACCGCATCCATCGCCGAGCTGCGCCTGGTTCTTTACAGCTCGATTGACGATCACCCCAGCCGCGAGCAACTGCGGCAACTGGGCTTTGCCGGCCAGCTGTCAAAACCAGTCCGGCGCGCCGAACTCCTCGCAGCCATGGAACGGGTGCTGTCGCACAATGCACTCGACTTCACGCAGCGCCTGCGCGCCATCGTCACGCGCGACGAGATCGTCGAGGCGCAACACCGCCGCGGGCGTCTGGTCCTGCTGGTCGAGGACAATCCGACCAACCAGCGTGTGGCGCAGGTTTTTCTTGATCGCGCCGGCTGCGAAGTCGTCACCTGCAGCGATGGTCGCGAGGCGCTCGCGGCGCTGGAAGCACGGCGCTTTGATCTCGTGCTGATGGACGTGCAGATGCCGGTGATGGATGGCCTGCAGGCGACGCGCCTTATCCGGGAGCGTGAAGGCATCAACCAGCGGGTTCCGATCGTCGCGCTGACGGCGAGCGGGATGAAGGAGCAGGTGGAGGGGTGCAAGGCCAGTGGCATGGACGAGGTCATGGCAAAGCCGATTGACCGCGAACGGCTGGCCACGATCCTCGATCGCTACATCCCGGCCGTCGGATCCCTGACCGGGCGACATGTCGTGCGGCCCGCTGCACGACCGACCGGGATTCCCCCCGAACTCTCGCTGGCGCGATTCCGGGAATTGGCGGCAGGCGACTCTGTGCTCGCGCGCGGGCTGGCTACAAGCTTCCTCGATAGCGCCGGGAAGGCGCTGGCTGATATCAAGACCGGCCTGGCGGAGGGCGATCCCGGGTTGGTGCAGCGCGCAGCGCATACGCTCGTGGGCTCGAGCGCCAATATCGGCGCGACGCGCCTGCAGGCGGTGGCCGTGGCGATGGAGGCATCCGCCCGCGGCCGGGATCTTGCGGCGGTTGCCGGGGTACTCAGCGGGGCGCGGGTCCGACTGGACGCCGTGCGCGGGGAACTTGCCTCTGAAATTCAGGGTGGGCTGTCCCCGGACCCGGGGAGCCTCAGGAAAAAATAATTACAAATCAATGCGTTAGGGTCTATAGCAGCCCACGCTCGGCGAAAGACAGGCAGCCCGTGTCTCCGACGATGCAATGATCGAGCACGCGGATGTCGACCAGCGCCAGCGCCTCGCGGAGGCGCCGGGTGATGAGTTCGTCCGCCTGGCTCGGCTCTGCGATGCCGGAAGGGTGGTTGTGGGCCAGGATCACCGCGGCGGCATTGCGGCCGAGCGCCTGCTTCACCACCTCGCGCGGATGCACGCTGGCCCCGTCGATGGTGCCGCGAAACAGCTCGTCAAAGGCGATCAGGCGATGGCGGTTGTCCAGGTGCAGGCAGCAGAACAGCTCGTGGGGCTGGTCGCGGAGCCGGCTGACCAGGAAGCGGTGCGTGGCGGCCGGAGAGTCGAGCAAAGGTCCGTTGCGCAGGGCCTCGGCGTAGTGCCGCCGCGCCAGTTCCAGCGCCGCCTGCAGGCGGCAATAGCCCGCCGTGCCGAGGCCCGGCTGGGCCAGCAGGGCGGCCCGGTCGGCGACCAGCAGCTCGCGCAGCGAACGGTGTGCGCTGAACAGGCCACGGGCGAGATCGACGATGTTGCCACCGCGCAGGCCGGAGCTGCCCAGCAGCAGGGCCAGCAGCTCGGCGTCCGACAGGATCTGCACGCCAAAGGCCAGGAGCTTCTCGCGTGGCCGCTCCTGGGCGGGCCATTGCCGCAGATTCATGAGAACTGGATCACCTTTTGGGGCGCCTGATACCCGTCATTTTCAGGGGACATGCCTAAGGCGTGCGATGGTCATATCGGCCGGGCATGGCACGAAACGGCAGCTCTGGCCGATAATGCCGCCATGCGTGACAAGCGCGTCATCCTGGGCGTGACGGGCGGCATCGCCGCCTACAAGAGCGCCGAACTGCTGCGCCGTCTGACCGAGCGCGGCGCACAGGTGCAGGTGGTCATGACCGCTGCGGCGCGCGAGTTCATCACGGCGTTGACCTTTCAGGCCCTCTCGGGCCGTCCGGTGCGCGAGAGCCTGTGGGACACGTCGGCCGAGGCGGCGATGGGACACATCGAGCTGGCACGCTGGGCGGAGCTGGTGCTCGTCGCGCCGGCTTCCGCGGATTTTCTGGCACGCCTGGCGGGTGGGCGCGCGGACGATCTGCTCGCCACGCTGTGCCTCGCCACGACCGCGCCGATTGTCCTGGCGCCCGCGATGAACCAGCAGATGTGGGCGAACCTGGCCACGCAGGCCAACGTCGCCACGCTGAAGGAACGCGGCGTGCGGGTGCTGGGCCCCGCCGTAGGCGATCAGGCCTGCGGCGAGTTTGGCCCGGGCCGCATGCTCGAGCCCACCGAACTGGCCGATCTGATCGAGCCGCTGATCCCCGGAGATGGCCCCTTGCGCGGGCGGCGCGTGCTGATCACCGCCGGCCCGACGCGCGAGGCCATCGATCCGGTGCGCTTCGTGAGCAATCGCAGCTCCGGGAAAATGGGTTACGCCGTGGCGCAGGCCATGCGCGCCGCCGGCGCCGAGGTGGTGCTGGTCAGCGGCCCGGTGGCGCTGGCGCCGCCGCCGGGCGTGCGCCGCATCGGGGTCGAGAGCGCCGTGCAGATGCAGGCGGCCGTGCTGCAGGAAGTGGCGGGCTGCGACGTGTTCGTTGCCACTGCGGCGGTCGCGGACTACCGGCCCGTCGCCGTCGCGGCCTCGAAGATCAAGAAGAAGACCGAACAGATGACACTGGAGATGACGCGCACCACCGACATCCTCGCCACGGTTGCTGCGCGCGCCGACCGGCCCTTTGTCGTCGGCTTCGCGGCCGAGACCGATGCGGTCGAACAGCACGCGCGCGAGAAGCTGCTGCGCAAGAACCTCGATATGATCGCCGCGAACGAGGTGGGCGCCACCAAGGCCTTTGACTGCGAAGACAATGCGCTGCTGGTCCTGTGGCGCGGCGGCGGCCGCGCCGAGCTGCCGCGCGCCTCGAAGCAGGAGCTGGCGACGGCGCTGGTGGCGCTGATCGCCGAGCGGCTGCGCGCGAACGCCGCCTTAAGCGCGGTGGGCGGCACAGGCAGCGCGGGCGCGGCCAAAGGCTGACCATGAGCAAGTCCAGCCGCCGCGCCCTGCAGGTGCGGATTCTCGACGCGCGCATCGGCAATGAATTCCCGCTGCCCGAATACGCGACCGAGGGCTCCGCCGGCCTGGACCTGCGCGCCTGCATCGCCGCACCGCTCCTGCTCGAGCCGGGACGCAGCGAGCTGATTCCCACCGGGCTGTCGATCTACGTGGCCGATCCCTCGCTGGCGGCCCTGATCCTGCCGCGTTCGGGCCTGGGCCACAAACACGGCATCGTGCTCGGCAATCTCGTCGGCCTCATCGATTCGGACTACCAGGGCCCGCTGATGGTCTCGTGCTGGAACCGTGGCGCGGCGAGCTACACCGTGCAGCCGGGCGAGCGCATCGCGCAGCTCATTGTCGTGCCCGTGGCGCGGATGGAGCTGCAGATCGTGGAAAATTTCGCCGCGAGCGCGCGCGGGAGCGGCGGCTTCGGCCACACCGGCCGCGACTAGGCCCTGTTCAGCGGGCGCCGGGGTTCGCAGTCAATTCGCGATAGCGGGAAATGTCGGCGTCGAACTGGGCGCGCACCGCTTGCGCCTCCTGGTGCCGCCGTTCCAGCGACTTGCGCTGCGAGCGCACCTCGTTGGCGGTGCGCACCAGCTGCTCGGCCAGATCATCGGGCATGCGGTGCGCGTCGGGTCGTTTGTTGTAGGGCTTGAAGTGCATGGCGCGGTCCTGGAGCGTCTTGAGCCGCGCATCGAGCGAATCGAT
>DATGVM010000016.1:0-3598 GCA_035300345.1 Steroidobacteraceae bacterium
CGGCTCGTCGAGATCTTCAAGGGTGGCGAGCACTTGCAGGTGCCCAACGAATTCCGGCATCAGACCGTACTTCAACAGGTCCTCCGGCTCTGTTACCGGCGCCGTGAATCCGCGCATAGACGGCGAAGCTGGCGCTGGTGAAGATAAAGGGGCCGTCGAGGCCCCTGGATTGTTTAACGGCATAGCGATTCAGAGCGACGGATTGTCAGTTGTATCGTCGGTGTGATCACTGTCGGCGGGACCGTACTGGTCGCGGTATTGGTCGAGCAACTGCACGCCGTAATGCGCCCAGATACGATCGCGCAGGTCATCAAGCAGTTCGACAACGGCGAAGGCCTGCTCCGGCGTCCAGTAGGCCGGGATTTTGAGGGAGATGGTGAGCGGCAGACCGGTCGAGTCTTTGCTCATGACTTGGCTTTGCGTCGTTGGCGTGCGCGCTGCTCGGATCGTTCGCGGGCCTCCTTGAGGCGATAGGATTCGCCCTCGATGGCGAGGACCTCGGCGTTGTGTACCAGGCGATCGACCAGGGAGACGACGCAGGCGGCGTTTGGAAAAACCTCGCGCCATTCGGCGAATGGCCTGTTGGTGGTGACGAGCGTGCTGTTGTGCTCGTAACGGCGGCTGACGAGTTCGAACAGCAGGTCGGCATGGCGATTGGAATAGGAGAGATATCCGACCTCGTCGATCACCAGAAGACGGGGGCCGGCATAGTGACGCAAGCGTCGGCGCAGGGCAGAATCGCTGTCGAGCGCGGCGAGCTCGCCAAGCAGCTGACCGGCGCTGGTGAACAGCACGGTGTGACCGTGGATGAGTGCCTGATGGGCGATATTGCGAGCGAGCGTTGATTTGCCGACGCCGTTGGGGCCGACCAGGATGGCGTTGGTTGCGTCCTTGAGGAAGTCGAGCGCCATCAGCGCTTCGAAGGCGGCGCGGTCGCAGCGTTTGGGCCAGGTCCAATCGAAGTCGCAGAGCGGCTTGAAGCGTCCGATATGAGCGGCGCGCAGGCGGCGCTCCAGGCTTCGGCGCGTACGCTCCTGCTCCTCCCAATCGATCAGCGTCGCAAGCCAGCCGGCCGCGGCAGCTTCCCCCCAATGCGCCAGCAGGCCATGCAGGTTGAGCGCTTTGGCGCGCACCTGCAGCGCTTCGAGGTTACTCATCGCCTTGCTCCTTGAGTTGGTCATAAGGTTCGAGCCGATGTGGCTGCACGTGAGCATCGCGCACCTTGACATGCTCGGGCAGAATGACGGCGACGGGCGGCGGCTGGTCGCGCAGCTCGCGGCGGTGATCGAGTGCGAGCCGCACCGCATTGGGATGAGGCACGCCGCGCTCGATCGCCTCGCG
Organism: Steroidobacteraceae bacterium; assembly: GCA_035300345.1. Classification (GTDB taxonomy): domain Bacteria; phylum Pseudomonadota; class Gammaproteobacteria; order Steroidobacterales; family Steroidobacteraceae; genus FEN-1191. The sequence continues at coordinate 1,342 of DATGVM010000016.1, forward strand.
GATAGCGGCGTCAAGCTCGGCGGCGCCGTAGCGCTCCAGCAGCCGCAGCAGGGCGGCGGTGACGGTTCCCAGATTGTCACCGCGCTCGGCGGCACGCAGGAGCAAGGTCTGGCTCTCCGGTGCCGCCTTTGCGAGGTGGTCGGTACCGCGGTGGCGGCGTGCGGCGCGTTTGTGCTGGACCAAGGCCTGGACATGGCCGGCGTCCTCGATCTGCGCACCCTTGTCGTAGCTGCGGCGATGACAGGCGAGCACCTGCGCGCCATCGACAATGCGCACCACGTTCGGATCGGCCAGCACCGTGAGCAGGCGCTGCACCTTGGTGTGCGGGATGGAATAATCGTTGAGGTCGAAGCGCACATAAGGGGTCTTGCCGGCCTTCACCGCCACGCGCTCGATGAGCGGATAGGGGTTGTCCGGCAACGCCAGCAGCCTGGGCGCCTCTGCGGCGAAGGCCTCCCGGACGCTGACGGTGTCTTGTCCGGGGCAGCGGCGATCCGCCGCCAGGCCACGGCACCAGGCCTCGGCCTGGACATTGAGGTCGTCGAGATCGGTGAACTTTCGGGCCGCAAAGAAATTGTCGCGCACATAGCGGATGGCGCGCTCGACGCGGCCCTTCTCGTTCCCGCGTGCCACCGCCACCGGGCGCGGGTCATAACGATAATGTGCGGCGAACGCGATCAGGGTGGGATGAAAGCGGATGGCATCGCCTTGGCGCTCCAGCACTGCGCTTTTGAGATTGTCGTAGAGCAGAACACGCGGACATCCGTTCCAGGCCGTGAAGGCGCCGACGTGACCGCGCAGGAAACTCTCCATGCGTGCATCGAGGAAGAAGCGCAGGAAAATCTGGCGCGAGTAGCTCAACACCATGACGAAGGCCATCAAGGGACGGCGTGCGCGGCCGATCACGAGATGACCAAAATGCCCCCAGTCGACTTGCCCCTGCTCGCCGGGCAGGCTGCGCAGACGTAGATAGGCTTCCGCCGCCGAGCGCGGCCGATAACAGGCGATGAGGTGGCGGAAGTGATCGCCGCTGCCGCGGTAGCCGCGTTCGCACACCATCGCGTACAGCCGGCTGGCGGTCAGGGTCGGGAACTTCTCCAGGGTCTGATGGATGAAGGGCAGATAGGGCTCGATCTGGGAGTGACGCGCCGGCGGCCCGATCCTGGGCAGGCCAGCCTGGGCCAAGACCCGTGCCACGGTGCCGTGGTGCACATGCAGCTGGCGGGCGATCGTGCCAACGCGCCATTTCTCAACATGATAATAGCGCAGTATCTGCGCCTCCAGATCGGGCGTAATGGTCACGTTGTTCTCCTCGGCGAGGTCTGGCGACGGATCGAACCGGTGCGGCGGCGCAGGAACTCACGGCGAACGAACGGTGGGCAGCGACAACCGCACCAGTGGCAGGACCAGCTCCCCGAGCGATGACCCGGCGATCGCCTCGCAACGTCACCGGGGGAAGCTGAAGGTGGCTTGCTTGCAATCACCACCGCGCTCGCCGTCACCAAATCATCCGCGCGACGTGGCCGGGAACCCTGATGCGTCACGTTGTTTTGTCGGGCACGATAGCGACCGGCCCGCGCCGCATGGTTCACCCGACCGCGGCGGCTGGCTTGGTACCGCCGCCCGGCCGCGCGCTGGGCATCGCGCCGCGCCGTCTGTGCACAGCCTTGTGCGCAGTAAATCTGGCCGCGATCACAGTGGCTGCAGACGAGAACCTGAGCTTGGCAGCGCACGCACAGAAACAGCCGGGCAGTCGTCGCCGCGGGCAACAGCGCACATGGACGCGATCGGCAATGATTGGAATACTGCCCCGGCATGCGTGCTCAGCACGGTGTGGGGCACGGCGTCGATCCGAGACTTGGCCGTTGAGGTCGGCGCCGTGCCGGCCTCGCCAATCCGCCAAGTTCTTACCTCGCGCCAAGCAGGTTGCGCATGGCCGCAATCCTCCGCGCGCGCAAGCCTGTGGATTTGTGGACAACACAAGAGTGTTGCCCACAAACCCACAGGCACAACAGCAGCCACAGAAAATCTGAATAATCTGGAAATCAGTAGCGTCAGGACAACGCCCGGTTCCCCATCACAGGCAGCCCTCAACGCGACCATGCATGGTTGTTACGACCTCTCCGCCATCTATACGCGGGTCCTGATAGCCGTTCACAGCGGTGGCGGGCAGGGCGAAGACGATCCAAATCGCCCCTAGCAGCATTCGAATTTCAAAGAGTTTCATGGTGCCCCCAGCCCATTGACAACGCGAGAT
>DATGVM010000017.1:0-25960 GCA_035300345.1 Steroidobacteraceae bacterium
GCTGCCGTGCCGCTCGCGTTGGTGAAGGTGAAGGCCGTAAAGGTGCTCGGGGCATGGCAGCTCTCGCAGGCCGCCGTGCCAAAGGGCACGTGGTTCGCCGGCGGCAGCACGGTGGCCGGCGTACCCACCCAGCTCATGCCCGGCGCATGGCAGGTGGCGCAGCTGATGGTAGTGACCGCCGCGTGATCCATCGGCGGGCTCTTGTTGCTGATCACGAAGCTCGTGAAGACCGTGGCACTGTGGCAGCTCTCGCAGCTCGCGGTGCCGATGGGGATGTGGTTGCCCGGTGGCAGCTTGAGTGTGGGCGGAGCCATGTTGGCAAAGCTCTTGCCCGCACCATGACACTGCGCGCAGTTGCTGGCGATGTTCACGTGGTTCATGACCGAGACGCTGTAGTCATTGGCGTTGGCATGACACAGCACGCAGCTGTTGTTGTCCGCGGCCGGCAGCGGGATGTGATTGCTCGGCAGGTCGGTCGCACCCTTGAAGCTGGTGGTGTTGAAGTGGCAGGTCGAGCATTCGCCTGCCACCACGTGCGCCGTGCCATCGGCCTTGAGCGCCGGGCGGACCACGGTCGCCGGAGCGCCGATCCAGCTCAGGCCCATCTCATGACAACTGGAGCACGCCACCGAGCTCACGGCGCTGTGCACCATTGATGGCGGTGCAGTCCCGCTCGCGTTGGCAAAGACAAAGGAGCTGAAGTTGGAGCTGCTGTGGCACAGCGCGCAGTCGGTGGCGCCCACCGGCACGTGTGTGCCGGGCAGCACAACGACCGCTGGCGTACCAACAAAGTTTAATCCCGAACCGTGGCAGCCTGCACAGCTCAAAGCCGTCACCGAGGCATGATCCATCGGCGGGCTCTTGTTGCTGACCATGAACGTGGTGAAGTTGGTGGCACTGTGGCAGCTCTCGCACGCCGCGGTGCCAATGGGGATGTGGTTGCTCGGCGGCAGCTTGAGCGTGGGCGGGGCCATGTTGGCAAAGGTCTTGCCCGCACCGTGGCACACCGCGCAGGCCGTACCGGTCACGACGCTGTGGTCCATCGCATAGACCGCGAAGTTGGACGGGTTGCTGTGGCAGGGAGCGCAGTTGCTCGTCGGACCGCTCGGCAGCGGAATGTGATTGCTCGGCAGGTCGGTGGCGCCCTTGAAGCTGGTGGTGTTGAAATGACAGGTCGAGCACTCACCGGCCGCCACGTGCGCCGTGCCGTCGGCCTTGGTGGCGGGGCGCACCAGGGTCGCCGGAGCGCCAATCCAGCTCAGGCCTTTCTCGTGGCAGCTCGAGCAGGCCACCGAGCTCACAGCGCTGTGCACCATCGAGGGGGGTGCCGTGCCGCTCGCGTTCGCAAAGACGAAGGAGCTGAAGTTGGAGTTCGAGTGACAGGAGGCGCAATCCACTGTGCCGGTCGGAATATGGGTGGCTGGCAGCGTCTTGACCGTTGGCGTGCCGATCCAGCTCTGCCCCGGGCCATGACAGCTGATGCAGTTGGTCGTGAAGCCGGCATGGTTCATCGGCGGCACAGCGTTGGCAATCACAAAGCTGGTGAAGTTACTGGTGCTGTGGCAGCTCTCGCAGCTCGCGGTGCCAATGGGGATGTGGTTGCTCGGCGGCAGCTTGAGTGTGGGCGGAGCCATGTTGGCAAAGCTCTTGCCCGCGCCATGACACTGCGCGCAGTTGCTGGCGATGTTCACGTGGTTCATGACCGAGACGCTGTAGTCATTGAGGTTGGCATGACACAGCACGCAACTGTTGTTGTCCGCGGCCGGCAGCGGAATGTGATTGCTCGGCAGGTCGGTCGCACCCTTGAAGCTCGTGGTGTTGAAGTGACAGGTCGAGCACTCCCCGCCCACCACGTGCACCGTGCCGTCTGCCTTGGTGGCCGGACGCACCAGGGTCGCCGGAGCGCCGATCCAGCTCAGGCCCATCTCATGACAACTGGAGCACGCCACCGAGCTCACGGCGCTGTGCACCATTGATGGCGGTGCAGTCCCGCTCGCGTTGGCAAAGACAAAGGTGCTGAAGTTGGAGTTCGAGTGACAGGTGGCGCAATCCACCGTGCCGGTCGGAATATGGGTGGCGGGCAGCGTCTTGACCGCTGGCGTGCCAATCCAGCTCTGCCCGGGGCCGTGACAGCTGATGCAGTTGGTCTCGAAACCAGTATGGTTCATCGGCGGCACGGCGTTGGCAATCACAAAGCTCGTGAAGTCCGTGGCCAAATGGCACTGGGTGCAGGCCGTGGATCCGATCGGCACGTGGTTCGCCGGCTCAACCACCGTCGTGGGAGTTCCGGCCCAGCTCAGCCCTACGCCGTGACAGCTCGCGCAGCTCAGGCTCGCAACCGCCGCGTGGTTCATCGGCGGACTCTTGTTGCTGACCACAAACGTCGTGAAATTGGACACCGCGTGGCAGCTCTCACAGGCCGCGCTGGCAAAGGCAATATGGTTCGCCGGCGGCTCCACCAGGACCGGCGGCGCCATGTTCGCGAAGCTCAGGCCCGCGGCGTGACAGGTTGCGCAACCACTGCTGATCCCGTCGTGCAGCATTAGATAGACGCTGAAGTCAGATGGATTCGAATGGCATAGCGTGCAGGGCTGGGAGGTCGGAATGTGACCGGCCGGCATCATCGTTCCAGAGTTGAACGACACCGTCGACAGGTGACAGGTCCCGCAGTCGCCGCTCATCGGGTGCGGCGCAGGTGGACGAGTAACGATCGTTACACCGACGAAGGACTTGCCGGCCTCGTGGCAATCCGCGCACGGCATGGGCGGGGTCACGGCCGGGTGGTTCATCGTCGCCCCGGCAAAGCTGGAATACTGTGTCGGTATGTGGCACGCCTCGCAGGCGGCACCCGCCGTCGGGATGTGCGTGGGCGGAAGGCCGCTGGCAGACACATTGTTGTGGCAGCTGGCGCATCCGCTGATGATGCCGTTGTGGTTGAACATCGCGCCGGCCCAGCCGATGGTCGAATGGCAGGCGTCACACTCCAGTGAGGTGTCGATGTGCGTCGGCCCCTTGCCCTGCGCCTGCACGCCGTTATGGCAGGAGGAACAGCTGCCGCGCACTTCGGCGTGGTCGAAGTTCACGGCCGGGCTGAACGCCACGGGTGTATGGCAGCTTTCGCAGCGATTCGAAGTCAGTATGTGAGTGATCGGCTTGCCGGTTGCGTGGACTTGTGAGCCCATGCCATGGCAGGTGGCGCAGTCGCGCGGCGTACCCTGGAAGACCGCATTGTAGTGACACGACTCGCACGGAAGGTCGCGATGCTGACCGATTAGCTCGAATCCGGTGGTCAGGTGATCAAACGTGGCACGGTCTATCTCCGGCGCACCGCTCGGGGCGCTGCCATCCGCTGGCGTGTTGGCAGCGCGCACGTCTGCCGCACACAGCAGGAGTAATGCCAGCGACGTGAGTAACACGCCGCCGCATCGGCGTAGCATTATCAGCAGCTCATGCCTGGGCCATTAGCTGCCGGACGCTTGGTTGTAGATCCTACGCGTGCGCGTAGTGTTGACGCACGATGCGACGGTGTGTACATGTTGCTCTCCCAGCCCCACGTTGAACGGAGCGCATTCTGGTCAATGTGCAATTGCACGGCAGCCTGTCGCGCCTGTCAGACAATGATTTGACTTACTGCACCACGAATAGCGTCGCAACATAATCATTGTTCGTCGCGGCGTACTACGCTGGCGCCGGAGCTGGTGCGATTGATCGCACCGCAAAGACGCGTGGACTGGTCAGCAGAGTTTTCGCGGACTCAGCGTCTCCGAAACTGTTCACTCGATGCTGGAGCAGCAGGCCGCGCGATGATTGCGTTACACGCGCATGCGCAGTCACGCCGAGCCGCATTTTCTGTCCGCGAAGAACATTTCTGATCTGCACCGCACGGTGGACCCATGTGCTGGCCTCTGCACCAAAGCCAGGTTCGGCGCCCGATATTGGGAGGTTTGGCTGGGCGTCAGGGAGGTCGTCGATCCTTCCGTCGGCGAGCGCTCAACTCTCCGCGACGCCGAGGCAATCCGAGGACCGCACGAGTCCGTCGGCCTGGATGATCTGACATCCGAGGATCATCGGCTCTCTCGTAGCCAGATGCCCCGCGGACGCTCGCGGCATTCGTGAAGATTCTGAAGAGAAACAGTCCCTCGCAGGAGCAGTCGCGCCAGGCTTCCGAATCTCAGCGGGTCACAGGCGCTCCGCGCTGGCCGCCAGGCCAGCCGCGACTGGTGAGGATTTGGGCGGGTGGTGGCCGGCGCGCATCAATTGTGCGTACCAGGCGGCGCTGCTCTTGGCGATCCTGGCCTGCGTTGCGTAATCGACGTAGTAGAGACCGAAACGCTTTTCGTATCCGGAGCTCCATTCGAAATTGTCGAGCAGCGACCAGACGAAATAGCCACGCAGATCCACCCCGTGCTCGATCGCGTCCGCCACGGCGCGCACGTGGGTTTCGAGGTACTGGCGGCGCGCCTCGTCCTCGACCCGACCGTTTTCTACGCGATCGCGGTACGCAGCGCCGTTTTCAGTGATGAGCAGCGGCGGCAGGCGGTAGTCTCGATGCAATCGCGCGAGCAGGTCCGTAAGGCTGGCCGGCGACACTTCCCATCCCATGTCCGTGACCGGCGCGCCCGGCGCGGCCTGCGCGGCCGGCCGGCCGGCGCGCACAGTGGTCGGGTAGTAATAGTTGACCCCGAGGAAATCGAGCGGTTGCATGATCAGCTGCAGGTCCCCCGGCGCGACCCGCGGCGCGTCCGGCCCCAGATGCTCCAGCACATCCGCCGGATAGTGGCCCTTGCACAGCGCATCCATGTACCAGCGCACCAGCAAGCCGTCTTCAAGTGTCGCCTGGGCCGCGTCGGGCCCCGACGGCGTCGCCTGCGTGACTGGCGAAAGATTCAGCACGATGCCCACCGGGACCGTGGCGCACACGCTGCGCATCGCTCCTGCGGCGAGGCCGTGGCTCAGCAGGCAGTGATGCGACACCTGGGCAGCAATGGCCCGATCCTTCAGGCCCGGTGCAAACTGGCCTGTCTGGTATCCGAGAGTGGCGGTGACCCAGGGTTCGTTGTGCGTCGCGAACGATGCGACGCGATCTCCGAGTCGCCGCGCAATGATGGCGGCGTATTCCATGAAGCGGTAGGCGGTGTCCCGCGAAGCCCATCCGCCCTGCCGGCGTTGCAGCGCTGCGGGCAGATCCCAGTGGTACAAAGTCGCATAGGGCTTGATATTCCGCCGCAACAGTCCATCGACGAGCCGTTCGTAAAAGGACAGGCCCGCTTCATTCAGCGCGCCCGTCCCGGTGGGTTGAATGCGTGGCCAGGAAATGGAGAACCGGTAGGCATCGACCGCCAGCTCGGAGAGCAGGTCCAGATCGGTGTCCAGGCGGTGGTAATGGTCACAGGCCACTTCGCCCGTCGAACCGTCGGCGATCACGCCCGGGCGACGGCAGAATTCGTCCCAGATCGATTCGCCCTTGCCGTCCACCGCCGCGGCGCCTTCGATCTGGTAGGCGCTGCTGGCGGCGCCCCAGATGAAGCCCGGCGGAAATCGACGGCGCAGGGATTCCATCGAGCTTGTCTCGCTCATGCGGGTGGCGTTCTTGATCTACCGGGAAACGCCGCTCGTGGACTCGCGCACCACGAGCTCAACGGGCGGCAGGCTGATCTGCGGCCGGCGCCCGGCGATGAGCTGCAGTATGGCTTCCGCGGAGCATTCCCCCAGCTGCTGCACCGACTGCCGGACGCTCGTGAGTGGCGGCACGCGATAAGTCGAGGCCGGCAGGTCATCGAATCCCACCACCGATATGTCCTTCGGCACGGCCAAACCTCTGTGGAACAGCGCCAAGCAGGCGCCGTAGGCCGTCTGGTCATTGACGCAGAACATGGCGCTAAACTTCACACCTGAATCCATGAGCTGGTAAACGGCCCGCATTCCCCCCTCTTCGTGAAAATCGCCGGCCACGACCAGCTGCGGATCGAACCCAACCCCCGCGGCCGCCAGCGCGTTCTTGTAGCCGGTCAGGCGTACATTGGCGTCCGGGTGATTCTCGAATCCGGCTACAAAGGCGATCCGGCGATGACCGAGCTCCAGCAGATGTCGCGTCGCCAGGATCGCGCCATGGCGATCGTCCACCTGCATGCTGACCAGGCCCTTGGCGCGCAACAGCCGGCCGGTCACGACGATGGGTACTTTCTGCGCGTAGGTCTTGAGCGCGGCGTCACCCAGGCAGCCGGCAAACATGATGATGCCGTCGACGCCGCGATTGATGAGCTCTTCCATGCAGCGAACTTCTTCCTGCTCCTGCCAGTTGCCGCTCATGAACAGCGGTGCGTAACCCAGGGGCTGCAGCCGGCGCTCGATCGCGACGAGCGCCTCGCCGTAGAAGGGACTGTCCATCGCCTGGCTGATCACGCCGATCGTCAGCGTCCGGCCCAGCGCCAGGCCGCGCGCGGCAGCGTTGGGCCGGAAATTGAACTTGGCAATGGCGGCCTCGACCGCCAGGCGCAGCTCGTCGCTGACGTTCACCGTACGATTGATGATGCGCGAGGCCGTGCTGGCCGAGACGCCCGCCTCGCGGGCCACCATTTTCAGGGTGACCGAATTGCGCGGCCGCGGGCCACGCTTGCCCCGCTCCCTTTTCGGTACGGGCTTGGACTTCAGCTTCATGGCTTCATCCCGCACCGGTCCGCAACAGCGTGCGTTCCAGCTCCTCGAGCGTCCGGCCCTTGGTCTCGGGAGCATGGATGGCCAGGAACAGCAGGCCGGCAAGGGCCAGGAGTCCGTAGGCGAGGAAGGTACCGTCCGGTCCAAAGCGGGCGAGTTCCCACGGGAATATCAGGGTGACGCTGGCACTGACCAGGGAATTCCAGAATCCGACCACCGAAATGGCCGCGGCACGCTCTTCGTTCGGAAAAATCTCCGCCAGCATCACCCACATGACCGGACCCAGCGAGATGGCAAAGCAGGCCACGAAGCCGATGATGGCGAACAGCACCAGATGCGCGTTCACGAGCGGCAAGCCGCCCGCGGTCGCCGGCGCGGAATGAAAGGCCCAGCTGATGGTCAGCAGCGCGACGGCCATGCCTGAAACGCCGGCGAGCAGCAACGGCCGGCGGCCAACGCGGTCGATGAGCCGGATCGCGACCAGGGTCATGCCCACATTGACCAGGCCCACCAGCACCGATTGTCCGAATGCCGTCGCCAGGCCGCCGCCGGCCTGCGCAAAGATGGTCGGTAGATAATAAAACACGGCATTGATGCCAGTGATCTGCTGGAAAAATGCAATGCCGAGCGCAAACAGCAGCACGAATCGGAGGCGCGCGCTGAAGACGTTGCGGATGCGGACTGCGCCCGCCTCAGCCTTGAGGCTCTGCTGGATCTCCGAGCGCTCCTGCTCCGCGGCACTTGCGCCATGGAGCGAAGTCAGCACCGCCAGCGCCTGGGAGCTGCGGCCTTTGTCGAGCAGCCAGCGTGGGCTCTCAGGAACGGTAGCCAACAGCAGCAGGAACAGCAGCGCGGGCCCGGCCTGCACGCCCAGCATCCAGCGCCAGCTGTCGGTGCCCAGGCCGACCAGGAAATAGTTGGAAAAGAATGAGACCGAGATGCCGATCACGATCATCAGCTGATTGAGCGACACCAGCCCGCCGCGGCGGCTGGCCGGCGCAATCTCGGCGATGTACACGGGCGCCGTGAGAATCGCCGCGCCGACGCCGAGCCCGCCGCAGATGCGGGCCATTACGAACACGGTAAAGCTGGTGGCGGTCGACGCGAGCAGCGCCGAGCCCATGAACAGCACGGCCGTCAGGCGCAGGACCGCGCGACGCCCGAAGCGATCACTGAGCAGTCCCGCGCCCAGATTCCCGGCCATGGCGCCCCAGCCCAGGCAACTCACCGCCCAGCCCAGTTGCAGGCTGCCCGTGACGCCATTGAGGCCAAAGTACTGCTGTATGAAGGGCACGACGCCCGAGATGACGGTGGCGTCAAACCCCAGCAGGAAGCCGCCCATGGCCACGGCCAGCGCCAGGCCGGTGAGATTGCTGTTCCCAGACTTCATGACTGACGGCTTTGCGCTACAGGAGCATTTTTTTCTGTAATTCGGTCCCGGCAGTCTTTTCTGCAACCGGTTTCAAGGATGCTGCCCTGTTTGCTCCAAGCGTGTCAAGCTTTCTCGGTGGCATCGCAGTATTGCTTGATGTACAGCTGGTGCCCGGGCAGCTGTGCCACGGTTTTGTCGACCCGCGATTTGATGCCGGCCAGAAAGGCCTGCAGTTCCGCATCGCTCATTACGCCCGCCACCGGGTGGTGCTGTTCGGGCACGATGCCCTGGCCGAGCATCACCTGGATCCAGGAGTTTTCTGCGAACAGCTCGTTCGGGATCCGGAACACCCGCCCCGTTTCGCGAAACAGCCGGATGCGGTGCGCCAGCGTGGCCGGGATTTCCATGCCGCGGCAGTGCCGCCAGAACGGCGTGTCCTGCCGGGCGGTCAGGTGGTAATGCAGCACGATGAAGTCGCGGATATGTTCCCACTCGACCCGGGTTTGCTGGTTGAATTCCTCGACGTCCGAGGGGGCGATGCCGGCAAACGGGAACATCTGCATCAGGCGGATGATGCCGCGCTGGATCAGGTGAATGCTGGTCGATTCCAGCGGTTCGATGAAGCCGCTCGACAGGCCGATCGCCACGCAATTCTTGACCCAGTGCCGCAACCGCCGTCCGGCACGGAACTTCAGCACCCGCGGTTCGGTCAGCAGCTCGCCCTCGAGATCGGCCAGCAGCGTCTGTTTCGCCTCCGCATCGCTCTGGTAGCGGCTGCAGTACACCAGGCCGTTGCCCACCCGATGCTGCAGGGGAATGCGCCATTGCCAGCCGGCATCGCGTGCGATCGAGCGCGTGTAGGGCAGCGGATCACCGGTCGAGCGCGTCTGCACCGCCACGGCGCTGTCGCACGGCAGCCAGTGGGTCCAGTCCTCATAGCCCGCGTGCAGCGCCTGCTCGATCAGCAGGCCACGAAATCCGGTGCAGTCGATGAACAAATCACCGGCAACCTCGAGCCCGGAATCGAGACGGAGCGAGGCGATGGCGCCGCTGTCGGCCTCGAGGCGCACGTCCACGATCTTGCCTTCGATGCGGCGCACGCCGTAGGGCTCGCTGAACTGCCTGAGGAACTTGGCGTACAGGGTGGCATCCAGATGGAACGCGTAGTTCATGCCGCCCTGCGGCAGGTGCGCGAAGCGGCCCGCGAGCGCCGCCTGCAACTCGAGACAGTACTCGCCGTAGGGGCCCGCCAGCCCGCGCTCCCGCCCCCGCAGCCAGAAATGCTGGAAGCCGGCGGTCCAGTGATCGGTGCCGGAAGTGCCAAAGGAATGGATGTAGGTCTCACCAAGTTCGCGCCAGTTCTCGAAGGCGATACCGAGCTTGAAGGTGGCCTGCATCGCGGCCATGAACTTCTGTTCGTTGATATCGAGCAGCCGGTGAAAAATGATGATGGGCGGAATAGTCGCTTCGCCCACGCCGACGGTTCCGATCTCATCGGATTCGATCAGGCAGATGTCGAGCACCTGTCCCATGGTCTTCGACAAGGCGGCGGCCATCATCCAGCCTGCCGTGCCGCCGCCGGCGATCACCACTCTGTTAATCCGCTTAGCCTGCAAGCTGTACCTCCCTGACCGTTCCGCAGCCGATCATCGGTTCAACTGCTTGAGCAGCAACGCCCGCAGCGAGCGCGCACGCGTTTCGTCAAGCGGGCCGAGCACACCCCGGCTGCGTGCCGGGATGTGGGCCGCCACCGTATCGTCCGCGGCAAATACGTAGTGATCGAAAAAGCTCTGCCAGGCCGCGCGCTGCGCCGGCGGGAGCGCACGCAGGCTCAGGAGCGCATGCAGCAGGGCGTTGACCGGCGCGTCGAGGTAGGCCGGCGTCTGCTGCCACCAGTAGTTGATCAGCACGTTGCAGGCCGCGAGTGCCTCGACGTGGTGCCACCACATGCCGGGGATGTACAGCGCGTCGCCCGCCGCAAGCTCAGCCACACGCGCACTGCGCATCGCTGCCGCGAAGCGCGGGTGGCGCTCGAAATCAGGGTTGGCGAAATCCACCAGACTGATCTGCTGCCCCGCCGGCGTGAACTCGAGCGGACCGGCGTACAGGTTGGGCAACTCGGCCGGCGGAAACAGGGTGAAGCGGCGGCGCCCCACGGCCACGCAGGCGAGGTTGTCGGGCATGTCGAAGTGCGCCGCGATGCGCGTGCGATTGCCCAGCCAGATGCTGGCGAGCGCGTCGGTCGGGAGTCCGGCCACATCGTTTTCAGCGCGCAGCCCGGGAAGACAGGTGTCGACGGTGGTCGAGCCGACATAGACCGCCGGCGGGTCGGTCTCGTGCTGGTGGCGCTCGAGCTCATCGAATACGGCATCGAGCTTGACCATCGCCGCCCGAAAGTTGAAACCCGAGCAGTCCTCGTTATAGAAGAAACGCCCCCGGATCTGCGGCGGCCCGAACCAGGCGCCGACCGTGGCATTGCGGTAGTAACCGCGCAGGTACGCCAGCGCCGCCTCGAGCGAGCCTGCGCCTGCCTGCACCAGGGGCCACTGTGCCACCAGGCCGCGCAGCAGCAGCGGCTCGGACGAACCCAGCACTTCGGCGCGCCAGCCCGGCGCGTCGCTCACCGTGAGTTCGCGAACCTTGGCAGTGGCGGTCGGCATCACAGGCGGCGATTGCGCCGATCGATCAGGTCACGGAAATGCACCGTCGATGCCACCACCATATACAGTGGCTCAAGAAAGCCTCGCGCATGGAGCGAGGCGACGGCAGTGCCGTCCAGAGCGCGCACGCGCTCTTCGTTCACGGTGTAGAAACCGGCGAGACGATTCTGCGAACCGTCCGTGAGTTCGATGTCGGCCACGAATGATTCCAGCAGGTCCAGGCCAAGGAGCGCATCGACGAAGACCGGCGTCGCCTCGAGTCCTGCATGGAGCATATGAAGGAGCGCGCTGGCGCGCTGGAGAAACTCGGTGGTCCCGCCGTATTCCAGGAATACCGGCTCACCCTCGGTCCAGCTGATCCTCGGGCTGTCGAGATCGACGTGCACGACGAGCTGCGATGGCGCAGCCTGGGGGGCCGCGCGCTGGCCGCCGATCAGGAACGGCAGGCGTTGGATGCTGAGTGGAATGTAGCTGGCGTCCCAGCCTGATTCCGTCAGGAACAGGTTCTGCCCGGATTCGAATCCGAACAGGGCCAGCGGCAGGAACTGGCCGGTGTCGCTCTGCTTCTGGAACACGATCGGGTACCAGGCCTGGACGTGGCGGAACTCGTCAGGCACGACGATCGTGGACATCACATCATCGCCCAGCGCCGCGGAACGCCGCGTGATGACACGCAGCGCCTTGTGTTCGACATTGTTCAGGAGCACGTTTCGGGCCATCCGATCCTCTAAAGCGCTAAATGCGCTGCAGCCGGTAGCTCTGCAGGTGGTTGAGCAGCGCACGATGGGCCGGAAGCCCGGCCAGCATTGACTGCGCGAGTGTCGCCGCCTCGCCGAAATACCGCTCCGCCAGCGCCGGGTTGTCCGGTCGCTCGGGGAATGCCGCCGGTTCGGGCCGGAAGCCCATCCCGTACAGCACGTAATGGTAGCTTGCCGAAGGGAAGATCTCCTCGATGCGGAAGAAATCGTAGCGGGAGGGTGGCTGATGCCGCCACAGCACCAGCAAGTCTGCCAGTCTGGGCGGCACCGACGCGCCCGTGCGGTGTTCCCGCCAATAGGGCGAATCAGTCCGTGCCGACAGCAGGTAATGCAGTTTCAGGAATTCGACGGCGCGCTCCCAGCGGTAGCGGAAGGCATCGTTGAAGCGCGCCGCCACGATGTCCATCGACGCGCGCGTCGCCGGCATCTGATCGCTGATCATGGCGGCGGAGAACTCCACCAGCGCCAGTGCCGAGGCCTCCAGTGGCTCCACGAAGCCCGCCGCCAGGCCTACCCCGACGCAATTGCGCTCCCACAGACTCTGCCGGTAGCCGGGGCGGAACGAGAGCTTGCGGGGCGCCAGTGAGGCCGCGTCCTTCGGATTGGCGATCGCGCCAACATAGTCACGCAGGATGGTTTCGGCCTCCGAGTCGGACATATGGGCACTGGAATACACGTGCCCTACGCCGCGCCGCGTCTGCAGCCCGATGTCCCAGATCCAGCCCGCCGGGCGGGCGGTCGAAATCGTGTTCGATGCGATCGGCGCGTCGGCGGTGGCATAGGGCACCTGAACCGCAAGGGCCGAATCGTTAAACAGCAGCGGCTGCACCGAAAGCAGCGGCACCCCGTAGTGCTGCCCCAGCAACAGGGACGCGAAGCCCGTGCAGTCGATGAACAGGTCACCGGCAATCCGACCCTGCGCGGCGGTCACGACCGCAGCAATATCGCCGTTGTCGGCAGGCTCAATCCGGGCCACGTGGTCGACGACGTGTCGGACGCCCAGCCGCGCGGTGCAATGCCGTTGCAGGAACTGGCCGAATTTGCCGGCGTCCAGGTGATAGGCATAGTTTGCGACCGCCGCGAATTCCGGGGTGGTGACCTGCTTGGGGGCGCGGCCCCGCTCGCACAGCTGCGGCTGGTAGCTGACGAGCTCGGCATAGGGCGTGGCGGCGTGCCGCTGCAGCCACGCGCTGACCAGGTTCGCCTCGGTATAGCCCTGCGGCAGGCTGAAGGGATGGTAGTAGTGCTCGGACTCACCATTGGACCAGCCGACGAACTTCGAACCCTGCTTGAAGGCGGCGTCGCACTCGCGGATGAAATCCGTCTCCGACACGCCGATGCGCCGCAGCGTATCGCGCATGGACGGCCAGGTGCCCTCGCCCACGCCGATCGGACCGACGGCGGGCGACTCCACCAGGGTCACCTCCAGACCCGGCCCCTGTGGGCTACGGTGGTCCGCAGCGATCACCCCCGCGGTCAGCCAACCGGCCGATCCGCCACCGACGATCACCACGCGCTTGACTTGACTGCTCACCGGTGGGCACTTCCATCTGCGACCTCAGCCATCCTACACCCGGACGAAAAAGCCGCTGGCAGGCAGCGGCTCTTTCACCCCAGAGCCACTCGTGCGCTGGGGTCTCGGCAGGTTCTGCCCAGTTACTTGCCCAGCTGGTAGCGCGCTCCAATCATGTAGCGGGCACCGGTCTGAGTGGCAAATTCCACGGCTTGCCGCGTGCGGCTGTGCGAACGCTGGTTCCGGTCGGTGAGGTTGATCGCCTCCAACTGGAGACTCAGCCGGTCATTGAGCTTGAAACCGACGTTGGCATCAATCTGCCCGTACGGTTCGACAAACACCGGGCTGCCCTGGCCATCGATGCCGTTGTAGAACTGATCGCGCCAGTTGTAGGCCACGCGCGCTTCCCACTTGCTGTTCTCGTAAAAGCCGACGAGGTTGGCGGAGTTGCTCAGGCCCTGCAGCGGGAACTGCGCACCCAGGCTCGCCACGTTGTACTTAAGGTCGGAATTGACTTTAGTGTAATTCGCGATCGCTCCAAACCCGCTGTCACCGAACATGTGCTGGATATTTATTTCCCAGCCATCGATGTTGGAGGAACCGGCGTTGATCGGCAAAGTGATCACGAAGTTGGTGACCGGATCGATCCCTGGCCGCCCGGCGATCGTGCCGGCACTGGTGCCGTTCGGAACCATCACCGCTGGATCGCCGGCGTGGTTGGCGAAGATGTAGGCGCGAACGCAGCTATTTAGGGCCGGGTCCGCGAGCGAACACCCGTTGGCGAGGGCTTCTACCACCCAGGGACTACCGCCCATTCCATTCGCATCGGGAAACGCGCCCGGATTCGGGATATTGAATTCCGTCGTATTGATCTGCGTGGAGCCGGTGTAGTTGGATACGTCTTTCTTGAAGTAGCCCAGGGACAGGTAGCTGCCCTTGGCGTAATACCATTCGAGCGCCAGGTCGATGTTCTTCGATTCCAGCGGCTTCAGGGCGGGATTGCCCTGGCCGCCAGTGCCACCGACGGTGCGTGCACCGTTATCCAGCGTCTGCCCGCCCTGGATATCGCCCCAGCCCGGACGCCCGATGCTCTTGCCCCAGCTGGCCCGGGCCTTTAGCGTGGAGGTGAGATCGACATCGAAATCGAGGTTGGGCAGCGCGAAATTATAATTACCCTTCAGGGTCGTGAAGGCGGGCGGGCCGAACTGAATGCTGAACTCGTTGGCCGCCTTCCAGACGTTGCCGATGGGAATCGGCACCAGCGCCCTGGAAGTCACGTCAGTTTTTTCGTAGCGCAGGCCGGCGGTGAAGTGCGCCGGGCGCCCCATGTCAAAGGACGTGCTGTACTGCAGGTAGGCGCTGTTGGAATTCTCCTTGGTGTCGCGGTCCGTGGTGTAGTTCGGGTTGGCCGCGAACTGGGCCGCGCCTCCGGCGCCCCACACCGCGATCGCCGCGTTGCGGATCGCATTGAAGTCCCAGTTGAAGTACTGGTTGAACAGCGCCGGACTCGAACTGCCGGGAATATTGCTGAAGTAATGCCGGATCGAATCCAGGCTGAAGGCCGAGTCCGGATAATTGGTGGGATTGCCCAGGCCGCCCCAGTTGTCCTGCTCCATGTTGGAGAACGCCGAGCGGTTCTTGACGTCGGTCAGGCCAACACCGAAATCGAGCCGCGATCTCTGGGCAAACTTCCAGTCGCCCTTGAGTTGAGCCTGCTGCACCTCGGCCTTCGTGTAACTGTTGCGGAAGCTCGAGCCGGTCACCTCCGCGTAGGCCGGATCGATCACCCCATGAAGGGAGGTCGGCAGCACGATGCTCAGTACGGGGAAGTCATGCGTGAAATCAACCGTGGTCGTACCGCGGAAGTAGGCGGAGACACCGAGTGTGTTGTTCGATCCCAGCGGACTGTCCTCGCCATTGGTCGCCCTTGAATCGTGGGCGTCGAATTCGAAGCTGAGGTCGGGGCTGGCGTCCCATTTCAGGTTGAACCCGACGGAGTTGTTTTCAGCCTTGGTCGCGAAATCCGAACGGGCTATCGCCACATCCGCGCAACCCGGGAAAGAACTGACGTTGTTCGCGTCGGTGACTGGATCGTTAGCGCAGTTGATCGTCTCCGAGTAGGACAGCGGACCTTTCACCGGGCCGTTGGTCCAGCTCGATATCGACGGACCAAAATTGAACCAGGCCGAAATTTCCTGGCGCTTGGTGGCGATCTTGTTTTCGGAGTAGGTGTAATCGAGCGTCGCGGTGACCGAGTCGATCGGCCGGTACTGTAGGGTCAGCTGGCCGTTGGTGCGCTTGCGCTCGAAGCCGGTGATCAGGTAGCGCAGGTCCTGCGGCACCTGGTAAATATCGTTTGGCCCTGGCGGATTCGTGATCACATTGTTCGGATTGTTCGTGATCGAGCCCCAGGCGTTGGTGTTGCTCCCCAGGATCGAGTGATACCCGGACTGGACCGCGGCCTGGTTATAACCCGCGTCGCGATCCTGATAGCTGGCCGTGATCGCAACGCCGAAAGTGTTGTCCGCGAATGTGTCGCTAAAGATCCCCGAGAGCTCGGGGGTAAAGGTGCTGCCCTTGAAATCGGCCGGTAGGTTCTGGCCCGAGCGGTCGGTTACTGCCTTGACACCGAACGACGCCTTGAGGCCGGGGCTGTCCAGCGGGCGAGTAGTCCTGATATTGATGGTGGCGCCGATGCCGCCGGTTGGCCGGTCGGCGCTGGAGGTCTTATGCACCTCGACCGCGGCGACGGCTTCCGAGGCGAGATTGGCAAAATCAAAGGACCGCGAATTGGAGACGTTCGTGTCCTGGATGTTGGCGCCGGGCATCTGGCGGCCGTTCAGCAGCACCAGGTTGTAGTCGGCACCGACGCCGCGGACGGAGACCTTGGAGCCCTCGCCATTGACGCGATCGATGGAGACGCCGGTGATGCGCTGCATGGATTCGGCCAGGTTCGTGTCCGGGAACTTGCCGATATCCTCGGCGACGATTCCGTCGACCACGCCTGTCGCATTGCGCTTCAGGTTCTCCGAGGAGGTCAGGCTGGCGCGGATACCCGTGACCACCACTTCCTCGAGCGTGGCGGGAGCGGGAGCCGCGGCGGTCTGCGCGTACGCAAACGGCGCGGCGGCGACGCCGAGCGCGAAGGCCACGCCGCGTGCCAGCGGCGTGTTGCGCGGGTGGCGCAGACGCAGATCGATCGTGGCCGGAACACAGTCGAGGCGTTGCGCACGGCGGCGCAGATAGGATGACTTCACTTGTTTTTCCCCCAATTCCCGCGATTGCATTGGCGACCGCCGATTCCCGCTCCTGCTTCCGGTGCGGTGTAATCGGTTTCTGAAACCGCTTTCATACGCGTTACGCCGGATACTGCTCCGCAGAAGCGCGCCCTGTCAAGAAAAATCTCTGGCGCCGGTTCACGGCGCACGCCGGCCCCGCGGAATGGGCCACGAGGGTTGCAAATCGCCCACCAAGGCAATTCCTGAAACCGCTTGCAAACGGGGCAATGCAAAAATAGTATCCGGCCGTACGGACGCAATTCATACGCGCTGTGAACCTCAGGCGTTTCCCCCAATTGCCCACGGAGATCGGCTATGTGCAGGTCGACCAGCAATGAATAAGCAGGGTGTGCGCGAGCCGGCCGCGGGCCAGAAAGACCTCATCAGCCGTCGCGACCTGCTCACGAGCGGCGTGGCACTCGCGGGCGCTTCGCTGCTGCCGCCACTTGCTGCGGCCGCGAGCGCATCCCGAGGAACGAGGGCTGGAGAATTTCCGCCCGGGTTTCTCTGGGGTGCCGCCACGGCGGCCTATCAGATTGAAGGCGCTTACAATGAGGATGGCAAGGGTGAGTCTGTCTGGGACCGCTTTGTGCTCGCACCGGGCAAGATAAAGAACGGCGACACCGGCAACGTCGCCTGCGACAGTTACCATCGATACCGCGAAGACATCGCCCTGCTGCGCGCCCTCAACCTCAAGTCCTATCGGTATTCCATCGCATGGACGCGCATCCAGCCGAGCGGCGCAGGTCCGGCGAATCAGCGCGGGCTCGCTTACTACGACCGCCTGACCGACTCGCTGCTCGAGGCCGGCATCCGTCCCTTGCCGACGCTGTATCACTGGGACCTGCCCCAGGAGCTGGAAGATCGCGGCGGCTGGCCCAACCGCGATACCGCGGCGCGCTTCGCCGACTACGCCGCCATCATGGGCCGGGCGCTGGGCGATCGCATTGAAAACTGGAGCCTGTTCAACGAATCCAAGGCCTTCACCCAATTGAGCTACTGGCTGGGCGTGTTCGCGCCGGGCCGCAAGGACGCACTCGCCTTCCTAAAGGCGACACACACGGTCAATCTCGCCCATGGGATGGGATTTCGCGCGCTCAAGGCCGCCAATACCCGCATCAAGGTCGGCAGCGTCTACGACGTTTCCCCACAGCTCCCGGCCACGGACTCGGACGCCGACCGGTCCGCCGCAGTGGCGATGGACAAGCTCTCGAACCTCTGGTTCGTGGTCCCGGTGCTCACGGGCCAGTACCCGGAAGGAGTCCTGCCCGCCGGCCAGCAGGCATCCCTGCTCGGGATGCGCGCAGGCGACGAGCAGCTGATGCGCGCCGATCTCGATTTCGTCGGGCTCAATTATTATTCGCTGACGCGCATCGCCGCCTCCGACCAGGTCTCCGGCATACCAGGCCTGAACGTCACCGCCGACTGGGCGGTGGGGCCCGATGAGAAAACCGACTTCGGCTGGGACATCTACCCACAGGGCTTCTACGACATCCTCAAGCGCATGCAGCAGGTGACCGGCGCACGTCCGATTGAAATCACCGAGAATGGCGCCGCCTACAATGACAAGCCCAATGCCTCCGGCCAGATCCACGATACGAGACGCATTGATTATCTGCGCGCACATCTGCTGGCCCTGTCACGCGCGATAGCCGACGGCGTGCCGGTGCGCGCGTACCACTGCTGGAGCCTCCTCGATAACTTCGAATGGAGCTCCGGTTACAGTGAGCGATTCGGATTGACCTATGTGGATTTTGACGACCACCAGAAGCGGACCATTAAGGAATCCGGGTACTGGTACGGGAAAGTTGCCCACGATAACAAGGTGAGCTGAGATGCGGCGGCCGCGTTTCCGGCCGGCCATCGTCGCCGTGCTCGCCGCCTTCACCGCACAGGCAGCGCCAGGCGCAACGGGCGCGGCAGGCATCGCTGCTCCAGCCAGCGGTGCGATACTGTTGGCCGGCACCGGCCGGGCCTCGATCGATCCGCCGCCCTCGCAGTTCCCGATCCGCAACAACAATGATTCGCCGCTGATCGGCGTCCACGATTCGCTCTATGCCCGTGCCCTGGTCCTGCAAGATGCGGGCTCAATTGCGATCATGGTCGTGGCCGACGTGATCATCCTCCCCGACGAATTCTATGAACAGGCGGTGAGCCGGATCTCCGAGCGCTATGCGGTGCCCAGGGACCATGTCCTGATTTCGGCCACGCACACCCATACCGTGCCCTGGACCATGGGCAATGGCTACGGCGAGCTGGTGATCGCCGGGATGCTGGCGGCGATCGAGCAGGCGCAGCATCGCCTCGAGGCCGTCCGTATCGGCACGGGCAATGGCCTGGCCTACATCAACATGAATCGCGACGAGCCCAACGCCAACGGCTTCATTCTCGGCCAGGATCCGGAGGGTCCCTCGGACAAGACCGTGCGGGTGGTCGGATTCCTGCGCGCCGACGGCAGCCCGCTGGCGATCATCGCCAACTACGCGGTTCACGCCGTGTCCCTCTACAGCTCCGACACCGCCGGCGAGCACGCCGCCCAGGTCAGCGCCGACATACCCGGCGTGGTCGACCGCTTCGTCGACGAGCACTACGGCGCAGCGCGCACGGAGACGTTCTGGACCAGCGGGGCGGCGGGCGATCAGAACCCGATCCTGATGTCCTTCCACGCCGAGCCACAGAGCGACGGCACCATCGTGAATTCGGATCTGAAGTCCGCCGGCTTCACGATCACCCAGCGCCTTGGCCAGGCGCTCGCCCTGGAAGTCATACGGGTCACTGACCGGATAATGCCGCAACCCGTGACCACTGTGATGCGCGCCACCCAGGCGGTCATATCCTGCCCGTCCAGGACGGACCCGGCGCTCATGCACTCGTTGCGGATTTCCTACCTCGGCATTGGCGCGGTGGACCTCATCGGCATTTCAGGCGAGGTCGGAACGCTGATTGACCGCCATCTGCGCGATCGGCTGGGCGATCGCAGCCCGGTGCTATTGACGCTGACCAACGGCTATGCGGGCTACCTGCCCGACGATGCCAGCTACGGGCGTGGCAATACCTTTGAAGTGGGAAAGTCCCAGTTTGCGCCCGGATGCGCCGAAGCCATGATCATCGCCCGCACGCTGGAGCTGCTGGGCGCGACCCCGAAGTAGCCTGGCGCGCACTGGAGCGGCGTAACTGGACCGCCCGGCCGATCGTCCGGCCATGTTAATTTAGGCGGGCAGCATAGGGCGCCGCCGCATGACCAGGATCGCAAAGCTCGAGACTTTCACCAACGAGTTCGTCTGTTTCGTGCGGCTGACGACCGATTCGGGTGCCGTCGGCTGGGGACAGACTTCGACCTACAACGCCGACGTCACCGCGAAGATCTTTCACCGCCAGGTCGCCCCCTGGGCGCTCGGCGCCGATGCCCTCGAGATCGGCGCGCTCGTGGAGCGCATCGAGGAGCGCGAGCACAAGTTTCCCGGCAGCTACCGCTGTCGCGCCCTGGCGGGGCTCGACACCGCACTGTGGGACCTGCAGGGCAAACTCGCCGGCAAACCGGTGGTGGAGCTGCTCGGCGGCAAGCCACGACGGCTCCGTGCCTACGCCTCATCGATGAAGCGCGACATCTCGCCGGACGAGGAGGCCGCGCGCCTGGTGCGATTGCGCGACGAGCAGGGTTTCGACGCCTTCAAGTGGCGGGTCGCGGCCGAGTGCGGGCGTGACGTCGACGAGTGGCCCGGCCGCACCGAAGCGATCGTGCCGCACGTGGCGCGCGCGCTCGGCCACGGCGTCGCCAAGCTCGTCGATGCCAACAGCGGGTTTTCTCCGGCACGCGCCATCGAGGTCGGGCGGCGGCTGGAGTCCGAGGGCATCAGCCACTTCGAGGAGCCCTGTCCCTACTGGAGGCTGGAGCAGACCAGGCAGGTCAGCGACGCGCTCGAGCTCGACGTCGCCGGCGGCGAGCAGGACTGGGATCTGGCCACCTGGGCGCAGATGATCGGCATGCATGCGGTCGACATCGTGCAGCCGGATGTCATGTACATGGGTGGGCTATCGAGGACACTGCAGGTTGTGGACATGGCCGCCCGTGCCGGCCTGCCCGTCACGCCGCATAGCGCCAACCTGTCGCTGGTGACGATGTGCACCATGCATCTGCTGGGAGCGATTCCCAACGCCGGAAAGTATCTCGAGTTCTCGATTGAAGGCGCGGACTACTACCCCTGGCAGGAGGGGCTGTTTCTCGGCGACCCCTACGCTATTGAGGGCGGCTCGGTGAGCATTCCGTCTGAGCCCGGCTGGGGCGTCGTGATCAATCCGGCGTGGCTGGCCCTCGCCGTGTATCAGTGCTCGGAACAGGCAGATTGACGATTCCCCCGATTGACGCGCCTCGATGCTACGTCGTCATGGGCGTGGCGGGCGCCGGCAAGAGCGCCGTGGGGGCCGCCCTCGCCAAGGCGCTCGGTGTGACCTTCGTGGAAGGTGACGCGTACCATCCGGCGATGAGCGTGCAGCGCATGGCCGCAGGCATCCCGCTCACGGATGCCGATCGCCTGCCGTGGCTCCAGGCACTGGCCGCGCGCCTCCGCGAAGCCGAAGAAGCGGGCACAGGATTGGTGGTGACGTGCTCTGCGCTCAAGCGCTCCTACCGCGAGGTGCTGCGCACCGGGTCCGCCAGCGTCAAATTCATCTATCTGCATGGTGATCGGGAGCTGCTCGCCATGCGGCTCGCGCAACGCCGGGAACACTTCATGCCGCCTTCATTGCTCGAGAGCCAGCTGGTGGCGCTCGAACCGCCCACGCCTGAGGAAGAGGCCTGGGCTTACAACGTCCGCTGCAGCCCGCGTGAGATTGTGGCCGCCGTAATCGAACGAATTTCGGCACCAGGCGGGGCGACAAGCCGTTCAGGGCCGTAGCCGATCGCCTCCCAGCAGGATCCCGCGGGCTGGGGATCCGTCAATTCGACGGCCGGAATACTGCCATCTGGCGCTCGTCATTGTAGATAACGCGGTACAGCGCTTTGAGATCCGCGATTCTGCCGAGCGGCACGCTGAGCTGCTTGATCTCGAAGCTGCGCGAGTAATTGAGGACATGGTTGGCCACGAGCGATTTGCTGTGATAGGCCGCAAATCCGTAGTCGACGTCAACCGGGGGTGGCAGGTCATCGACCACCAGGTCAGCAGGCAGCTTGATCGTGAAATCGTCCGTATCGAACTCGGGTCCCTCGAATTCAACGGGGTGATGGCGCAGCTCATCGTTCTCAAGCAGGTTGCTCGACTTGCTGCCCAGTATGCGCGGCCGCACCAGCAATAGGCCGCCGCTGAGCTTCGCGTACTTGTCCGCCTCCAGGCTGTAATGCCACTCGAAGGGTTTGCCGGTGTCCTGGAGATTGGCAATTGTCGCCTTGGTCAGACTGAAGGTCGCCAGCGAATTCGCCACCATGAGCTCGACCGGCTTGATCCGATCGGTGTCCAGCGTGCTGCCGCGCAGCGCGAAGCGCTGCCGCGCCGCCGCGTCACCCGTGCGGATCTCCACCACATCGCCACGCAGTACGCCGCTTTCCTCCAGCGTCATGGTGGCGGTGCGATGCACGCCGTTCGCTCGCGACGGCAGTTGCGGCAGCTCCACAAGCTCCCCGCCGTCCGGCGCTTCCAGCAGGCCGAAGTTGGCCTGCAAATCACCGCTCAGGCTGCCAAGCGGAGTGAGGTGGTCGGTGGGATCGAAAAACAGCAACTTTCCCAACTGTGGATGCGAAATGGTTGCCAGCAGGGACGGATCTTCGGTTCCGGCGGGAATCCGGATGGCGAGAATCATGTGGTTGAAATCCAGATTTGGCGGCGTCTGCGCGTCCACCGACCCGCGCCTGGAATTGATCACCACGTAGTACGAATCGATGCCGATTTCCTTGAGCATGGTGCTCAACAGGGTTGCCTTGTCCTTGCAATCGCCGTAGCGATTCGCAAACACCTCAGCCGCCCGATGCGGCTGATGTCCACCGATCCCCAATTCGATGGCCACATAACGAACATCGTTTTGGGCAAACGAGGCCAGCGCCTGCGCCTTGGCCCACAGGGTTGGCAACCCGGAAGTCAAAGTGGCGACCTTCTGCTTGATCTCCGGCGAGGCCACGCGCCGATCGCTCGCGAGATTCGCATACCAGGTCCCGAGGTCGCGCCAGCTGCTCAATCCCTGCCCGGCGGTGGCCGCCGGATACAAGGACAGGAACATTCTCCTCGCAATCCCGCGCCAGGGCGGCATGCTGTCTTCAATAGCAATGGCCTCTACATTGCCAACCTGCCAACTCCAGCGGCCGTTGCCCGCCGCGCTCGGCGCCGAGGCTTCCGAGTTGACCCAGACGGCGCGATAATCCCATCCGGGCGGCAATTGCAGCGTGTAGTGCGCCTCGCGCACCGGTATGGTTTCCTGAATTTCCCAGTCGTCGGTGCTGAGATACGGCCGTAATTCCTGCTCGAACTCATAGCCGATGACGTTGCCTGGCTCTGCCGCCGGAATCTGCAGCGTCTTGGTCTGCACGTCGTTCATCAGGAAGCCGCCTTCCACGCCAAGTACGGCGGACTCGACGGCGTTCTTGGCCTTGACCTCAAACACCTTGCCTTCCGCCGGGACGCCCCAGCCGTGCATGTCGGTGATCTGGCTCAGTGGATCGAAGTGGACCT
Source organism: Steroidobacteraceae bacterium (assembly GCA_035300345.1). Lineage (GTDB taxonomy): Bacteria > Pseudomonadota > Gammaproteobacteria > Steroidobacterales > Steroidobacteraceae > FEN-1191. The sequence goes on from DATGVM010000017.1 coordinate 22,892, forward strand.
GCACCAGACCAAACTCAGCTCCCTCAGGCCGCAGAATCCGCAGGACCCGGCGCTCCAGCCGCTTGAGCCGGCCGTTGGCCTGGACGGTGAGCACCGTTTCCGAATAAAGCACCACAGCCACAGTCTTGTCATCGTGTGGTGGCGACGGCGCACTCAACTGTGCAGTCAGCCAGTCTGGTGCGCCTGCGAACGCCCCTGGGGCGGCCAACGACGCCAACATCGCCAGCACCGACGCCGCGGGCGCGGCGAAGCGCAGCGCCCGCCTACGATTTTGCGGGTGCTGGCGACCTCGAAACCACGATCTGCTCTTCATCGCCGGCCCTCAGGTGCTGATAAAAGTCACGTATCACATCATAAAACTTGACCGCCACAATGACTGCACTGACTTCGAGGAAACGCCGCATGTGGAGCGACGTGCCATTGCTCTCCGAGGAAACCTTATAGACCAGGGCTCCCTTGTCAATCGACTTCGCCGCGGGCACGTTGCTGATCTGCCAGCCGTGCGGCAATTCGATGGTAACGTCATCCACATATCGATAGGGGAACTCGAAGTACAGTGGCTGTTCCCGGACCGCGTGCTCAAAGAGGTGCTTCTCGGTACCGCTAAACAGCCCCACCGCAAACAGTGTCCGACGCCCCGCCGACTCGGCCCAGCCGGGTACCTGAAGGTCGAATTCGGCGACCATCTCTGGCGTAGAACTGTTCCAGTCAGGTGCATTGAGCAGCTTCACACTGATGCCGGCCGGCACGAAGCCCTTGACCTCATTTTCCAGAAATTTCCGGCGACTCGTCTCATCGTCGTCGCGCTCCTGGACCCGGCGCCACAAGGCTTCCTGCCCGGTAAAAGTAACGGTGAGTTTGCCCTCGAGCGATCCACTTTCGCTCATCCGCAGCGTGGCAACGCGCTCAATGTGCGATGCGTCCGCCCCTGGTGCCGGCGTCTTGATCCACTCGCCGCCCTGCTTGCTGAGACGCAGCGCCTGCACTCCGGTCTCGTACCAGGGCAGCACGCCGTAAGGGACGAATACCGAACCTGGATCGAAGTACACCTCTCGATCCTGCAACCTGACAACCACGGCATTGGTGTTCAGTTGCCCCGGATTCATCATGCGGCGATTGAAGAAATATCGGTCACGTGTCGAGACATACAGGGGATCCGCCTGCAGACCAGCGGCGCGCACCAGGGCCAGAAACAACCAGTTCACCTGCAAGCCATCGCCATAGCCGCGTTTCCAGACATCGGTGACGTTGTGGGCCTCCTTGAGATTCTCGCGCTTGATCTCCTGATCGGTCTTTTGCCGTTCGAATGATCGATTGCGGATCTGCTGGGTGCGGGCGTAAATTTTCTGAAGCTTCAGCTCATCGCTATCGCCGGGCTGCACAATCTGCGCGACCGCCTGCTCCATCGAGCGCCGTTCGTCGACGAAATCGTCAACATCGCGGAAGCGCTCCTTGGCGAATTTCTTCCAGTAGTCGTCCGCATCTGTTCCCGGCGGGTCGCTGTAATAGATGAAGTCCACCCGGTACTTCAGCTCGTCTTCGGGTGGCATTTCATCTTCTACGATGAAAGCAGGGACGTCATGGGTTTCCAGGCGAATCCGTCCGCGCTGATCCTTGGGCGGCGCCGTGTCGGCGGGCAGACCCGATGGCCAGCTCGACGTCAGCGCGAAACGCTCGTTGGCCCGGAGTGAAAATTTGGCCAGTTTGGTGTACAGCTCCTGGCTGAGTACCCAGCGCGAATCGAATACGTAATTCGAGTCAAGCTGACGGCGATAGCGGTACTCGATGATGTATCCCACCTGAACGTCGGGCAGAGCGAAGGTCTTCGCCAGGTATTTGGCGCCCCGCGTCTTGATGATCGTCTTGTCGAATATCTCGCCCGTGAAATTCAGGACGCTGCCGTCTGGCCGGATCGTGCGAGCCTCGATATCGCGCACGCTCTCGTGTTCCTTCAGATAAGGAATCTCCACGTCGGCGTATTTGCGCCCGTCGCTGGTCAGGATCTTGATGCGTTGATAAACCACCTCCTCCCCGTCGGTGTCGTCCCGATCAACCTGGCGGTAGAGGAAAATGGCCGCGGCGCCCGGCGCCTTGGGCTCGCTGGTCAGGGTCAGCTCTTCCGGGGCAATGGGCAGCCAGTCGGCTGCGCGCGACGGGTCACTCGCCGCAACGCCGATCACGATCAGCAGCGGCAGCGCCAACCCGATGCGCGACGAACCCCGCATGTTTCTCCCTCCCCCTAAGCCGCCGGGCGCAGCGCAGGCACCGAACCAGGTCCACCACAAAGACAAAGGCCCCGCTGCCATGAAGCAGCGGGGCCGTTATCTGCATGAGAAGCCTGGCAGTGACCTACTCTGGCATGGCAACTGCCACACTACCATCGGCGCAGAGCATTTTCACTTCCGAGTTCGAAATGGGATCGGGTGGTTCCTGCTCGCTATAGCCGCCAGGCAAAACCGGAAAATTCTTTCGAGTCGACGCTTGTCGCGTTCGTCAATGTAACAAATCGCTCCAATTGCATCAGTCAACCCCGCGCCCTTGGCCGCAAAGCCAAACCGCTTGAGGTTATATGGTCAAGTCTCACGGGCAATTAGTACCGGTTAGCTGAAGTCATTACTGACCTTACACACCCGGCCTATCAACCACGTAGTCTTCGTGGGCCCTTTAGGGGAATCGAGTTCCCAGGGAGATCTAGTCTTGGGGGGGGCTTCCCGCTTAGATGCTTTCAGCGGTTATCCCGTCCGCACATAGCTACCCGGCAGTGCCACTGTTGTGACAACCGGAACACCAGTGGTGCGTCCATCCCGGTCCTCTCGTACTAAGGACAGCTCACCCTCAAATCTCCAACGGCTACGGAAGATAGGGACCAAACTGTCTCACGACGTTTTGAACCCAGCTCGCGTACCACTTTAATCGGCGAACAGCCGAACCCTTGGGACCTGCTACAGCCCCAGGATGTGATGAGCCGACATCGAGGTGCCAAACTCCTCCGTCGATGTGGACTCTTGGGAGGAATAAGCCTGTTATCCCCGGAGTACCTTTTATCCGTTGAGCGATGGCCCTTCCATA
>DATGVM010000018.1:0-111215 GCA_035300345.1 Steroidobacteraceae bacterium
GGGCTCGTCGGGCATCTTCCGCCCGATCCGTCCGGCTGCTCGCTCGCCGCGTCAGTTCCATACGCTCCGAGTTCGTCAAGGTGATGGCGTCTGTCATGGACGCCATTGTAGTCTACAAATGGCTGTTACAGTCCACTAGGCAACTGAATGCGGTCACCGTCCTCTGGCGTAGGCGTTGGCGCGGTTGAACGGCGGTGGAGACAGATGCAGGCGAGTTGGGCGTGGCGGCGCTGGGAGTTAGAGTGCGTTCGCGGCCACTCGACCGCATTGAGGAGAAGGTGATGGGCAAGTTCTCAACAATTGTGCTCGTGCTGTCGATCCTGGCGACCGGCAGGATTCAGGCGGCAGAGCCGGAGTTGAAAGGCACGCCGACGGAGTTGCGGCAGTTCCTGCGGACCGGCAATCGCGAAGTCGTGCTCGTGGGGCACGCGAAGCAGAGCGTGCAGGCCGACGTGGGGCACGTCACCGTGATCGTGCATACGCAGGGAAAGGATCTGACCGCTGCCATCGCCGCCAACGCCCAACGCCGCGAGGCTCTGGCGCAAACACTCCAATCGCAGGGTATTGACGCCAAATCCATCCGGGCTCAGAAGTTTTCGAATTCACCGCAGTACGGGTGGTTTGGAAAGACACCCAGTAGCTTTGAAGTCACCAATCGGCTGATCGTCGATGTGGTGGACGAACGCCAACTGATGCTCGTGACGGCAGCGGGCACCAACCCGCCGGATCTCTCCATTGGCGCCATCGCCTTCGAGTATTCAAAGCAGCGGGAACTGGAAGAACAGGTTCGCCGCACGGCGTTCGACGATGCACTCGGCCGGAAGAATTTCTACGAACAACGTCTTGGGGCCACGCTGCGAGCAGTCGGTTTCAGCTTTTCGGATGCGGGTGCTCGCGAATCGGAGGGCGGTCAACTGAACGAAGTCATTATAACGGGCACACGCAGGGTCATGCTGGATAAGCCGCCGACCCCCGACAACTACGCCGCTGTGCCGGGCTTTGACGAGAAAGAGTACGAGGTCTCGGTGTATGTGACCTTTGCCGTGGAGCCGTTGGCAACGGCGCGCTGACATCATCCGTAACGGAACCGGCCATTGAGCAACCGCGCGGTGTGGACAGCGGATGTACGCCGCTGCCGTGCGTTGCCGATAGGTTGCTGAGGGGCTTTATCGCCAGGGGCGTCTGGTTCTTAGCGCAATTGCTGGGCGATGGCTTCGCCGAGCCGGTGCAGTCCGCCCGAGACGTCGACCAGCCGCCCGTTCACAAAGAATCCCGGCGAGGTTCGCACGTGGCTGCGGGTGGCTCCATCGACCTGTTCGCGCACGCGCTGGCGGTAAATTTCATCATCGAGCGCGGCCTTGAACTGCGCGAGACCCAGATTGAGCTGCGTCGCGTAATCATTCAGCGTCGCGCGATCGAGCCGCGCATGCTGGCGCAGCAGCAGATCGTGCATGGGCCAGAACTGATCTTCCGCGGCCGCCGCTTCGGCGGCCTCCGCCGCCATCAGCGCATGGGGATGGGCACTTTCCACTGGATAATGCCGGTAAATGAGTCTCACCGTCGTTGGATGCTGGTCCAGGAGCATCCGTACACCCGGTTCTGCCGCGCGGCAGATGGGACATTCGAAGTCACCGTACTCGACCACGGTGATGCGCGCGTCACGTGAGCCGCGTACGTGATCCGTTGGACCTATCGGTACTTTGAGATCCAGGGCCGGTTGTCCGGTCATCGGTGACTCCCGAGGGTTAAAGGGCGGCTGTTTGAAAAATCATGCGCTGGCAGGGTACGGGATGCAATGGACGTTCAGCGGGGAAAAGACGGACGTTCCGCCGCATCGGGCACCAGGCGCAGGCCAGCAGCGCGGCCCCGGCCAGGCGACCGATGGAGAGGCGGTTCATCTGGGCGAGTTTATCCTCTGATAAGATCCGCGGCAGACAGAATTGGCCGTGGACCGGGAGATTTCAATGCGCAGGCCGATACGCAACTCGTGGTTGCCGCTCTGCGCCGCGCTCTGCGCGGCCGTCGTCAGTGCGCCCTCCCTGGCGCAGCTGAAGACCCGCAATGTGGTGTTGATCGTCTCCGACGGCCTGCGCTGGCAGGAGGTGTTCACCGGCGCCGACCGGAGCCTCCTCGACGATCCGAAGGGCGGCATGTGGGAGAGCGCGGACAGTCTCAAGAAGCGCTTCTGGGATGATTCTTCGTCTGAGCGGCGCCGGTTGCTCATGCCCTTCATGTGGGACGTGATCGCAAAGCAGGGCCAGCTGTTCGGCAACCAGGAGGTGGGCAGCATCGCCCGCGTGACCAACGGCGTAGCCTATTCCTATCCCGGCTACAACGAGATGCTGACCGGGCACCCCGACCCGCGCATCGATCGCACCGACATCGACGGCAACAACTACGGACCGAATCCGAACGTGACGGTGTTCGAGTGGCTCAACCAACGACCGGGTCTTGAGGGCAAGAGCGCCGTCTTCGGCAGCTGGACCTGGTTCACCGACGTCTTCAACGAATCGCGCAGCCACCTGGACATGCGGGTCGGATCCAGACTTCCGCCCACGCCCGATCCGACGCCGCGCCAGGCGCTCCTTGAACGGCTCTATCGCACGACCACGGCGCAGGAAGAGGGGGAGGCTCCCGATGCCTTCGTGCAGGCGCGGCTGCTCGATTACCTGCATACGAGCCAACCCCGGGCATTGTTCGTCGGTTTTGGCGAGACCGACGACTGGGGACACGCCGGACGGTACGATCTGATCCTTGAGGCCACGCACCATCTGGATCTTTTTGTGCACGAACTCTGGGATACGATGCAGTCAATGCCTCAGTACCGCGGCCAGACCACTTTCATCATCACGACGGATCACGGGCGCGGCAGCGGCCTGGTGGACTGGAAAGAGCACGGCATCAAGGAGAAGGGTTCGGAGAACATCTGGATCGCGACGATCGGCCCGGACACCGCGCCGCTGGGCGAGCGCCATGGCGCGCCCGCCGTGGAGCAGGCGCAGATCGCGGCCACGATCGCGGCCCTGCTGGGCCAGGACTATCGCTCCGCGGTGCCGCTCGCGGCGCCCCCTCTGCCGGTATTGCCCGGGAACTGATTGGCTGCCGAAGCCGGAATCCTGGCGTTCGGTGCCTATGTGCCGCAGCGGCGCCTGCAGCGCGCGGCGATCAGCGCGGCGCACGCCTGGTTTGCTCCGGGCCTGAAGGGACTGGCGCACGGCGAGCGCGCCGTGGCGGACTGGGACGAAGACAGCATCACGATGGCGGTGGAGGCGGCGCGCGATTGCCTCACCGGAATCGATCGCTCGACGATCGCCTCGCTCTCACTCGCCTCGACCACCCTGCCCTTCGCGGACCGCCAGAACTCGGGCATCGTCAAGGAGGCGCTGAACCTTTCCGACACGGTGGGCGTGCTCGATGTGACGGGCAGCCAACGTGCCGCAACCTCGGCGCTGATCCAGGCGCTGAACGCGGCGGCTGCGGCGGGACGGCCGCAGTTGTGCCTGGCCGCCGACCGGCGCAATTCGCGCGCGGCCTCCGAGGCCGAACTGATGCAGGGCGACGCCGCGGCCGCCGTGCTCGTAGGTTCCGGCGATCCCGTGGCACGCCTGCTGGGGACGCACAGCGTCACCGTCGATTTTGTCGATCACTTCAGGGCCGCCGGCGAGCCCCTGGACTATGCGTGGGAAAGCCGCTGGATCCGGGACGAGGGTCATATCGCCCTCGTCGGCAAGGCGCTCAGCGAAGGGCTGCAGCGCTTCGGCGTTAGTCCGGGCGAGATCCATCACCTGGTGATTCCGCTCCCGAACCGCGGCGTGGCCGAGGCTATCGCCCGGGCCGCGGGCTGCCGCCCGGAGGCGGTCGTGGACAACCTGGCCGGGACCGTCGGGGACAGCGGTGTCGCCCACCCGCTGCTCATGCTGGCGAATGTGCTTGAGTCCGCGCGCCCGCGCGAGAAGCTCCTTCTCGTCGGCTTCGGCCAGGGCTGCGACTTGCTGCTGTTTGAAACCTCGGCGGCGATCGGGCGCATGCCGCGGCGCGCGCCGGTCGCCCAGTCCCTGGCACGCCGGCAGCCGGATGAGAATTACCTGCGCTTCCTCTTCCATCGGGGGCTGCTCGAGCTCGAGCGCGGCATGCGCGCGGAAGCCGAGCAGAAGCAGCCTGGGACGACCCTTTATCGCCACCGCCGGGCCGTGCTGGGTCTCATCGGCAGTCGCGATACCCAGACGGGCGCCGTGCAGTATCCGCCCGCCGAACTGTCCGTGCACACCGGCGAACCCACGGCCGGAAGGCATGAGGACTATCCGCTGGCGGACCGGCTCGGGCGCATCGTGAGCTACACGGCGGACCGGCTCGCCTACTCACCCTCGCCGCCGCTGTACCACGGCGTGATCGATTTTGAAGGCGGCGGCCGCCTGGTGACTGAATTTGCCGACCCGGACAGCGAATCGATTGCGGTGGGCCGGACAGTGCGGATGGTGTTTCGCATCAAGGGGATCGATGAACTGCGCCATTTCACCAGGTACTACTGGAAGGCCGCGCCGGTCCGGTAACCGGCACATCCATGGCAACGGGCATCAAGGACACGGTCGCGATCCTCGGCATGGGCTGTGCACGCTTTGGCGAGCGCTGGGACGCGAGTGCCGAGCAGCTGATGGTGGAGGCCTACACGGAGGCGCTCGCGGATGCCGGTATCGGCACGCCGCAGATCGAAGCCGCGTGGCTGAGCGTGGCCTTCGATGCGGTCAATATCGGTCCCTCGGGCATTCCCCTCGCGACGGCCCTGCGACTGAGAGACATCGGCGCGACCAAGGTCGAGAATTACTGTGCGAGCGGGACCGAGGCCTTTCGCGGCGCGGTCTACGCCGTCGCCGCCGGCGCGGCGGACATCGCGTTGGCGCTCGGCGTGGAAAAACTGAAGGACACCGGTTACGCGGGCCTGCCGGTCCGCTCGCGCGGGACGACGCTCGACATGATCGGGGTGAGCGGCTCCGCGCCCGGGAACTTTGCCCAGCTGGCCGACGCCTACGGCGCCGTGCATGGCGTGAAGAGGCCCGACCTGAAGCGCGCGATGGCGCACGTGTCGGTGAAGAGCCATGCCAATGGCGCCAGGAACCCGAAGGCGCATCTGCGCCGGGAGATCGACCTGGACACCGTCCTTAACGCGCCGATCATCGCCGAGCCGCTGGGGCTGTACGACTGCTGCGGTGTCTCCGACGGCGCCGCCTGCGCCATCGTCACGACCCCGGAAATCGCACGCGGCCTCGGCAAGCGCGAACTGGTGACCGTTAAGGCCCTGCAGGTCGTCAGCTCCAATGGCTGGGAAAGCCAGGCTTCGGAGTGGAACGGCAGCTACCTGCACACGACGCGCATCGCCGCCACGCGCGCCTACGCGGAAGCCGGCATCACCAAACCGCGCAACCAGCTCGGCCTGCTGGAAGTGCATGACTGCTTTTCGATCACCGAGCTCGTCACCATGGAAGACCTGCACATCAGCGAGGTGGGGCGCGGCTGGACCGACGTGCTGGACGGCACTTTCGATGCGGACGGGGCACTGCCCTGCCAGCTCGACGGCGGACTGAAATGCTTCGGGCATCCCATCGGCGCCTCGGGCCTGCGGATGCTGTATGAAAACTATCTGCAGCTGCTGGGCCGCGCCGGCGCACGCCAGCGGCGGGGAAGGCCCTCGCTGGGGCTGAGCCACAATCTCGGCGGCATGCCGACGCAGAGCGTCAGCGCCGTGGCGATCATCGGCCTGCGCTAACGCAGTCGGCGCCGGAACATTCAGCTCTCCGCCAGCGCTTCCCGCAGCGCCGGTTCGATCATCGCCATCGCCTCATCGACGTGCGCGCGAGTGACCATCAGCGGTGGAATGAAGCGCACCGTACTCTGCCCACAGGACAGCAACAGCAGTCCATTGTGATAGGCACGCGTCAGCACCTTTTCGCACAGCTGCTTGGCCGGCTTGCGGCTGCTCCGGTCGCTGACCAGTTCCATGCCGATCATGAGCCCCTTGCCGCGCACGTCGCCGACGCACTCGAAGCGCTGCTGCAGCTGGCGCAGGGCGTGGATGAAGTACTGACCAACGCTCTCGGCATTGGCGGCATATTCACGCTCCACCAGATCCAGCGTCGCCAGCGCCGCCGCGCAGCACAGCGGATTGCCGCCAAAGGTATTGCCGTGGGCGCCGCGCTTCCACTTTTCCATGTGGCGCCGGCGCGCGACCATCAGGCCGATGGGCATGCCCGATCCCAGGCCCTTCGCCAGGGTCATGATGTCAGGCGAGACGCCCCAATGCTGGCTGGCAAACATCTTCCCCGTGCGCCCGATGCCGGATTGCACTTCGTCAAAAATGAGCAGGATACCGTGGCGGTCGCACAGCTCGCGCAGGCCCTGCAGGAAACCGTCGGGCGGCACCAGATACCCGCCTTCGCCCTGGATCGGCTCGACGAGGATGGCGGCCACGTCGCTGGCGGGCACATTGCTCTGGAATAGCACGTTCTCGATGTAATCGAGTACCGCGCGGCCCTGATCAGGCCCGGCGAACAGCGGGCGGTAAACATTCGGATAGGGCACGTGGGTCACGCCCGGCATGGTCGGGAAAAATCCCGCCTGCTGGGTGTACTTGCTGGCGGTGAAGGCGAGCGAGCCCATCGTGCGCCCGTGGAAGCCACCGAGGAACCCGATGAATCTCGGCCGTCCGGTCACGTAGCGCGCCAGCTTGAGAGCCGCCTCGACGGTCTCCGTGCCGCTCTGGCAGGGGAACACCATCACCGGTTCGCGCATCGGGTCGAGCGCATTGATCTTTTCGGCCAGGCGCGTCAGTCGCTCGTGCCAGTAGTCGCTCGAAATGTGCAGGAACTCATCGGCGGCCTCCTTGATCGCCTGCACCACGGCCGGATGCGAGTGGCCGGTGCTGCACACCGCGATGCCCGCGGCAAAGTCCAGGAAGCGGTTGCCGTCGATGTCCCAGACCTCCGCGCCCCGGCCCTTGGCCATGACGAAGGGGTAGTCGCGCGGCAGCGAAGGTGTGGTGACGGCGAAATCGCGCGCGAGCAGCGCCTGCGCCTTCGGTCCGGGCAACGCGGTGCGGATGTGCGGTGGACGCATAGAGACTCCCTAGTCGACGACGGTCTGCGATTGCTCACGCATGTATTGCGGCAGGTAATAGAAGGAACCGATTGCCTTGCCGGTATTGCCCGAGCCCTTCCAGCCGCCGAACGCCTGGTAGCCCGGCCACGCCCCGGTGGTCGCGCCCTGGGGCCGGTTGGCGTAGGTCACGCCGGCTTCGATATTGTCCTGAAACCAGGTGATCTCGCCGGCCCCGCCGTAGAAACCCGCGGTCAGGCCGAGGGGCGAGCGGTTGGCGAGCTCCATGGCCTCGCCGATCGATGACACGCGATGCGTCATGAGTATCGGCAGGAACATCTCCACCTGCCAGAGCGGATGTTCGGGCGGCGCCTCGGCCAGGGTCGGGCGCACGAAAAACCCCTGTTCCTGTTCTCCGTCCCGCAATTGTTCCCCGCCGCACAGCACCCGACTGCCCGCGGCGCGCAGCTGGTCCACGTAGCGCGCATAGCTGTCGTAGCCGTTTCGCGTCGTCACCGGGCCCAACCAGTTGTCCTTCAGCGCCGGATCGCCGATGCGCAGCCCGGCGACTCGCTCCATGATTTTGTCATGCAGGGCATCAGCGACGTCGCGGTGCACGTAGAGGCGCGAGAGGGCGGAACACTTCTGGCCCCCCATGCCAAAGGCGGAACGCACAATACCGGTGGCCGCGCGCTCGAGATCGGCCGCCGGCGTAACGATGCAGGCGTTCTTGCCACCCATCTCGGCGATGCAGGGCCGGGGTATCCGTCCCGACTGGAGCAAGCGCACGATACCCATGCCCACTTCGTAGGAGCCCGTGAAAGTGACGCCGGCCGTCAGCGGATGCTCGATCAGCGGAACCCCGATTTCATTGCTGGAGCCGCTCAGGTAATTGAACACGCCCGGAGGGAGCCCCGCATCCCGGATGCAATCGGCGAGCATCCGGCCTGCCCAGGGCGTGGCGCTCGCTCCTTTCAGCACCACGGTGTTGCCCGTGACCAGCGCGGCGGCGGTGGGCCCTCCCGCCAACGCGACCGGGAAATTGAACGGTGCAATGACGACCCAGACTCCGTGCGGCTTCATCACGCTGCGATTGCGCGACACCACGCCCGCGATCGGGTCATCAGCCAACGCGCGATCGAAACCACCGGAGCGCTCGAAGTCATCACAGTACCCTTTAAAGAAATCGGCCGTCTCCTGCACCTCGCCGATCGCTTCCAGGCGATTCTTGCCGGTCTCCAGGGTGAGCGCCGCGGCCATCTCGTAGACGCGCTGCTCGATCAGCTGCCCCACGCGGCGCAGCAGCTGCAGGCGCGACCTCACGGAACTCTTGCGCCATCCCGCCGAGGCGCGATGCGCCGCCTGCACGGCCGCATCCGCGTCCACGGCGCGGCCTGCGACGAAGTGGCCCAGCACCTGGCGCTGATTGGCGGGATTGCGCGTTTCATTCCACCGATCCAGGCGCCCGTCGCGGCCATTGATATAGAGCGCGTGCCGGGCGCCCAGCCGGGTCAGCACCGCGCTCATGGCGGCGTCAAAGCCCGTGTGCAGCTCCGGCGGTGGATCAAACATGGTCGAGTACGTCAGCTTGAAGCTCATGAGCTCACCGGCACTGCCTTCTCGAGAGCCAACGTCAGCTCGCCCAGCAACCGGTCCAGCAGCTCCAGTCCATCCGCCAGGTCCTGCTCTTCAATAACGAGGGGCGGCGCGAGCAGGATGAGATTGCCGCGCGCGGCAAAGGAAACACCGGATTGCAGCGCCGAGTGCAGCAGCGCCTTGAGCGCCTGATGCACATCCGGCCAGGGCGAGAGCGGCGCACGGCTGGCGCGATTGCAGACCAGCTCGATCACCGCGAACAAGCCCTGCCCTCCGCGCACCTCGCCAATGACATCGTGTCGTGACTGCATTCGCCTGAGGCGCTCACGCATCGCGGCGCCGAGGCGGCGTGAGCGCGCGATCAGGTTTTCCTCCTGGTAACTCTCGACGGCGGCCACGCCGGCGGCGCAGGAGAGCGGGTGCCCGCAGTAGGTGAGGCCAGTGAGCAGCAGCTGCGGCTCGAGCCGCCGCGCCACCGCACCGGACAGAATGACCGCCCCGAGCGGCAGGTGGGCGCCCGTGAGTCCCTTGGCGAGGGTCATCAGGTCCGGCCGTCCCTCCTCCCCGAAGCGCTGCCAGGCGAACCACTCACCGCAGCGGCCAAAGCCGCTCATGATTTCATCGGCGATCAGACAGACCCCGTGCTCCCCGGTCTTCCGCCGCAGCGCAGGCCAGTAGCTGTCCGGAGCGACGATGCCGTTGGTTCCCGCATTCGGCTCCATCAACACGGCCGCAACCTCGGCGGCACCGTGCTGATCAATAACTTCGCCGACGCGTTCGGCTGCAGCGACGCCACAGGCGCTGTCCGTGGTGGTGCCAAAGGGGCAGCGATAGGCGTAGGGCGGCGGCACGTGCGCCACGTGAAAGGCCGCAGGATCGGCCTGCGCCACGGTGCGCGCATCTCCGGACAGTGCCATGGTCGCGTAGCTCGCGCCGTGGTAGGAGCGATCGCGCGCGATGATCCAGCCCTGCGGCTTGCCACTCGCCTGGCGCGCGAACTTGACCGCGTGCTCGTTCGCATCGGCGCCACCCAGCGTGAAGTACACTCGCCCGTCCGGAAAGCCGGACTTCTCCAGCAGCAGCTCCGCGAGCCGTGCACGCGGCTCGGCGCCCCAGGCGCTGGTGACGAAGCACAGCCGCTGCGCCTGCGCCCGGATGGCCTCGACGACGCGCGGATGCTGATGGCCGAGGTTGCTGCACTCGGCCAGGCTGCTGAAGTCCAGAATTGTGCGCCCATCGGCGGTGTGCAGCCGGGCGCCAGCGCCGCCGATGATGGTCGGTGCGTTCCATTCGGTCTGCCTGCACCAGCTGTGCAGTACCGTCTGTGTCTCGGGGCGCATGGCAGTAGTTGTCGTAAATGGCGCGCGCCAATCATTGCATACGGCTGCATGTATTGCGAAAGACCAGCGAAGTCTCTACGCTCGTTTGGTGAGAATTCTCCTCGCCGCGGCGCTGCTGGGCGCTTCCTCCCTGCTGCTGGCCCAGACCGGCACAGAACAGGCTCTCCCGGCGCCGATCCTGGGCTTTGCGCCCACGCACGCTGCGGCCGAACGCCGCCTCGAGAATGCCTTCCAGTCCATGCCCTCCCCCGCTCAGGTGCGCGAGTGGCATCGTGTCTTTTCCTCACAGCCGCATCCGGCGGCCTCCGCGCGCAACAACGAACTGGCGCAGATCGTGGCCCGCGAGTGGCGCAAGCAGGGATGGGAAGAGGTCAAGCTGCGGCGCTACGACGTGCTGCACTCGAGCCCGCGCAGCGTAACGCTTGAAATGACGGCGCCCCGGCACTATGAAGCCTCACTCCGGGAAGAGCCGTATGAGGTCGATCCGGCCACCAGCAATCCGGACAACGCCCGTTCCTACTTCGGTTATTCCGCGTCCGGAGACGTCACGGCCGAGCTCGTGTACGCGCACAGCGGGAATCCGGAAGACTACGAGGTGCTCCGGCGCAACGGCATCAGCGTCAAGGGCAAGATCGTCATCGTTCGATATTCAAACCCCTACAGCTACCGGGGCTTCAAGGCGCTGACGGCCGAAAGGGAAGGCGCCGCGGCGCTGCTCATTTATTCCGATCCGGCCGAAGACGGCTACGCCCGGGGCAAGGTGTTCCCGGACGGCCCCTGGGGCCCCGAGACCCATATTCAGCACGGCGCGATCACCTACGACTACATCGTCCCCGGCGACCCGACGACTCCGGGCTGGGCATCACTCCCCGGTGCGCGGCGCATACCGCTCGCCGACGCGCGCTCGCTGCCCAAGATCATCGCCCTGCCGTTGTCCTGGCATGACGCCAAGCCGCTGCTCGAGAGCATGGATGGCGCTGAGGTCGCGCCGGAATGGCGCGGCGCGCTCCCGATCACCTATCGCTACAGCGGTGGCGTCTCCGTGCACGTGCACGTGGACATGGACACGAGCATCAAGCCCTACACGGTGGTCGAGGCGCGCATCCGCGGCAGCGAATTGCCGGATGAGTGGGTGCTCATCGGCAATCACCGTGATGCCTGGGTGGACGGCGGCGTCGATCCAGTGAGCGGCACGGCCGCGATGCTGGAGCTGACGCGCTCGCTCGGGCGGCTCAAGCACGGCGGTCACCGGCCACGGCGGACGCTCGTGGTGTGCAGCTGGGATGGTGAAGAATACGCACTCACCGGCTCGACGGAGTGGGGCGAGCAGTTCGAGGACCAGCTGCAGCGCAAGCTCGTCGCCTATCTGAATGTCGATGAAGCCGTCGCGGGAGCCGCCGCCACGGCCGGACCCGAGGGCCTGCGCTTCGATTCCTCCGCGGTGGCCTCGCTGGCGCCGATGCTCATCGAGGCGTCCAAGGACGTACGCGTGCCTTCAGGCAGAACGCTGTACGAGGCCTGGCGCGTGACGACGGTTCGCGACAAGAAGCGCAGTGCACCGCCGGCGGATGCCGAGCTTGCCAATCCGCGCATCGGGAGCGGATCCGATCACACGGTGTTCCTCAACCACCTGGGCCGCCCGGTCATCAATCTGGGTTTCGTCGGTGACTACGGCGTGTACCACAGCAGCTACGACGATCACTACTGGATGACGCAGGTCGGCGACCCCGGCTTCGATTACCACGTGGCGCTGACGCGCATCTGGGGGCTCACCGCGCTGCGGCTGGCGAATGCCGACCTGCTGCCCTTTGACTTCGAGGCGAACGCCGCGGCCCTCGAGACATTCCTGCTCGAGCTCGAGCACAACAGCAAGATCGATCCACAGCAGCTGTCGCTCGCGAGTCTGCACCAGCGGATCGCCGAGTTCCGGGCGGCCGGCCAGGCTCTGCGTGAGCGCACGTCGAAGGATCTGGCCGCCGATCACGGCAGCGCGCCAGGGTTGCGCGATCTGAACGCGCAACTCATGGAGGTGGAGTCCAACTGGCTGGACCCCGCCGGCATTCCTGGCCGCCCCTGGTTCCGCCACCTGCTCTACGCGGCCCGCTACAACTACGATCACCTGGAATTTCCGGGTCTCACCGAGGCCGTTGAACAATCGGACTGGAAGCTCGCGGCGGACCAGGCGCAGCGGCTTGAGGCGGCCCTGGTGAAGAACACCCGGTTGCTGCGTGCCGCCCAATCGAGTTGGGAAGGGCAGCCGGGGCATTGAGTTCAGCCGGCGCGGCCGCGGCTACTCGGCCAGCGGATGCCCCTTGCGCCCGCCCCGGATGTGATCGCAAGGCTCCAGGGAGTCGCGCAGCAGCGCTCTTGCCATCGCCACGGAGCGCTCGACGAGCGCCTCGGCGCCGGCACGCAGCATCGTACTGTTGCGGACTTCGGTGACGTTGTTTTCCATGTCCTCGGCCGTCCAGCCGCGCGAATGCGCGATGTACGGGAACTGCGGGAACACGCAGCCCACTTCGGCAAAGAATCCGAGCATTTGCCCGGCCACCGACTGCACGTTGTCCTGCCCACCCGTGATGATGAAGGCGGCGACCTTGTTGCGCAGCAGCTCCCGGTTCGCGATCGTCTCCTGGTTCTGGATGCAGTTCATGCGTTCGATCATCTTGTAGTACAGGCTGCTCGCCGCTCCCCAGCGGATCGGCGTGGCGATCAGCATCACATCCGCCCAATGCACGAACGCTTCGTACACCTGGTCGAGCTGATCGCTCGCGTCCATTTGGGTGATCGAACAGGGCCAGGTGCAGGCGTGGGCCGACTTCGAATAGAAACCCTCGCAGTGCCGGAACTTCAGGTCGCGCAGCCGTATCAGGCGTGTCTCGCAAGCCCCGCTTCCCGCCTTGGCGAGCGCGATATCGAGCAGGTAGTCGGAGGTGCTGAAGCGCGGGTGCTCCGCAGTCATCGAAGTCGTTGAAATCGCCACGACACGCACATCGCCGGGCGCTCGCTTTGGCGCGCGTGCGAGCGGATGGGGAGCGTGCGGCTTGCGTGAGCGCTTGGTGTGCGAGTCCAGGTCGACGAGCAGACGACCGCTCTCGACCTTCGAGGCATAGGCAGGAATGGCGTCGTCCTCGAAGCCCGGTTCGCCGAGCCCGGTCTGCCAGTGGTATTTCCAGTAGTGCCAGGGACAGGTCAGGTACTCGCCCTCGAGGCTGCCCTCACCGAGCGGACCACCCACGTGACTGCAGACCCCTGAGAGCACGCTGAACTTTCCGTCGCGGCAGATTACGGCGAGGCGCTTGGCCTCGACCTGCACGGCATTGACCGGCCTCTGGCCCAGAGTCTCGATTGGACCCACATCGCGCCAATTCGTACTCATGGTCGGAGCCCTAACGGTGAATTGGTGGGCCCGGTAACCCTCATAAATAACACGTCACAGATTGTTTTAAAAGACATTAAATAGTTGAACTCGCTGGATATACCCCCACTTATACCCCCAAAGACTGCTCACTGCCTGAAGACCACTTTACTCGTTGCCAAACTCGAAGTTGCCAAGCAGATCCGGCAGATGCAGCAGAGCTCGTTCCTCGAAGATCCCCTCACGCCCCTTGAGAAGCCCGAGTTCGCCTTCGGTTTGCGCTACACCTCCGCCGGCGTCCCCACGACCAGCTGATCCATGACCGGGAGTTGCAGTAAGCCTACCGCCAGCATAAGCGCCGCTACGGCACCGACCCCCTCAATCACCTCAAGCGCATGTACGGCGAGACCATCCCGGCCAGGAAACTGCATCTCATAATGGGCACCATGCTGGTCCACCCGCGCACATTCATCATCATCGGCCTCCTGCGCTCAGGGCTCGATCCCACCGAGCTCGCCAAGCAGGGCACTCTGTTTTAGCCACCCGCTTCATCGTCAGCCGGAAGTGAGATCGTTTGGGCCACACTGTGGTCGAATAGCAGCCAGCTGGCTATCCTGAATGGCCTCTAAAACGGTGCAGATCACGTCGGTGGGAAGATGGATTCCAGAGCGTGGCGGCAGCCGCACACTGCCGCGTGCGATTCGCACGTGGTGGCGGGCACTTGAACATAGCGCAAAGTATGCGGCGCGACAGCGCGAACAGCGGCTCGGATTCCTCCCGAACGCTGCGCATAATATCCGAGCGTTATGTTCGAGTGGCCGGAGAACAAGCTCAACATTCCTGTCGCACTTTGGACTGCAACTTCTCCGCAGCCTTCGAGAGTACACCGCGATCAAAATCAACTTCTTCCGTGTGAGAATCACAAGGGGTACGGAACGCCAGTAGTCTCCTTCCCACCTGAAATTTGAGCGCCGGTCTGCTGTCTTTGTCTCCGACGAACGTTACATTAGATATTTCAACCAGAGGATACCGTCGCCATCTTGCAAAAATCCAACTTTGCCAACAGACGTAAAAGGCAGCGTCGGAAATCGCCAATCCATACTTGGTGAAGCGATGAAATGTAGGGTTGTATCCCACCCACTCTAGCGCCTCACGGTCTCGAAGTTTCAGCTTAGAGAACGGAAAGACTGATGGAAGGGTTGTCATGGGCAACCAGAATGCGCAGCCGCCGAGGCCGCCAATGTAGCAGCTGCGGAATTCACCCCCGCATTGGTCGTGCCAGCGCTCGCGACAATCTGAGCGTCCGTCTTTCCGGCAGCGACAAAAGCGTCATAGCTGCCCATCCCCGTGTTTGAGAATTGTCGTAGTCTGTAGTCGATCTTGAGTGCATTGCGGGCCGCCACGGCTCCCCGTCCAGTAATACCCACTGAGCCAGGAATCCTGGCAACATCCAACACGTAGCCGAGTCTCGCTACTGGCACAGCAAGCTCAGCGCCCGGCGCAAGATCTGATCCAAAGATGCCAGAGTTAGTGTTGTTTGACCCGAATAGGTTTGCCGATAAGGCATCGGCAGCTGCAGCGGTCGCCGGATCAGCGTCACCTGCCGTCAGCAGCGATCCGACATTGTTAACCAGCGAGGACACATCGTTGCCAATCTGGCGCGCAAGCCCGCTCAGAAAATCCCCAAAGTTTCCCTGTCTCCCATTCCAGCACTTCCCTTGCGCCCCTCCCCCAGTCTGCGATCCGGGATAACCGTTCTGGTCAGGTCCAGGCAAGAAGAACACTACTCCACCTGGCGTCGACGGCGGCGGTGTACCACCTCTCGTCCCCGTGACAAGAACGGTTTCATCAAAGTAGCAGACCAATTCGTCATGAAGAATTACTGGTCTTGTCCCGGGCTGGCAATGACCATTTACCGGCTGACAATATTTGCCCGGCAGACACTCATCGTACCCGCTTGGGTCGATGTAACTTAGGGGATTGTTTATAACGTAGCTATATCTATTGAAGTTCTGCGGATCTGAGGGCGTCGGCACAAAGGGATCCGCGCTCAGAAACCTCCCCAACGTCGAGTCCTGCACTCGGCCATTCATATGGATCAGGCCCATATTGCCAAGCATCGCCTGACCCGTATACCCAATCCGAGTAACCGCGTTAATCAAATTCTGGTCGCCAGTTGTCGGAGCTCCTGACCATGTGACCGGATTCCGCCGTGCACCAAACGGAGCAAAGCTTTCGTTCACATAACTCGCCCCGGTAGAAGTCAACAGCGACGCAACGCTTCCCTGGTGATCTGACAGCATGTAGCGCACCGCATTCGTGCCGCTGCTCTGGCGGCTGTAGATAGCCACGATGCCGCTGGGCCCAAAAATGTAGTGCCGCCAATCTGAACCAGTCGCCGTATCGACCTTCTCGACCAGCTTATTTAAGTAGTACGTCGTTTCACTTCCCGACGGCCCATTGTAGGTCTGCCGCCAGTACTGGTGGGTAGGACCGTAGTCAAAGGTTGCACTCTCCCCCGTCCCGTTGATGGTCTGAGGGAAGTTATAGGAAGTCCAAGTGACACTATTGCCGTTCCGTGAGGTCATATTGCCATTGGCGTCATAAAGGTAACTGGTTCCGGTGCCAGCGGTCCGCACCTGATGCTTGTGCGTCGTATCGTATACCCACGTAGCGCCGGCTCCCACATCCGACCGAGAGAAGATGTCGCCCATGCTGTCGTAGGAAATCGCCAGGTTTGACGCTCCCGCGCAATCTGACGCCGTCGTCTTTGTCAGCCGGTAGAGTGCGTCGTAACATGCGTGCTCAGTCAAACCAAGCGTGATGTTCTGGCGCTGAGCCACGTTACCAAGCAGATCGTACAAATAGGACTGGTTTATGAGGCCCGTCCCGCCGCCAACCCCCGCTTGATTGCTCGCGAGCCACCCCGTCACGGCATCAAACACTCGATGGGTTACCACCCCATTGCCGAACGATTCCTGCGTGATGGCACCCCACGGACTCATCGAAGACCCAGTCCAGAACACCGTTGAGGGCGAATTGTAGTCACTAATTCCCGTCAAAAGGCCATTTGCGTAGCCGTACTGGAGCTTGAGCCGGTAACTGCTGGTACTAGTCGGGTAGGTCAGAGTATCGACGAGCCCGGTGGTCCCGTTGTAGCCGATATCAAACGATTGGGTCCCCATAGAGCCCGGACTAATATTCTGGGTCAACAAACGTCCCTTAGAGTCGTACACATAGCCCTCGGAATAGGTGAGCGTGCCCCCAGCCATCGAGGAGATGGCCTGTAGCTGACCGACGTTATGGGCTGACGGAGTGCTACCCCACGTCCACGTTGTGGCCAATGCCGCTGTCGATGCTGTCTGTGGCTCCGTGCGAGTAGAGGGACGCCCCAGCCCGTCATACGTTCCGAACGTTACGGACGTGCCGCCGGCGACGCCGTTGGCGTCCTGATAGGAGGTTACCTCGCCCAGGGCATCGACATTGATCGCACGGCTCCCGCGGTCGATGTCCTGTGCGGTCCGCTGATAGGCGCCAGCGCCATAGTCGTACGTCGCACTAAACAGTGAATTGGAGAGGCTGTCCACAACAGACGTCAAGCTTCCAAACGCGTCGTACGCAAAGGTCGCGTAATAGCCGCCCGCATCGACTGACCTGCCTTGAAGGCCGTTCACCCGAGTGAACTGTTTTGTAACGTTGATCAAGGCGTCGGTACTGTCTACTTCGCGACCCAGGTATTGCCACTTGGTGTACTGCGCCGTGAGGTCCGATTCCTGCTTTGGCCGTGCTTCCTGCGTGGGTCGATTCAGAGCATCGTACGTGTAGGTGCTAAAGTAGGCCGTACCCGTATAGGGCATTGACTTCTGGTAGACATTCCCGCGGGTGTCATATTGGGTTTGCACAGTCACCCAATTCCCAGAAACATCCAGAAACTTCTGGAAGCGTGTGCGCCCGAGCCCGTCGACAGAAACGTATTGCTGGGTAATCAGCGTGGGCGTGGTGCTGTAGCTCTTCAGGTAAGATTCAACGCGGACGTCCGTGGTCGAAGTGCCGGTACCGCAATAGCTGTTGCCCGCAGAGCACGCGCTGTAGTCCACCGTTGTGTAGGTGCCGTCTGGTCGGGTTTCCCTTGTGAGGCGACCGACGAAATCGTGTTGCCAACTCGTACCCGGCGAATTGGCAACGGCCTCATTGTAATCCTTGACGACGGTGGCCAGTTGCACGCCCTGCCCGTAGTCATATGTTCGGATTTCCTTGTAACCGCTCGTTCCGAGCGCATACCCCACCGGGTCCACCACCTTCTCTGGGAACTGGCCGGTCGCCCCCCAGTTCACGGTAGTAACTCGGCTTGAGAGGCCCGTGGGAGCAATTGTTTCGGAGTTGATGTTTCCGAACGCATCAAATCCGTACGTCTCAACCACCTTATAGGTGGTCGCAGCGCCTGGCTCAATCGTTTGCGTTGCGACTCGGCACTTGGCTGGATTTGCGTCCGGAGTGAACGCCACCGTTCGCGTAATCGCGCCTAAGGTGGGCGTGGTGCCTGACTTGGTCATTGTTGCTTGTTGCGGCAAGCCCAAGCACCAGTTCGTGGTGTCCGCCGATTGCATCGCGGTGGCCATTACGGTCGTCAGCTGCTGGCCCGGAAAGGGCGAAGCGGGATCATTATCCGTTAGTGTTTCCGTTGACCCCAGCAGATTGCCGTAATTGTCGTAGCTGACGGACCCGATGGAGCGCGTCATTATCAGCGCTCCATCTTTGGACCCACCAGGGTTGACCTCATAGCTCTTCATCGAACTTCCGCTGACAAACGGCCAGGAGCGCTGGTTGCCGGCTGTGCTATCGAGCGTCTTCTTGTCCCAAGTGTTGGTGGTCTGTTCTATCGACGTCGAGCTATTGGACTGATACGTGTCCGCTTCTAAGACGGTCCCCGAATAGGGGAACGCCGTGTTGTAGACAACTTTGCGTATGGGTTCTGGGGCGCGGCTATCTGTTACGGTGACCGTCTGAAACCCCTCAAACCCCCTGCCCGTTGTATCAACTCTGGCGCCCGTGTACTTGTACGATTCGGTGTAGGTTCCACCCGCACCGTCCGAGCGGGTGACCGATTTAACGACACCGTAGTTCCGACCCGACTCATCGCCGGTGTCATACGGATCGGAGGTGTCTTTCTCGGGGGCCATCGCACCGGTCCCAATTGTGTATACGGACGAATCTGCCAACGTGGAGTAGAGCAGGCTTTGCGTATTTCCCAAGCCATCAGTGATGGTGGAGACTTGATCGGGCAAGCCGCTGGCCGTCGGGTTGTGCAGCATGTACCCAATCGAGTACGGGGGCGCACTGCCAGTTTCGACAATGAGATCTTGCAATCCATCACCGGTAAGGTCGCCTGGAATAATGGTGGTGTTTGCAATTGGTATTCCCGTATCAACCATCGCGCCAATGCCGTTTCCGGTCGACAATTCGTAACCAAGTGTGTTGCCCGAAGTGCGTACCAGTGCGTCCATCCGACCATCACCGTCCCAATCCATCGCGGCCACGTAGGTTCCCGTGCCCGTCACTGTGTAGCCAACGGTCCCATTGCATCCGCTTACAGTAATATTGAAACCGCCACTAACCGCTGATTCGTAGTCCGCACACGTGTCATCATTCCAGCGAACCTCTGCAAGCGGTGTGGATACTGTACTTGTGGGATAGTTGCTGATGGCTACAAACGCACTCCCATTCCACGCGTACCAAGTAATGTTGTTTGTGTAATTCGGTTGGGCTATACGCACATATCCAATATCTCCGGCGTGATCGTTATTGACGTCAAATACTCCAGTAACTAATGCAATGCACGCGGTTGCGCCGGCCACACAGCCCGATCCTGGCCATGTTGTTACCGTCGTTTGTGGCCCGAAGCTTGCTATTCCGTTTGAGGATGTATTGAAATTTACATAGGCAGTACGCGTTGCACTGATGTTGACGGACGGCCCAGACATGTTGTCTGTAACGAGGTCAGGTAGCCCGTCACCATCCACGTCAGTAAGCGCACGTGCGTTGTTAACGACCGCCAAGCCTGTGCTTACGCCAACAAATGAAGCGCCGGATAAGTAGTACCGGTACCAGAAGGACCCAACCCCATTGGATACGAGCAGATCGTCCTTTCCCGAACGGACAATGTCGCCAGCAAGGACTGCCCCAGTTGCGGAAATCCCTGTTGAAACGGGCGCCGCCAAGCCCGTTGCCGTTCCGTACGCAACGTAAATTGTCGTGCCAACTAGAAAGTACACATCCTTTCGCCCATCTCCATTGAAATCAGCTGCGCCACCGAACCGTGCAACACTGTTCGAAACGCTGGTATTGGTTCCACCTATCCCTGGGGAGGAGACGACATAGCTCAGCGAGGTCGGTGACAGACAGGTGGTCATAGCCGAGTCCGCGCACTCTGTGATCGTGAGCAGTCGCGACTGGCCCGTGACGGGACTCAGGTCATAATTCAAGGAGTAGAACCGTTCGACCGTGGAGCCGTACTTGATCGAGATCGAATTGAGCCGATTTTCCCCAATGCGCACCGCCCCGAAGAGGGAATAAGACTGCACGTCCTTCGCCGTTCGCAGGTCGTAAGCTAGCGTAGCTGTGTAGTTGTACGTTGAGGCGCCTGCGGATGTCGGCCCCCAGCTGATCAAAAGCGGCACGTATTCGGTCTGCCCCGACGTGCCAGCTCCTATCCCATAAGTGATCGTGTAAGAATTGCCATTCTGGTCGGATACCTTATCCAGCAACCAGCGCACGGCCTGCGCTCCGATGACAAATCGGGCATCGGTTGTTGCCCCATATTCATAAGACCAGCCGTCCTTGCCAACGGCTGTGAAATAGCGAGTAGTTCCACTCGATTGTGCAGTGACACGCTCAAACGTATCGATCTCCGTCTGATAAGTTGAGCCCGAATCGCCGTAGTTTGCACCAGCGGTCTTACGCAGCCGTTGACCATCCAAGCAATAGCGATCCGCGAGTGTACCGATGGCACCATCCTGTGCCTTTGTTCGAACACATAGAATGATCTCGCTTAATCCACCCAGCTGCCAGCCGATCCCCAGCAGAGACGATCCGCTGTTCGACGAATAAGACAGCGACATCGACGGCTGCATTCCCTGAGGGCCGGGCGGTACCCAAATCGGAATCTGATAAATTGCTGCACCCGTTGGGGTCACAGAAAACTGCCCGGGTGTCCGGCCCACTAGGGTGACAGTCGGAGCGGCGGGTGGGCTGCCTCCGCCTTCTGCGGCTGCCGGTGCAGCGCGTTCTGCTGCCATCGCAGTATCCATAAGGACCGGTAGCGAAGCATCCGCTTGCGTCACGTACAATTGCGCGCCTGTGACACCGGCCATGAAGTTGGTCTGGTCTGGCCTAATCGACTGAAAGTACAGGCCACTGACCCTTTCGCTCGTGAAGTGGCCCACTAGGGGCCGGAACGAGTCCGCCGCCGGCAGCGCAGCACCGGCGAGGAAAGTGGCATCAGTAAATATGGCTCCCGGAATACTGCCGTACAACAGGTAGCTCGCGTCCATCGCGGTCTGACCCTGCAACAGCACGTCCGAACGCCCGTCGGCGTTGAAGTCGCCCACGAGAATCGAGGTGGCGAGCGGTGACCAGTTGGCCGAAAACCCGTTTTCGCTCCACGCCTGTACGCCTTCCAATGCGAAGATCTGCTTTGAGGCCTGAACCAGTGTCACGCCGTTTGAATTGGGCTCGAATTGAGCGGGCACCGAAGTGCCCGGCCCGGTGCCCCAAGTTGGCAGCGCCTGGACTAACAGGTCTCCCAGCCCATCGCCGTTGAAGTCCCCGGCATACACCGCACTCTCTGAGGTGGCCCAGTTAAATCCCTCGTACCCATCGTTCCAGCTCTGATCGGGCTCCTTCGAAGTGAACTGGCCGTTCGGATCGGCCAGTACAACGGCACTTAACCCCTTGGAATCGGTAGGCTGGAAAAAGAGGTCCGCCTTCCCATCACCATTAAAATCTGCCGACAGCAAACGATGCTGATCGGCTGACCAGGCGAGGCCAGCGGTGTCGTTAGGCACAGTTTGACTGATGGCCGCGACCCCGCTGTCTTCAGTCAATAACAGATAGTGATCACCGGGTGTCGTGCGCTGCAGAAACAGGTCTGCTTTACCATCGCCGTTAAAATCCGCCACGATGATGTTATACAGACCACCGGTCCAGGGAATCCCTAAATACGCGTTGTCCCAGGTCTGAAACGGGGTGTTAAGGCCCACGCCATCGGACAGCACAATGCCACTGAGATGAGCCGGGTCCTTGGCGATATAGAGCATGTCGGTGAGGCCATCGCCGTTGAAATCGCCGGGATACAAATCGTAGTCCTGGCTGCTCCAGGCCGATTGCGCTTGCACCATGACAGACGCGCTCAGCGCGGCCAGGACCAACAAAGTCTTTGTAATGAAATTCACAGACGTGTCCTTGAAATTGATTTAGCCACGATTACCGGGTCGCAGAAGCGATCCATCCACAGCGAGGCTCTGGCGCTTTCCCTCTCGCTCGATGGTCAGGATTAGTGCAACCCCCGCCGTCAATTGACGAAGTCCCGCAAGGGCCTCCCAGACATCCTTAATTTCCGTACCGTCAATAGCGACGATTTGATCGCCCGGCTCAAAGCCTAAATGCCCAAAGAGATCCGAGTGCGTACCGGGATAGAGCTCGAGTGCTCGGACCCGACCACCGGCAAAAACGGGTGCGATCCTTACGACCTCGGTCAACGCTTCGTAACTGTCCGCTCTCGCCGACGGGATGGGCGCGGTGCCTCCAACCGTAGCAATCGGGGACAACACGGTAGTCTCACGCGCAGCCGGGCCCGTCCCATCCAAATAAAGCCGCAATCGCTCTCCCTTGTGCTCCAGCACCACAGAATCAGCATAGATTTCTGCCAGCCGTGCGCCGTTAGCGAGAATCGCGCCTGCTTTGTAAGTTTGAGGCGACACCACGTTGACCCCGATGTCCGCGTAGCCCTCTCGGTTATTGCGGCCCAGGCGTGTAGCAACTAGATGCAAAGGGAGCGGCGCCCTTGAAACGGAGGAATCGGTTCCGAGAGGCGTCGGCTGTACGATGCTAATCGGTCCAACCGGAGCGCGGTGCGGTGGGACCGCCTTCGCTATCGCCGCCTGTTCGCGGGCCCGCCACCAAAGAAGCGGCTCAAAGCCCGAGACCCAAAGGGCGACAAAGCCGAGGGCCAGAACAAGCCACACCGCGGCGATCGGCCAGCGAGCGACTCGTCCGACCTCGTGTCCCCTTCGCTCTTGTGTTGGATTCGACAACTCGATACCCGCACGTTGCAATCTCGAACGTCGTAAACCAATGGTGCGACGCAGAAACAGGGGCCGTCAATACAGCGGAATGGGTATTCGTGAAGAACGCACGAAATAGGAAAGCAGTAGTGATCGCCACGATAACCAGACGCATTAAAATTCCGTCAGTCCGATCGGCAAGTCGTCGCTGCGGATATCGCTTGGATGGTCGGGCTCGCAACCGACCATCGCCCGCAGCGCACTGCCGCGGCTCGCGAACTACGGTCGCTCTCGGCCCTCCCATCGGCCATGAGGCACTAAACTTTCCCTATAATGTCCCTTAATGGGAATGTAGGAGAACCTGCCATGGGCCAAGTCGTTGAATTGCCGTCCCGCCGCAAAGCCGCCCCAAACGCCCTAAACGGGAAAGTTCGCCCGCCGACGCGTCGCCCCAACCAGTCCACACGCAAACGGGAGTACCTGACGGCGGACGAGGTGGAGCGGCTCATGGACGCGACCGGGGCTGGAACCCGCTACGGGCCCCGGGACCGGGCGCTGCTCTTGCTGATGTACCGGCACGGCCTCCGGGTCAGCGAGGCTATTACGCTGCGCTGGGACCAGGTAGACCTCAAAGCTGGGCACTTGGCCGTCGTCCGGCTCAAGAATGGCGTGCCGTCCACTCACCCCCTTAGGGGGCCTGAACTCAGGGCGCTCCGACAGCTGCGCCGGGACTGGCCGGACTCCCCTTACCTGTTCGTCTCCGAACGTGGCGGACCCATGACCGCCAGCAATGTCCGCAAGCTGGTCACCAGGGCCGGCATCCAGGCGAAGATTGAGTATCCGGTGCACCCCCACATGTTGCGCCACGCCTGCGGCTATAAGCTGGCCAATGAGGGCCACGATACGCGCTCGCTCCAGCACTACCTGGGGCACAAGAACATCGCCCACACGGTGCGGTACACAGATATGGCGTCGGACAGGTTCAAGTCGTTCTGGAGGGACTAGCTAGACAACTGGCACGCGCCACGCACCCGGGACAACCCAAACAAATCGCCCCACGTAGCGCATTTACGCTGCCCTGAAGATCGAATTGTCCTGTGCAGCAAACTGCGCATCGCGCACTGACCTCCTAGTTGACAATCGGCCAGGGCCAAACCAACGTGACCTGACGCGAAGTTGAGGTACAGCCCCGATTGTATTCACCACGCGCCGAGGAGGCATTCCGCCTGAGCCGACAAAAGTCGTGCGGGCGGCGATCCCATTGGCTGAGTTAATTCACGGTTGACCAACTGCGAGAGCGGTGAGAGTGTTGCGGTCTCGGGTGTTGGGAGGTATCTCCAATTCCCAAAATCGACTGAGCTGCAAATTTCAATGCTTACTATGGCTGCCATGAACACGACAACCTCGACGCCAGAAACGGACTACTTCCGATTTGTTGTGGATCAGAATTGGCACGCTTCTCTTTATGTAAGCGGCTTGATTGTCGGGGTACTTGCTGCGTTTACCTTGTTAGTCGTCGTTCTTCGTTTGTGGGCCACGAATAGATTCAGACTCTGGCGCCGATTCGAGATTGATAGTACCGAGTTCGGATTGGGGGACCAAAAGATTACGCTCCACCCGAACCTGACGGACATGCAAATCGCCTTCAAAATTTGGGTGGAGCTGAGTACAAGGAAAATCGGATTACCAATAGATCTGGAAGATGACGTTGTCGCTGAGCTCTACGACTCGTGGCACAGCTTCTTTTCCGTAACGCGAGAATTGATTAAGGACGTTCCCGTCTCGAGATTCCGCCGGAAGGATACCGAGCGGATCATCCGCTTATCGATCGAAGTATTGAACACGGGAATTCGACCTCACCTTACAAAGTGGCATGCGCGTTTCCGCCGGTGGTATGAGAAAGAACTGGCAAAAATCGAGCATTCGCAGGCGCACCCTCAGGAGATTCAGAAAAGATTTCCGAAATTCGATGAACTGGCCCGTGACCTCGCACTGGTTAATCAGCGATTAATCAATTATCGACAAAGGATGTACGAACTCGTGACCGAGCTCTAGAGACCAAAATGGCTGTGGTCAAACCCCATAAGCGGCTTTCACCTGACTCAAGAATTGACTTTGCCCACCATAGCTTGGGTGGCGGACGGCGAGCACGTCTTGAGAACTCGCAACGTGCAGTGCGACACGAGCGGCGTCGTTGCCAATAGCAATCATCCTCCTCGGCTTCAGCATCTCCAAAAGGTTCGCGAGAAAATCTTCACCGACTCGTCCTTCGCGGCCATTGTGCGTCCTATTGCTAAAGGGATCCCCATGGACGTGGGGATGGAGCGGGAAGACATTCCACAGGAAAATCGGCTCATCGATAAGCGTCAGCACGCTCCAAGCAATGGCGGCTGTGCGCTCCGCCATCGGCGGTCCTTTCGTAGGACGGTCCAGCGTGATCCCCCAACGACTTGCGTAATCAGACAAATGCACGTCGTCGGTAAGCGCTAGTCCTGTTCTACGTCCACCCCTATATCCCAAGTCTCGACCGATCCAAACCGACTCGACGCCGACTCGTAGCGCCACGACCAGGGTCGCAAAGACAGCCTTTCTGCGCAGTGTCGGCGCGGACGAACGGTCGTGTACCGGGCATTTGTGGGAATACGGATTGAACGCATCTTCGAACTCTAGCGCACACAAGCTTGTGACAAATTCCTCTGGCGTCATTGGATCTCAGCTGAACGGCCTGTACTGGATTGACCTCTTCGCACGGTCGCATTTTACAATTCCGCCGTTATTCTTACGAACACTTCGAAAGACTTCGTAACCACGAATAATTGCTTGCTCCCATAAGTGAAGCGGGCACTCCTCGACCTCGTATCCGGCAACGAATTGCTGTACGTTTTTTAGCAGGTCAAACGAGAGGGTCACTCGGTCCTTGAAAAAATCAAGTGATTTCGCCCGACTAAAGACCCAAGCAGTAAGGCCTTCCTCCACGACGATAGCGCGCCCTCCGTCCTGCGCCTCATCGACTAGAGGGTCGCTCTTTCGCTTGTGCTTAATCAAGGCGCGAAAGACGGGAGACCAATGCAGGATTGCGGCGTGGGAGAAATGAAACACATCATGGAATCTATAGCCGTCGTGATCAGCGATGCTGTCCGTGAGTGGATCACCGATAAATACGCCATGCCATTGCAGATAGCACCGCCCATCGGATCGCTGCACAACGTGAATCTCGAAGCGCTCAGGTATCTGTTCATCCTTTGGACTGCCGTGGTCAAACGTAGGTAGGAGCTCTAAGTCAGCCCGCGCAAACCGACCACGGACTTTCTTGATGTTCGATCGCAAAAGAGCGGCAAATGACACATTAGAGGCCTGAAGAGCGCCCACGTAGACTCCTGCGAAAGACTGCAGTTTCTCGAGACCGCGATCTCTGCTCCTATCTAGCGACAGTAGATTGGCGGTGGCCTCTCCCAGGCGGAGAAGAAGAGCCTCTAGATTAGAGCTCAAACCAGGTAGAGAAGCCGCCGCGTCCGGTCTGATGTTCGGATCCTTAGCGGCACCGGCGGATGTAGCGTCTTGGTCGAAAATCTTCTGAAAGACGGCATCGACGTCGATCTCCAAGCGCCTGCATAGGGCCGTCAAATACCAAATTGCGTCACCGAATTCCTCTTCAATAGCAGTCTGGTAGCTTGTGTAGGCATCGCTCTCCCTATAGTGCTTCTTCGCGACCGTCATGATGCTGCCGACCTCTCCGAACAGCCCGTACAAGACAGGATGGAGGTCATGCAAGGGAAGACGGTCCGTCTCCCTTACAGCTTGGCTGTACTCGCGCAGCAGAGTCGCCGCATCTGGGCTACCTTTTATAGGCATTTTTTGGATTACGACGTGAGCGACCAATCTAAAGGTGCGCCAATATACCCCCCCTCAGGGAAGGAACGCAGCCACGAAATAATCTTGGCGATAAAGGCTTCGTCAAAATCACTTCGGTGTCCCGGGCCGCGCTTACGTACGCGGCGCAGTGACGGAGGGATGGCCGGGCCATCTCCGCCCCAGTAAATGAAATCGCTACTGATCAGAACGCGGTCCACCCGGGTGTCATGAATCACATTTGCACTGTTCGGCTTGCCAGTGGAGAGACTGTGATGTGAGTTTTCTTGTCGCCAACGTCCGTTTGCTTTGAAGTAGATATTATCCCCATACGCCAACTTCTTGCTGCCCGCCAAGTAGGGCTTCTTCCCTTTGAATCTCGGATCGGACCAATAGCCGGTAAATGTCATATACTCAGTGATCCGCATGCCAAATACGATGCGGTTTCCGCGGCCACGCCTCTGGCTGCCGGTGCCGATAACCCAATCATCGACATTAGCCCCTTTTCGGATGTCTGGCTTACAGGTGGCCAATGTGCAAACTCCAAAAAATGGATTCGGCGCAAAGCCGAAGTCTCTGGCGACCACGTACGAGTAGAGCCTCATGGAGGCCGTCTTACCGACAGCTGTATCGCATGATCGGTCGTTGAGGGCGCATGTCTCCGGTGGACGTTCGCCATTCTTGCGTCTCTCCATTGACGGCATCGATTATCTTGTCGCTGTTCCATCCGACGACGGCGTTTGCGTATTTGTCCAAGGCCTCGGGAAGATCGGCTTCGCTGGCGCCGTGTGCCCAAACACCAACAATACGTTTCCCCAACTTCTCCGCGTATTCGATCTCCCAGTTCACCCAGTCGCTATCTCGCGTGTTGGGCGTGATATAGACGATCAGGGTACTGGCCCATGCGATTCTTGGAGCGAGAATTTCACGCTTAATGTATTCCGGGTCCTTCGCCTCGTTGGGCTTGTCCGATGTAACTGATGAATCACGAATATCCAGACCGTTCTTTGCCAACAGGTCCTTTAGCGGGGAAAGGCCCGCGTCGTCCTCGTGGAGGTGGCTTATAAATACATTCTTGGTCTCGTTGGCCATTACGCGTTCCCTTCCGTGCAACCTCACAGTCCCCTATATATACGCAAGTTCCAATCTAGTAAACGGCGGATCCGACGGGTCGCAGATGGGAATGGAGAAGAGCACAGCGTGAGATGTACCACGTCTTCATAGGGATCGAACGCCCGCCTCGGGTAGTGTGCCGCGGTCAGAGTGAATAGCTATGACATAGGCCACACGCCTTCACCGACTTTATTGCCGGGAATCCCTCCTTTTCTGAGAGACCATTACCGTCCCCGCTTCTCCGCACCTTCCAGGAGCTCCGACAGTGACAGGCCAAGCACATTGCTGGTCGGTGGTGTGCAGGACGCCGTCCCGCGGCTTCCCTTTCGGATGTGCTTGGTCTGGGGCGAGCCACCGCACACCTACCTTGAAAATGACTCAATAGACGATTCCGCGCACCTACCGTCGGGCGGCTCCCAGCCGGTAGCCTTCAAATTCAATTCGCACCATTTCTCGCCTCACGTCCGCATAGCCCGCAATCCAGGTTCCGAGGGTACTCAGTGCTCTCCGTCAACGCCTGCGGCGCCATCACACCAGCTGTGCTTGGAGCGCATCCGACTAGACTGAGAGTCCGCCCACGCGTCGAAAAGTTACCGACGATTACTGATGTTTTCATTAAGTAACTAAATGAAAAATAACAACGTAGGGGTCAAATGGCTTGTAACTACCATTCATGGACTATGATGAAATCCATGACAGGCGCCATCACCTTGACGAACGCGGAGCGAATAGAACTGACGCGGCGAGCGACTAGCCAGACGGCTCGGGCCGAAGATACCCGACGAGCTCGGCTGATTCTGTTGCTGGACGAAGGCCATACGTGGGATGAAGCCTCCGAGCGGATCGACTGCAGCAGGGGCTTCGTAGCCACATGGAGCAAGCGATTCGCGGAGCAGCGCGTCGCAGGCCTCTACAGCCGGCATATCGGCCAGGTCGCCAAAGTATTCACTCCGAAGCTGGAGGCGCGGATTCTGACGCTGACGAACCACCCGCCAAGCGGCTCGTGGTATTGGACCACGCGGAAGCTCGCAGCTCACATGGGAGTCAGCCATATGATGGTGGCGCGTGTGTGGCGCAATCACGGGCTCAAACCGCAGTGGATCGAGCGGTACATAGCCTCCGACAATCCTGACTTTGAGAAGAAGGGGGCTGACGCCATTGGACTGTATCTAAACCCGCCGGCGCACGCTGCGGTGTTCTGCGTCGATGAAAGGAAGTCTATTCAGTCCGTGGATGGCAACGACTTGGTCATTCCTCTTTCGCCCGGCACTGTCGAACGGTATGGCCTTAAGTGTCACCGTCACGGCGCCTTGTCGCTCTACGCAGCCTTTAAGACCAGGACCGGCCAGGCGTTGGGGAGGACCGCTGAGCGTCACACCTCAGCTGAGTTCGTCGCCTTCCTCACCGACATCCTGATCAACCGACCGCCCGGAAAGGAGATATATGTGATTGCCGACAACCACTCGGCCCACACGAGGCAACAGGTCGAGAACTTCCTGACTGCGCATTCTGGGGTTCACTTTCGATTCGCTCGGACCTATTCAGCGTGGCTCAAGCAAGTTGGGTTTTGGTTCTCCAAAATCGAGCGCGATGGGGTCGCTTGCGGCGCAGGCACCCCACTCCCGGATCTCAGCATGAAACTCATGCGTTACATCCGCCGACGCAACAAGGCACCCAAAACCGTGAAATGGAAATACTTCGATCCGGCACGTCGCATTACCCCCATCAGTTGTTTTAGCCCACTGGGTCGCGCAGCCTTGGACCGATCACCCATTGGCGGCTACACCAGGCCAAAATTGGTGGTCGTACCATTGCACTCTCCAGCCGGCGTGTAGCCACCGCGCAAGACGCTCCCGTTCGAGGCTAGGCCGCTCCGTTCCATGAACACAATCGTGGCGACGATGCCGGCGGCCCCGACACGAGTGTCGAACGCCTGGTCAAAATGCGGGTTGGCTTCGAGCGCACACAGCTCCTGTCCCCGTGCCCGTTCCTGGGCATCGGTCAGCGGCAGGGTGACGGGTGCCTTTCGGGTATCTGGTTGAACATAGCAAGTAGGCTGCCCATTAGTATGGGCCTGACGCTGCAAGTAGTAGGAAATGGACGAAGAAAACGAAAGAAGACCCTCTTTTTTCGTTACTTGCGTTTTTTCGTAGTATGTGATTGCTGCTGCGTCACGTCGCCATCCAAATTTCGGGCGGACGTCCACCCTGGTGCTGGTCGTGCTTGCGCTCAATGAGCCTTTGGTCGCTAAGCCGCTGCAGCGCCGTCCCGATACACTCGGTTTTCTCATTACGGTTAAAGAGCGTACTTATTGCCGTCCGAGTCATGCCGGCGGTGCCCGCCGAGCGCACTGCCCGCAGAATCTCATCGGCTACGCGGTCCCCGAGGGCCGAGCCGAAGATGAAGCGAGCCGATTCCTCAGCGCGCTCCCAGACGGCGATAGCGGCCTTGAGGTGCGGCGCATCAATGGCGGTCGCGCAGTCGGCAAGGGCGTAGATGAGGGCCAGACGCAGGCACTGGGCCTCGGCACGCGCCGTGACAGCCCCGAGCAAGCCAGTGTGCCCTTCGCTCAGCACGGCGTAATTGCGCTGCCAGATCTCGCGAGCCGCTTCGGTCATCTTGACGGAGGCCTGCCTTCTCGCGTGGGCTACAGCGTCCCTGAGGTCTCCTTCCAGGTCGGCAAGGACTTCTTCGGTCAAGGGAGCACCGCCGAAAGGCAATGGCTTGCTGCGCTTCACGCACATCATGATGAATCGGTTAGCGAACCCGTTTGCGGAGTCGGTGGCCGTCAACTCCGCCCGCAACTCATCAACCGTGATGTGACCGATGATGGCGATATGAGCCCCGGTGGCGCGCACAGGGTCGTTCTTGGTAATACTCATCAGGGTGCTGCCATCCCAGGCGCTGCGAATCGTCGCCGAGAGAGTGTTTCCCGCCCGAGCTCCCTGGCGCAGTACCTGTGAGAACTCCGCCTCCACGACAAGCAGACGCTTATCGGGGACGCCTGCATCGACCATCACCTCCTCATTGCACTCTGCCTTCTTGCCCACCGGCATTTCATAGCGGGCATCGCGCACTGCGTACTTGAGGCCTTCGCCGCTGGAGAGCCCGTCAACGACAGTCGGCCACCCGCCCGGCTGCGGATTTACCGAATTGCCGGAGAGCCGCTTGAGCAATTGCAGGATGCGGCCCCACGAGGTGCCTTTTCGAGCCTTCGAGGTAGCGCCCACGATCAGCACATCGAGATTGCTA
Source organism: Steroidobacteraceae bacterium (assembly GCA_035300345.1). GTDB lineage: Bacteria > Pseudomonadota > Gammaproteobacteria > Steroidobacterales > Steroidobacteraceae > FEN-1191. Next base: position 30,876 of record DATGVM010000018.1, read on the forward strand.
TGGTGCTCATCGCCCTCGACTCGAACATGAGGCCCACGTCCAACCATGGCTCCGAATGCCGCTAAGAACTGCAGCACTAGGGCGGCAGGGTCGGATTCGGTCTCCGGTTCAATGGCAGCGACGATCTTCCCAACTAGACCCTGATAGGCCTCGTCCGCCAGGTCCTTGGGCCAGGTCCTCTTCTCCTCACGGAACGAAACAAACGAATTTGACGAAAGAACTACCGGCTCGGTCGTGGGTTTGGATTCTCCGAGGCCATTTACCAACTGCGCCTCGCGCAGCTTCCGTTCTTTCGCGATCCGGCCTACCTCCGCATCGGTTGCCAGCTTCGTCGGATTCAGCGCCGTCGATTGCTTGATCGCGGAAGCATCGATTTCCTGTTGCGCACGCCTCATTCGCTCTGGGTCAACCAGCGTCAGCATTTCCGGGACCGAGGCGCTCATGCGATCCTCCCGCGCTCTTGGTGAAGGCCGAGAACCAGTGCCCGAATCTCCTGATCGCATTGGCCAGCAATTCGGGCTGCGTTTATCGCGTAAACCTCCCTAGCTGGCCACCCTACGGCGCGAGCACCGAGACTGACGGGCTTTGGCCAAAGCCCTTCCGCGACACGCCTATAGATCGTGGCACAGGAGAGTCCTGTTTCCGCTTCAACGGAGGGAAGCCTCAGTATCGTTTGCATAGTCGTAATCCGTAGGTGGGTTCCTGAACACGCGCAAAGGGTAGCGGCGTGCCAAATGTCATGTCGCCCAGACTGTTTCATAATATAGTGACGCCATATTGATGGCGTGACGGCGTAGTTGCCGTGAGCATTACGGAGCAATGCAGTCCAAACGGACAACTACGGATAGAGAGCAGAGGCGAGCGCGCGCAGCAGAAATGTTGGCCGCTGGCTTGATTCAGGCAGAGGTCGCTCGTCGGTTGGGCGTGTCGCGTCAATCGGTGATGCGCTGGTCACGCACCTATGCAGCCGGTGGAATCAAGGCCCTGACGCTGACGCGCCGCATTGGACGACCTCCACGCTTTAATAGAGATCACCAGATAATGGTGTTGCGCATCCTTGGGACTAAGCCAGGAAAACTGGGTTTCGATAGCCTGACTTGGACGCCTACACTCATTCGAATCGCTGTCGCGCGCGCTCTTAAAGTACAACTCAGTCGAACCAGCGTCTGGCGGCTCTTGCGGCAGCTTGGATGGACCAAAGCATGGAACACTGCATTATGGAAATGACCGCACGGCGAATTTCACGGTGTATCGGGAAACCATTTATTGGGTGTCCCGGATCTTCGCTCGTCGGCTGTGGCCCCTGCCCCGTCACAACCGGCGGGAACCGACATGGAGGGTCTAGTGTCGCTTGCCTGCGGCGCTTAACTTGACCACTTTGTCGCCTGCATTCCGTAGAGTCTCCAGGTAATCGGACCACCACTGCATCATCCGGCGGCGCTCCTCCAAATGCTGGGAGAAGTTATATGCGGCGCGGATACTGTCTTGATCGGTGTGGGCGAGCTGACGCTCAATGGCGTCGCGATTCCACTTTCCGGATTCATTGAGTAGCGTCGATGCCATGTGACGAAATCCGTGAGCTGTCATCTGAGTCTTGGAGAAACCCAGAGACCTGAGAGCCGCGTTTAACGTATTTGCGCTCATGGGACGCTTATGTCCACGTTCGCTCGGGAACACGAATTGACCGCTACCCGTGAGCTGCCTAACCAGTTTAAGCAATGCTACAGCCTGGCACGATAGAGGCACGAAATGAGCGGCCTTCATCTTCATCCGACGGATCGGAATGCGCCATTCCGCCGCATCAAGGTCGAATTCCGCCCATTCGGCAGCGCGCAGCTCCCCAGGGCGAACAAAAGCCAGTGGCGCGAGCTTCAGCGCCGTCTGAACTACAAGCGTGCCCTGGTAGCCATCTATTGCTCGCATCAGCGATCCGACACCTTTTGGGTCTGTGATGCTCGCGAAGCGTCCTTTAGTGGGCGATGCCAGCGCTCCAGGCTTTGGTATCGGATTTGCCTGAAGGCGATGAGTATCAATCGCGTACTGAAAGATCGAGTTCAAGTACTGGCGAATTCGGTGTGCAGACTCGATAGCCCCTCGATCTTCAACAAGTCGAAGCACTTCCAGCAGCTTTGGGCTCGTGAGATCGGTGATTGGCAAGTCACCGATGTGGGGGTACACATCTTTGTTGAGCCGGTCTCTGATGCGATCAGAATTACTCTTGACCCAAGCGCGGGACTTCTTGGCAAACCACTCTGTGCCAACTGCCTCCAGCGTGTTGGTTGATCGATTGCGCCTAGCAGCCTTTTCCGCCTGGCGTTGCGCACTCGGGTCCGTCTTCTGTTCGAGTTGCTCTCGGGCTTTGTCACGTCTCTTTCTGGCTGACTTGAGCGGAACCTCGGGATACACGCCCAGTGAGATCAATTTCTCCTTGCCGTCAATCCGGTACTTCAGACGCCAATAGCCCTTTCCCCGTTGCGCGCTCTCGCGTGTGACCAACAGGAATAGCCCTTTACCGTCGAATAGCTTAGGAACTTCCGTGTGTAGCGCCCGGCGCACTGCTGCACGCAATTCCGTATCCGTGAGCTTATCGGCACCTTTCATCGCTAGTTTCTAAAGTGGGGGTATCTGCAGATCCAAGCGGCCAGTTCTTCGAGATACCCCTGAATATACCCCCGGTCAACGCGAGATGCCATGAGAACGTATGAGGTCTCTTGAGGCCATAAAGTAAGTATAATCAAGCTACATAGTGGCACGCTGAGAGGCAGTGAGACGCCTTGAGAAGTCGATATGGTGGGCCCGGTAGGATTCGAACCTACAACCAAGGGATTATGAGTCCCCTGCACTAACCGTTGTGCTACAGGCCCCGCGGGAAAGAAGCGGCGGATTCTAGCAGGGTGGCGAAGGCTCAGGCGCCCGCCAGAAAGGCCTCGCAGGTCGCGTGCGCCGGCTCCGCGGCCGGCACCTTCACGCAGATCTGCTGCATGCGGGCACGGAGCGCCACGATCACTTCGTGGTGCGCACCCTTCGCGTCCGTGTCCCACTTGCGCAGCGCCTTGTCGAGGCGCACCAGGCGCATGCGGCCGCGACGGTAAATTCGGTCCGGCCCATCCAGCTCGCCGAGCACCCCGGATGTGACCTCGCTGATCTTCGCGGCGTTGTCGGGCGCCAGGCGCAGCATGCCAGAGGCGTAGATCGCCCCCCACTGAAAACGCGTAGCAATCCCGCGCGCCTCGCTGTAGCCCTCGGAGTACCACTTAAGCGCCTCATCCTTGCGGCCGAGGCTCTCGGCCAGCTCGCCGAGATCCGCCTTGTAGTAGTAAGGAGTGGCGGTTTTCGCGAGCTCACCCTGCACCAGCTTGTAGGCCCGCTCGTTGTCGTTCAGCAGCTCGAATATGGGCAGCACCGCGTTGATGATGCCCGATCGCACATAAGGGATCTGTCTCTGGGCGAGAGTCGCCGCAACCCGCGCGCTCGCCGCGCGCGCCACGCCGGCCGGGATCGCGCCCTTGACCGTCTTGATCGCTTCGAGTTTCGAGCCCAGGGCACTGAGCTGATCGGCCTCTGAAAAATCCGGATCGGCGGTAGCGGCGTCCATGATCTTGCTGAAGCGCGCGAGGCGCGCCGCTGCCGTGGCGCCGCCGGCCTTCACCGCGCGGAAGAAATTCTCATCGAAGTATTGCAGCGCATCGGCAACCTGCAGCGCGAGCCGCTCGTCCGCCAGCACCCGATCGACCTCCGCCAGATGCGCGCGCAGCGCCGCGCTCGGCGGCTGGTCGCTCTTGAGGGCGTCGGCCTCGGTCTTGGTGGCGTAGTCGGCCGCAAAGATCTCCAGGCGTGCACGCTCGAGCTGTGCCTTGGCGGGACACTTTTCCGCGGCGGCATCCAGCTGCTGTGCCATCCGCGCATTGGTCGCGGCATCATCGCTCGCATCGACGTCAAGCTCCCAGCTATTGAAGGCCAGCCGGCGGCATTGCATGGCATCCAGCGACTTGCCGGCCACGGCGGCACCGAGCAAATCGTCGGCAGGCTGCAGGTCGGCGAGCGCGGTGTCGAGCACCGTGGCGTACTGGTTCAGGTCCATGCCCCCGGCGATACGCATGAGCTCCCGGCCGTCGGCGTTCAGGACCACCAGGGTCGGATAGCCCGAGACATGAAACTTCTCGCCCCACTTCTGCGCACCGGCCTCATCGCCATCGAGGTACACCGGCAGGAACAGGCGGCTGCGCGCGATGAAATCCGGCCGCGAAAACACCGTGGACTTCAGCTCCTGGCAGGGCGGGCACCAGATCGCGCCCCAATACAGCAGGATGGGCTTGTGCGCAGTACGAGCGGCGCTGAAGGCTTCGGACACCTCGCCGCGATACCAGTCAATCCCCGCGGCGTCGGCGTGAAGCGGTGCCGCAGTGCTCGCCGCGGCGCCCGGCGCAGACCCGACTGGCGGGCCAGCCGGTGTGGGACTGCGGGAACAGGAGAGAAGCAGTAGCGCCACGCCGAGCAACGTGCCGCCGCCTGCAAAGCGCGGGTGTTTCATGCCTCATAAGATAGCGGCTTGCCAAACCGCTGCCAATGGCAGGCCCGGGCGCCGCCATTACGCTGCTACGGGCGCCGTTTCCGGGCCCCGCGCGAGGGCAGGGCTTCGAGCGGGTTGTCGGGCCAGTGATGCTTCGGGTAGCGGCCGCGCATCTCCTTGCGGACCTCGAGGTAGCTGGACTTCCAGAACCCGGCCAGGTCACGTGTGATCTGCACCGGGCGCTGCGCAGGCGAGAGGAGCTTGAAGGTCAAGGGTACCGCGCCATTTCCGATCCGCGGGGTCGAGGCCAGGCCGAAGACTTCCTGCAATCGCACGCCGATGCAGGGTGCGTTGTCATCGGCGTAATCGATCCGGATGCGCGAACCGGAGGGCACTGCCAGGTCCCGCGGCGCCAGTTCCTGCAGCGCCCGGCGCTGTGAAGCATTGAGGCGATCCAGCAGCGCCGCCGCGAGGTCCACTCGCGCCAGCTGTTCAGCACGCGTCACGCCTCCCAGCCAGGCGGGGAGCCAGTGCTCCAGCTGCTCCAGAAGCGTGGCATCGTCGCTCGCCGGCCAGTCCGCCGGGACGGAGCGCCCAAGCCGCCGCACGAATTCCAGCCGCGCCTGCAGATTCCGGGTCTCAGGATCCCAGGGCAAAGCGCCCAGACCCAGCTGCCTGAGCCCGGCGAGCATCGCCTCGGCGGCGGCGGCGGCCGGCAGGGGTTCGAGCGGGCGGTCTTCGAGTACCAGGGCCCCGAAGCTGCGGGTGCGATGCGCGAGCACCGCGGCGCTCTTGGGGTCCCACTCCACCCGCTCCTCGCTGAGGATCTGCGCACTGAACAGGGACTCCAGCTCGGCGCGCGCCAGCGGCGCCGCCAGATCGATGCGCGCTTCGCGCTCGCGGTCATCGAGCTCGACCGCGACCAGGAATTCCTGCGCTCCAAGGCCGGTGGCGGTGCCGAAGGCCGCGCCGCGGCCATTGGCGAGCAGGTAGCGCCCGGACCCCTCGCGCCGGCGCTGGGCGATGCGATCCGGGAATGCCGAGGCCAGCAGCGCGCCCGGCGAGGCCGGCGCCATCGCGCGATCGGAGGTGGCTGCAGCCCCCGGCGCGGAGGCCAGCCTCCGGAACTGCTCCGCATTGCGCTGCACGCGCTGCAGGGCGGCGCGATCCGCAGATCGCGCGCCCGGATCACGGCGCAGGATCTCGAGGCGGCTGCGGATATCCGGATCGCGCTCCAGGCCGGCGCCGCGCAACAGGTCCCGCTCCGACAGGAGCGCCGCAAGCTCGGCGGCCAGCGGCACTTCCGCGCGCGCGCGCGCCGCGAGCAGCATGTGGGCGAGCCGCGGGTGCAGGGGAAGCGCCGCCATCTCGCCGCCAAGTGCCGTGATCTGCCCCCGCGCGTCGATCGCCTCGAGTCGCTGCAGCAATTCGCGGGCCTGCGCCAGCGCGGGCCCCGGCGGCGGATCGAGCCACGCAAGCCGCCCGGCTTCCATGCTGCCCCACTGCGCCAGATCGAGGGCGAGCGGTGCCAGGTCCGCCTCGGTGATTTCCGGCGGCGTGTGCGGGGCGAGGCTCTGCTGCGCCCCTTCGCTCCACAGCCGGTAGCAGCGGCCCGGCGCCGTGCGGCCCGCGCGGCCCGCGCGCTGGTCGGCCGCAGCACGCGAGATGCGCACGAGTTCGAGGCGGCTCATCCCGGTGTTTGGATCGAAGCGCGAGCGCCGCGCCAGGCCGCAATCGATCACCGCGGTCACGCCCGGAATCGTCACGCTCGTCTCGGCGATATTGGTCGCCAGCACCACGCGCCGCACGCCCGGCGGACTCGCATTGAGCGCGGCGTCCTGATCCTGGGCGGCGAGCTCGCCATAAAGCGGCAGGACTTGCAGCCGCGGACTGGCCAGGTCGGCAAGCTGGCCCTGCAGCCGCCGGATCTCACCGGCGCCAGGGAGAAAAACCAGCAGGTCACCGCCCGTCTCATCAATTGCCCGCCGCACGATGGATGCCAGCGTGCGCTCCAGGGACTCCGCGCCACCGGGGAGGAGCGGTGGGCCGCGGCGCGTGTAGAGAATCTCCACCTCATGCACGCGGCCCGGCACATCGACCACCGGCGCGGCACCAAGGAGCGCTGCCACACGCGCGCCATCGAGCGTGGCCGACATGGCCAGCACCCGGAAGTCAGCATCGAGCGCGCTGCGCGCATCGAGGCACAGGGCGAGCCCCAGGTCGGCCTGCAGGCTCCGTTCGTGAAATTCATCGAAGATCACGCAGCCGACGCCGGCAAGCTCCGGATCGGCCTGCAGCATGCGGATGAGCACGCCCTCGGTGATCACCTCGATGCGCGTGTCACGCGAGACACGCGTGTCCAGCCGCATGCGGTAACCCACGGTGGCGCCCACCGGTTCATTGCGCAGCCAGGCCATGCGTCTCGCAATGGCTCGTGCGGCCACGCGGCGCGGCTCGAGCAGCAACACCCGCCGTCCGCGCAGCCAGGGTTCTTCGAGCAGCGCAAGCGGCACTTGTGTGCTCTTGCCGGCGCCGGGAGGCGCCTGCAGCACGGCGTCTCGTGAGCCGGCGAGTGCCGCGCGCAGCGCCTGAACCAGCGCCTCGCCGCTCTCCGCCTCAGGTGGGTTCACGGCTCCGTAGCACGCGCTCGGCGCAGCAGTGCGCACACCGCCACGCCCCAGCCGGCGATCAGGCAGGCCCCGCCAATCGGAGTGAGCACGCCGATCGCCCGCGGTGCCCCGCAAAGCATCAGGTACAGGCTGCCGGAAAACAGCAGCACGCCGGCGAGCAGCAGGTCACCAGCGAGGCGCAACCCACGCTGCATGCGGTGCTCCGCCAGGACGCCAAGCAGCAGCAGGCCGAGCGAATGGATGAACTGATACTGCACGGCGGTGTGCAGCAACTCATAGTCGCCCGGAACGAGCCTGGACTTGAGCGCGTGCGCGCCGAAGGCACCCGCCACGGTGGCGGACGCCATCAATAGAGCGGCGCCCACCTGGGCACGCCGCACGAAGGCGTCGCTCACGGGCGGCCGCGCCGCGGGCGCCCGCTCGAACCCGGCCGGGAAGACCGACCTGTCGGCGGATGCGCTGGCGGTGTGGGCGGCACGCGCGGCGTGCGGGGCAATCCCGTGTGCTGGGTGCGCAGCGCCTGCCGGTGGGCTCGCGGCGCGCGCGCCGGAGACGCGCCCGCCAACCCAGTGCCCCGTGGCTGCCAGGAAGGGATCAGCTGCTCGCGCCGCGGCCCTATCAGGTCCGCGCGCCCCATGCGCCGAAGCGCCTCGCGCAGCAGCGGCCAGTTGTTGGCATCGTGATAGCGCAGGAAGGCCTTGTGCAGGCGCCGCACGCGCAGGCCCTTAGGCACCACCACCGGGGCGCTGGCACGCGTGACACGCCGCAGCGGGTTCTTGCCGGTGTGATACATGGCCGTCGCGGTGGCCATCGGACCGGGCAGGAAGGCCTGCACCTGGTCGGCGCGGAAACCATTGCGCTTGAGCCACAGCGCCAGCTCGAGCATGTCCTCATCGGTGGTGCCGGGGTGCGCGGCGATAAAGTAAGGGATCAGGTACTGCTCTTTGCCGGCCTGGCGCGAATACTTGTCGAACAGCTCCTTGAAGCGATCGTAGGTGCCGACACCAGGCTTCATCATCAGCTGCAGTGGCCCGTCGCGCACATGCTCCGGCGCGATCTTCAGGTAGCCCCCGACATGATGCTGCGCGAGTTCACGCACGTATTCCGGTGATTCGCTTGCCAGGTCATAGCGCACGCCCGAGGCGATCAGCACCTTCTTCACGCCGGGCACTTCGCGGGCACGGCGGTACAGGCCGATGAGGGCACTGTGGTCGGTGTTCAGATTCGGGCAGATGCCCGGGAACACACAGGAAGGCCGGCGGCAGGCACTCTCGATCTCGGGGCTCTTGCAGGCGAGGCGGTACATATTGGCGGTGGGCCCGCCCAGGTCCGAGATCACGCCGGTGAAGCCCGGCACGGTGTCGCGGATCTTCCCGATCTCGCGGATCACGGAATCCTCGGAACGGTTCTGGATGATGCGACCCTCGTGTTCGGTGATCGAGCAGAAGGTGCAGCCGCCAAAGCAGCCACGCTGGATGGCCACGGAAAAGCGGATCATCTTGTAGGCGGGGATATTCTCCGCCCCATAGGCCGGATGCGGCCGGCGCTGGAAAGGCAGGTCGTAGATCCAGTCCATCTCGGCGGTGGCGAGCGGCACCGGCGGCGGATTGAGCCAGACATCGACATCGCCGTGGCGCTGCACCAGTGCACGAGCGTTACCGGGGTTTGATTCCAGGTGCAGGATGCGCGAGGCGTGCGCGTAGAGCACCGGGTCGGCGGCGACCTGCTCGAAGGAGGGCAGGCGAATGACACTGTGCTCGCGCTCCGCGTTGGGCACGCGCCTCATGAACCGCACCACCTGCGCGCCTGCAACGCCCGTAGCGGCGCCCTTCGCAGCGCCCGTCCCCGCGGGAGTCAGCGCATAAGGATCGATGGGCGGATTCAGCGGGCCGGGCGCGTCCAGGTGCGTGGAGTCGATTTCGATCCAGCCCGTCTTCGGCTTGCGGTGCAGGAAGGCGGTGCCACGGATGTCATCGAGCGCGCTGATCTCCTCGCCGGCATCGAGGCGTCGGGCGATTTCCAGGATCTGCCGCTCGGCATTGCCGAACACCAGCAGGTCTGCCTTCGCATCGAGCAGGACCGAGCGGCGCACCTTCTCGGACCAGTAGTCATAATGCGCGATGCGCCGCAGCGAAGCCTCGATGCTGCCGATGACCACCGTCGCATCGCGGTAGGCCTCGCGCACCCGTTGCGCGTAGACGATCACGGAGCGATCGGGCCGCCTGCCGCCTTTGCCGCCGGGCGTATAGGCGTCATCGCTGCGCACACGCCGATCGGCGGTGTAGCGATTGACCATGGAATCCATGTTGCCGGCGGTGACGCCGAAGAACAGGCGAGGTTCGCCCAGCGCGCGAAAGGACTCGGTGCCGTGCCAGTCCGGCTGCGCGATGATCCCGACGCGCAGGCCCTGCGCCTCGAGCACGCGCCCGATCAGCGCCGCACCGAAGCTGGGATGATCGACGTAGGCATCGCCGGTGACGATGACGACATCGCACTGCTCCCAGCCCAGCTGCGCCATCTCGGCGCGCGACATCGGCAGGAACGGCGCGGCCCGGGGCGGCTCCCCTCCGGCACGCAACAGCCAGGTTTGTAGGGCCGGGGGCGCTTGCATGCGGAGGATTCTCGGGCCTCCGCCCCCTGAGCGCAATTGCGCGCGCGGCCCGGTGGCCGCCGACCCTAGCCTTCCGGCACCTCCACGCTGAGCTCGAGACGCTGTTTCTGCCTCAGGATGTGCAGACGCACAGTCTCGCCCGTGCGGTAGGAAGCCAGGATCTGCAGCGCGTGCGCGACACTGCCGGGCACGCGCCCATCGATGTCGACGAGCACATCGCCGTCCTGCAGCTTGAATCGCTGATCCTTGGGTGCGCGCACCACCAGCAGCCCCTTTTCGGTGCCAAAGTAGCTGCCCAGCGCCGGGGACAGGTCGACCATCTCCGCGGCACCAAAGCCGCTGGAATTGCGCATCCCGAGGTGCATCACCCGCGTCATCGCATCTCCGACCCGGCCCTCGACCGTGAGCATTTCGGGCAGGGGCGGCAGATCCAGATCTTCGTGCATGTCGTGCGCGTCCTTCGGGACAATCTTTGCCTTGTAAGTCTTGCCGTCGCGCTGGTATTCGATCGCCATCGGCTCGCCGGACTTGGCCAGCTTCATGATGGCATGCAGCTGCTCCGGCCCGGTGCGCTTGGCATCGCCGTGCAACGAGCCGCCGTTCAGGGACATAATCTCGTCGTTGGCGCGGATGCCGGCCGCCTCGGCTGACCCGCCCGGGCTGACGCTCAGGACGCGCACGCCTGCCCCCGCGCGGGCACCCCCGGACTCCTCGGCAATTGACATCCCGAGCATCGGCCGCCGCACCACGACGATCTTGACGCGCCGGTCGACGCTATCCTGCCCGCCATTGAGCGACAGCGACATCTCGGCCATTTCATGTGCGGCCTGCTCCATGCGCTCCTGCGCGGCCTTGAGCCGTTGCTCCATCTGTTCCCGCCCTGCGAGCTGATCCCGTCCCGCCGTATCGCTCTTGGGGGTCTCTTCCGCCAGGGCCGGGCGCAGCGGCAGGCACAGGGGCGCGGCCAGCAGCAGCGCGGCCGCCACGGCACGCGGCAGTCCGGATCGGGGCTTCGGCGTTGAGTTCATCATGGTGTCCATCAGAGGGTTCCTTCTTCACGGGTGGCACGGTAGCCGGCGTGCACGGCTTCGGCGTAGCGCACGCCGAACAGCGAATTGAGCAGGCTCACGCGCTGGCTCCACAGGTCCTGCACTCGATCCGGGTCGGATTCCTCCGCCCCATTGCTGGCGAGTTCCACATCGAGGCGCTGAATGCGCGACTGCAGGGCATCGATCGCCACGGAGTCCGCCGCCACTTCGACCGCCGGGCGCTGCGGGAGCTGGCGCAACGTGGACTCCAGGCGCTGCGAACGCGCGACCAGGGTCTCGAGGGGCGCTTGCCCGCCAGTCCCCTGAATCACGACAGGATCGGCAACCGGGACTTGCGGGAGCGATGAGGCCAGCGCGAGTATCAGGGCAACAATGCTGCCGGCGGCGGTGAGCTGCGCCCAGCGCCAGCGCGGCGCGGAAGAAGATCCGGCCCCCAGCCGCACCTCGATGAGCGGCCACAGGTCCGGGGGTGCAAAGCTCGGCAGCTGCGCCAGCTCGGAGCGGAGCGCCGTAAGACGCCGGATCTCGGCGGCGCACTGCGGGCAGGCCGCCACGTGCGAGACGCTGGCGGCATCCACGGGCTGGCGATCCCGCAGACTGATCAGTTCCTCGAGGCGAGCGTGCATGGCTGGTCTCCGGTCTTGGGCTCGAGCGCGTCGCGCAGCGCGGCGTGTGCGCGGGCGAGCTGCGATTTGGAAAAACTCACGGTGCGATCATGGAGGCGCGCAATTTCGGCATGGGTGTAGCCCTCGACGTCATGCAGCCACACGATGCTGCGAGCCAGGTCGGGCAAGGCGTTCAGGGCGCGCTCCAGATCGCTCCCGCACTCCGGGCCGTCACTCTGCGGCGCGGCGAGATCCGCGATGGCGCCCTGGGCGTCCTCGGGCAGCAGCCGGGCGTGCCAGGGCGAGCGCAGGTGCATCAGCGCCTTGCTCACCGCGATGCTGCGCACCCAGCCGGCAAAGGAGCCCGCACCGCTGTAGGCGCCGAGGTTACGCAGCACCTCCAGGAACACCTCCTGCGCCAGTTCTTCGGCCACGGCCGGACGCAGCACCAGGCGGCGGAGCAGGCTGTACACGGGCCGCCCCAGCGCGGCGTATATGCTGCGCTGGGCGGAGGCATCGCCCGAGCGGGCGCGCCGCAGCCATTCGGTGGGGACCTGGACCTCGAGAAAAGTGGACATGCCTGATGTCTATAGATGCAGGCCATTGGAAAAAGGTCGCGGAGCGGCGCCTCCCGCCCGGCCTTCCGGGCCGTACCGGTCTAAACCCGCGCCAGCCGCCGCCCGATCGCCCCGGCAAAGCGCGCCGCGGAGCCCGCCGCGTGGCCGAAGTAAAGTGAGGGCTCGGCGAGCTCCAGTTCCAGCAGGCAGGGCGAGCCCTCGGCCGCGCGAATCAGATCGACGCGGGCGTAGAGCGGCAAGGCAAAGGGCAATGCCGCCAGCGCCCGTTCGGCCAGCGCCTGCTCATCGGGCCCCGGATTGCGCGGCGTGATGACTTCGGGCGCAAACAGCGCCCGCGTCGGCTCGCTCCCCCGTTGCAGCAACGGTCCTTTGCGGAAGGCGTGGCTGAACTGGCCCTCGAAATAGACCAGTGCGGTCTCGCCCTGCTCATCGACCCGGTCCAGGTAGGGCTGCAGCAGTACGCTGCGCCGCTGGGTGAGCAGGCGGGAGATGTGCCCTAGCATCTCGGCGCGATCCTCGCGCCCGTGACGCTGCGCATCGCGCGAACCGGCCCCGACGGCCGGCTTGATCACCAGATCTCCGCGCGGATGCTGGTGCAGAAATTGATGCAGCGTATCGGCCGCGTCGTCCCCGGGCTCGACGAACTGGCTGGGTACGATCGACACCCCCTTGCGATCCAGATCGGCCAGATAGTGCTTGTCGACATTCCAGCGCACCAGCTCCAGCGGGTTGTAGACGGTGGTCGCCGCACTCGTCCGCTCCAGCCAGCCCAGGAATTCTCCCAGGCGCGTCGAGTAGTCCCAGGTGGATCTGAGCAGCGCGAGTGAAAACATGGACCAGTCGACGGCAGGATCGTCCCATTCAACCACCATGGCTCCAAGCTGCAATTCCTCCAGGGCGGCGAGGAGCGGCGCGAGGTCGACATCCAGATCGCGCGCGGCCCGCGCAGTGACCAGGGCGATGGGGCGTTTCTCGGTCGGCATGGAAATCCGTCGGTGGATAATGGCGCCATTCTACCCGGTTGAATCGTCGTAAAATGTCTGCCATGAGCAAGCGCGCCACCGAGGCGATCATCGTCCGTGGCGCCTGCCAGAATAATCTGAAGAACCTCGATCTCGAGCTGCCGCACGGCGAGCTGATCGTGGTCACCGGCGTCTCCGGTTCAGGAAAATCCTCCCTGGTCTTCGACACCCTCTACGCCGAAGGCCAGCGCCGCTACGTCGAGACCTTCTCGCCCTACGCACGCCAGTTCCTCGACCGGATGGACAAGCCCAAGGCCGCGAGCATCGAGGGCATCCCGCCGGCCATAGCGATCGATCAGGTCAATCCCGTGCGCACTTCGCGCTCGACGGTCGGGACGATGACCGAGATCAACGATCACCTGAAGCTCCTGTACGCGCGCGCGGCCACCCTGCATTGCCGGCGCTGCGGCCAGCCGGTGCGGCGCGACCAGCCCTCGAGCATCAGCGCGAGCGTCCAGGCGCGCGCGGCGGGGGCGGGGGACCCGCGCCTGGTGATCTGCTTTCCGGTGAGCGTGCCCGAACGCATGGGCCTCGCGGAAGTGCGCGCGGAGCTGGATCGCCAGGGCTATTCGCGCATTCACAGCGAGGCGCCCGGCCGGCTCGAGGTGGTGCAGGACCGCCTGCGCGCCAGCGACGGTAGCGGCGGGCGGCTGCAGGAGGCCCTCGAGACCGCGCTGCGCGCCGGCCACGGGCGCCTCAGCGTGCACGCGGAAGCGGCCGGACAGGTGTGGCGCTATTCGAGCGACCTGCACTGCGCCGATTGCGACCTGCATTACCAGGATGCCCTGCCCTCCTCGTTCTCCTTCAATTCCCCGGTCGGCGCCTGCGAGAGTTGCCGCGGCTTCGGCCGCGTGATCGGGATCGACTACGCGCTGGTGATTCCCGACGCCGGCAAGACGCTCCGGCAGGGCGCCATTCGGCCCTGGCAGACACCTTCATTCAAGGAGTGCCAGGACGATCTCGAGCGGCACGCCCGGCGCCGCGGCATTCCGCTCGATGTGCCCTGGCAGGAGCTGCCGCAGGCAGCTCGCGATTGGGTCATCGAGGGCGAAGGCGCCTGGACGAAAAAGACCTGGTACGGCACGCGCCGTTTCTTCGCCTGGCTGGAGACCCGCGCCTACAAGATGCACATTCGCGTGCTGCTGTCGAAGTACCGCAGCTACACCGAGTGCGGGAGCTGCCACGGCGCGCGGCTCAAGCCCGACGCGCTGCTGTGGCGCCTGGGCTCGCCAGACCCGGCGGGTGCGGCGGGCGCGGCGGCCGGACTCAACATCCACGAGCTGGTCTGCCTGCCCGTCACGCAGTGCAGAGGAATCATCGCGCGCCTGCAGCTTCCGGCGCCACTGGACGAGGCCGCAGACCTGGTCTTGGGCGAGTTGCGTACGCGCCTGCGCTTTCTCGATGAGGTGGGCTTAGGGTATCTGACGCTCGATCGCCAGTCGCGCACCCTGTCGGGCGGCGAAGTGCAACGCATTAACCTGACCACCGCGCTCGGCACCTCGCTCGTCAACACGCTCTTCGTCCTCGATGAGCCCTCGATCGGGCTGCACCCGCGCGACATGGGCCGCGTCATTGCCGTCATGCGCCGGCTCCGCGATGCGGGCAATTCGTTGCTGGTGGTCGAGCACGACCCGCAGATCATGCTCGCCGCCGACCGGCTGCTGGACTTGGGTCCCGGCGCGGGCGAGCACGGCGGACGCATCGTCAGTTTTGCCACGCCCGCCGAGGTCGCCTCCGACCCCGCCTCGCTCACGGGCGCCTGGCTGGCCGGGCGCAAGCGCCTGCCACCGCTCCGGAGCACCGCGGCGCGTGGCGCATCGGGGAGCGCAGCGATCGAACTCAAGGGCGTCCGCGCGCACAACCTCAAGGGGATCGACGTGCGCGTACCGCTCGGCCGGCTGGTGTGCCTGACGGGCGTGTCGGGCTCGGGCAAGTCCACGCTGGTGCAGGAAGTCCTGTACCCGGCGCTGCAGCAAGCCCAGGGCAGAGGCGGTGCGCTGCCGCTGGAACACCAGGGCCTCAGCGGCGCAGAGCTGATTGACTCCGCGGTGCTGGTCGACCAGGCGCCGATCGGGCGCACCACGCGCTCCAATCCGGTGAGCCACGTCGGCGCCTTCGATGAAATCCGCGCGCTGTTTGCGGCCACGCCCGACGCGCGGCTGCGCCGTTACAGTGCCGGCACCTTCAGCTTCAACGGCGGCACCGGCCGGTGCCCGGCCTGCGGCGGCAATGGCTTCGAGCATGTCGAGATGCAGTTTCTCTCCGATGTGTACCTGCGCTGCGGCGAGTGCGACGGCAGGCGCTATCGCGCGCAGACCCTGCAGGTGCGCCTCAGCGGCGCCGACGGCCGCCGCGCCGACATCGCCACCGTGCTCGAGTTCACGGTGACCGAGGCGCTGGCCTTCTTCGCGCACGCGCCGAAAGTCTGCGCGCGGCTTCAGCCGCTCTCGGACGTCGGCCTGGACTACCTGCGCCTGGGCCAGCCGGTACCGACGCTGTCGGGAGGGGAGGCGCAGCGCTTGAAGCTCGCCGGACACCTGGCCGACGCCGCCCGCAAGGCGCGCGGGAGCGTAACGGGCAAGCTCCTGCTGTTCGATGAACCCACCACCGGATTGCACTTTGAGGATGTCGCGCGCCTGCTGCGCGCCTTCGGATTGCTGCTGGCCGGCGGCCACTCGCTGCTGGTGATCGAGCACAACCTGGACGTGATCGGTGCCGCGGACTGGATCATCGACCTGGGGCCCGAAGGGGGCGAGGCCGGCGGGCATATCGTCGCCAGCGGTACTCCGGAACAGATCATGGCGGCGAGCGAGTCACGCACTGGTGCGGCGCTGCGCGCCTACCAGGACTCGCTCCGGAATCCAGTGGCATCGACGCTGCTGCGCGCGGTGGCGGAGAGCCCACCCCGCGCGCCGCGCCCTCCAGCGCAGATCAGCGTGCGCGGCGCGCGCGAGCACAATCTGCGCAACATCGACGTGGATGTGCCACGCGAGCGCTTCACGGTTGTCACCGGTGTGTCGGGTTCGGGAAAATCGACGCTCGCCTTCGACATCCTGTTTCACGAGGGGCAGCGGCGCTTCCTGGAGTCCCTCAACGCCTTCGCACGCCAATTCGTGCAGCCCGCGGCGCGCCCCGACATCGACACGCTGTCGGGCCTGCCGCCCACCGTGGCGATCGAACAGCGCGCCAGCCGCGGAGGCCTGAAGAGCACCGTGGCGACGCTGACGGAGATCTACCATTTTCTGCGGCTCCTCTATGTTCGTCTCGGCGTGCAGCACTGCCCCGACTGCCAGGCGGCGATCGCGCCACAAAGCGAGGCCCTGATCGCCGCGCGCCTGGCGAGCGAGCATCGCGGGCGGCGCATCCGGCTGCTGGCGCCGCTGATTGCGCAACGCAAGGGCATCTACACCGACCTGGCTCGCTGGGCCAAGGCGCGCGGGGCGCGTCAGCTGCGCGTCGATGGTGTGCTGGTGCCGACCGATCCTTTCCCACCGCTCAAGCGCTTCGTCGAGCACAACATCGAACTGCCCATCGCGGAACTCACGCTCAGTGCCCGCAATGAGCCCGAACTGCGCGCCGCGCTCGCCGCCGCTCTGGAGGCCGGCAACGGCGTTGCACATGTGCTGGGGGCCAGGGGACGCCTGCAGGTGCTGTCCAGCAGGCGCGCCTGCCCGAACAGCGGCCGCGGCTTTGCAGAAGCAGATCCGCGCCTGCTTTCCTTCAACTCGCCGCAGGGCTGGTGTCCCGCCTGCCACGGCACCGGGCTCGAAATCAAGGAGTTCGACGCCGAGCAGACCGGCGAGGAATCGCAGTGGCTCGATGCCAACCGGTCGGGCACGCCCTGCTCCGCCTGCCACGGCCAGCGCCTCAATCCGGTCGCACTGCACCTGCGGCTCGGTGGCCGCTCGATCAGCGAGCTTACGGCCATGACGGTGGATGAGCTGCAGAAATTCAGCCAGCGCCTGCGCTTCGATAAGCGGGGCGCGACCATTGCGCGCGATGCGCTCGAGCAGATCGGCAGCCGGCTGCAGTTTCTCGCGCAGGTCGGACTCGGCTACCTGACGCTGGACCGTGCCGCGCCCACCCTGTCGGGGGGCGAAGCGCAGCGCATCCGCCTGGCCGCCCAACTGGGCTCGAATCTGAGGGGCGTGTGCTACGTGCTCGATGAGCCGACCATCGGCCTGCACGCGCGCGACAACCAGGTGCTGCTCCGGGCGCTCGACGCGCTCACCGCCGGCGGCAACACCCTGGTCGTCGTCGAGCACGATGAGGAGACGATCCGCCACGCCGATCACATCATCGACCTGGGTCCAGGCGCCGGTGTGCGCGGCGGACAGGTCATCGCGGCGGGCAGCGCCGCAGAGCTGTGCGCAAACCCGCACTCCCTGACCGGCCGCCTGCTCGCGACACCGCCTCGCCATCCGCTCAAGCCGCGCCGTCCGGTGACCAGCCGCACGCCATCGCTGCAGCTTGATGGCGTGACGCTGCACAACCTCGATGGGCTCGATGTGCGCATCCCGCTCGGGCGGCTCGTGGTCGTGACGGGCGTCTCCGGTTCCGGCAAGTCGACGCTGGCGCGGGATGTGCTGTACACCAATCTGCGCCGCTTCCTCGCCGGCGGTGGTCCGCTCACCGGCCTGCGCGGCCTGCGTGGAGCGCAGCCCCTGAGCCGCGTGCTGGAGGTCGACCAGACGCCGATCGGGCGCACACCGCGCTCCTGTCCGGCGACCTATGTCGGATTCTGGGACGACATCCGCCGCGTCTACGCAGGGAGCGATGAGGCGCGGATCCGCGGCTACAGCGCGAGCCGATTCTCCTTCAATACAGCCGGTGGTCGCTGCACCGATTGCGAAGGCCAGGGACAGCGCACGATCGAAATGAGTTTCCTGCCGGACGTCAAGGTGCTGTGCGACCGGTGCGGGGGGCGCCGCTTCGACCAGCAGACGCTCGAAGTGCACTGGCGCGGGCGCTCGGCGGCCGAGGTGCTCGCGATGAACGTCGAGGAGGCTCTCGAGTTTTTTGCAGCCCACGCGCGGGTGCGCCGCCCGCTCACGCTGCTGCGCGACGTGGGCTTGGGCTACCTGACGCTGGGCCAGCCGAGCCCGACGCTGTCGGGCGGCGAGGCGCAGCGCATCAAGCTCGTGACGGAGCTGGCACGCCTCGCGGCGCTAAAACCCGGCCGGGCGACGGTGGCGCACACGCTGTATGTGCTCGACGAGCCGACCGTCGGCCTGCACATGGCGGACGTGGAACGCCTCGCCGGCGTGCTGCAGCGGCTGGTCGACGCCGGCAACAGCGTCGTGATGGTTGAACACAATCTTGATCTGATGGCGCAGGCCGACTGGATCATCGACCTGGGGCCTGAAGCGGGCGCGCGCGGCGGGCGGATCGTCGCCGCGGGCTCGCCGGCCCAGATTGCCGCGCGCCACGGCCGCTCGCATACTGGAGCGGCGCTGGCCCCGTTCCTCCGCGAGCGCGCCGATTGAGGTGAAGTTGGCCCACTCGCTGCAGTGCTGGAAATGTGGCGCCTCCCTGGCGGCGCTCACGCTGCCGCTCTCGCGCCGCGATGAATGCACGCGTTGCCGTGCCGAGCTGCACGTCTGCCGCATGTGCGTCGAATACGACACGCAGATCGCGAAACACTGCCGCGAGCCAACGGCCGAGGAAGTCAGTGACAAGGAGCATGCCAACTTCTGCGATTTCTTCCGCCCTAGTCCCAGGGCCTGGGTGGCACCGAACACGGCCGAAGTGGACAAGGCGCGCGCCGAACTCGAACGACTGTTCGGCAAGCGCTGAGCTGTAGCAGGATGGATCAGCCGGTGCCGTCGTCGGCGAGGCGATCGGCCAGGCGTGAGATCAGCCGTCCAAAGCGCGAACTGCGTTTCGGAACACCCTTGCGCTCGTGCCGCGAGGCATCGTTCATCAGCTCGCCGCGGCCATGGTCCATCTGCAGCTCGCCTGCCCCGAGAATTTCCAGGGTTTCCTCCAGCGACAGGGGCGGGCCGGATTGCCGCACCCGCTTGCTCACGGGCTTCATGCCCTGGGCGACACGAACCTTGGCGCGCTTGCCCGGCGCACCGCGCGCCGGCCTGGCCGCTGGCGGCGGCGGCGCGGCCGTGCTCGCGGCCACTTTCGGGGCGGCGACGTGTTCCACCGGCGCCCCGGATCCATTGGTTGTCAACACCGGGCGGATTCCGGTGGTGGCGGTGGCGGCCTCGGTCGGCACATCGTCGAGGAAGCTCAGCTCCGGGCCCCTCGTCTTGGGGGCCGCGACCGCAGGGAGTGGTCGTGCCATCGCCGCGGTGGCGCGCTCGCGCTCGCGCGCCGTGACCGGGACGACCGAAACCGCGTTGAACTCCGAGCGCACGTAGTGGGCCACCTGCTTGGCCGACACAGCATCGGTGAAGAATCCGAGGCGCAAGCCGTACCAGCGACGGCCGTCCCGGTTGCCCTCCACTCCATAGAGTGTGTAGGCGGCAAAGATGGCCAGCTGCGGCACCTGGCTCAGGTCGATCGACTGCACTGACCATCGCAGCTGCACGGCGAAGGCGACCAGTTCGCTGGCCGCCGCCACTGAGGCGCCCGCTGTCAGCGGCGTGCCGCGAGGCGGCGGTGCGTTGCGAGGCGGCGGCGCGCTGCGCATCGGCGGTGCCGCACGCGTTGCCTGCGCCGGGGGCGCGGGCGGTGCGCGAGGCTTTGGCGGCGCATTGGGCGCCGGCGATGCACCGCGAGTTGGCGGCGCACTGGGTGTCGGCGGCGCACTCGGCGTTGGCGGTGCGCTGCGCATAGGCGGCGCACTGGGCGTTGGCGGTGGGCGGGACGCCGCCCGGACCGGCGGCGCGGGGCGCGCCGGTTCGAGCAGGCGCAGCACGGCCGTGCCTTCAAGGGCCTGGGCGGCGGCGGGCCGGGCTGACTGTGGCGGCGCATCATTCAGTGAATCGATGGCCGCGCGGACGTTCTTGAGGGAATGCGCCGCGGCGGCGTTGTCGTTCGTCGCAAGAGGAGCGGCGCGCGGCCGCTCCGGCACCACCTCCAGCTTCAACGGCAGGACCGGCCTGGCCGGAGCCGCAGGCGGCGTAATCCATTCTGCGGGCAGCGGTACGGCGGACACGATCGGCACGGCCCGGACCGGTGCCACGACCGGCTGGCCCGCGGCCTGGGCGCGCAGTTTCTGCCCCGGCGCCACGCCGGCCCAGGCGGCCGGATACACATCGCGAACCACCGCCAGCATCTGCTCGGCCGCCTCCTGAGTGGGGAAATAGCCCATGTGCAGGCGGAAGCGCTCGCGGCCGTCCTCGCGGCGCCGCGAGACGAAGAACCTGAATTGCTTCAGCGCAGGATCGTTCGGCTGTTCAAGCCCCACCGGCGTGGTGGAGGCGCAAAGATTGATGACGTAAGAGACGGCGGCGGCAGGCATCGCATTGCCGGCGGCAGATACCGGACTGCCGATCGAACCTGTAGCCTGCTGCATCTCGAAACCACCCCGCTAGGCTGCTGCAATTCCGGCGCCTGCGGTGGATTAACGGGGATGACACCAGGGCGGGCAGCGATTGTTCGCTTTGCGGCTCCCGCCTTCGGTGGCAACCCCGCTATCCCTCAATGGCTCAAGGGACCGGAGGCTTTGCGTCCCTGTCTTACAACAGGTTTGCGTGACACTGAAGCGTGACGCAGTTTGGCACGGTGACGCAGCGGGTCAAGTGGTACGAGGGAGATACCTATCACAACTGCGGCAGACAGGTGAACCAGGTCACAATTCTGTTAAATCAGACCGCAACCTTCAGTTCGGGGATCGTGACGGACTGCCGGCCGCGCAGGAGGGCGGTGATATCGGCCAGCGCGGCGGGCCGTGCGAAGAAAAAGCCCTGCGCAAAGTCGCAGCCGCGCTGCCGCAGGAATTCCACCTGTTCCATGGTCTCCACGCCCTCGGCAACCACTTCCTTGCCGAGCGCGTGCGCCATCGTGATCATGGTTTCGGCCAGCGTCGCGGCCGTGACGTTGTGGGCCACTTCTTCAATGAAGGAGCGGTCGATCTTGATTGCCTGTACCGGATGGACCCGCAGGTAGCCGAGCGAGGAATAGCCCGTGCCAAAGTCATCGAGTGACAGGCGCACGCCGAGGGCCGCGAGGCGGCGCAGCGAAGCGCGCCCTTCCTCGTCGGCAAACACGGACTCCGTCAGCTCGACCTCGAGCATCTCCGGCGCGATGCCGGCACGATCCAGGGCGCCGCGCACCAGCTTGGGAAAGTCGGCCTGCCGCAGCTGGTGCACCGACACATTCAGCGCCAGGCGCGGCGGGGCGATGCCCGCGGCGTGCCATTCCGCCAGCTGCGCGCAGGCGGCCTCCAGCACCCAGGCGCCGATGTCCACGATCAGGCCGCTCTGCTCGGCGGCGGGCACGAATTCTCCCGGATAGCGCATCGCCTCGCGGGGCGGCTGCCAGCGCAGCAGCGCCTCGAGGCCGGCCAGCGAACCGTCAGCCAGCGAGTACTGTGGCTGGTAATAGAGTGCAAATTCGCGCCGCTGGAGCGCGCGATACAGCCCGCTCTCCGCGGCCAGGGCAGGCATGCGCTGCATGGCGCGGTCGTAGAACACCGCGCGTGAGCGGCCGTCCTCCTTGGCCCGATACATCGCCAGGTCGGCGTTGCGCATCAGGTCATCCAGCTCGGTGCCATCGTCCGGAAAAATAGTGATGCCGATGCTGGCGCGCACAAAGTGATCGCGGCCGCCGATGTTGACCGGCTCCTGGAGCGTCTCGATGATGCGCGTGGCGACGCGCTGCGCGCCCTCGGCGGTCGCCACGCCGCGCAGGATCATCGTGAATTCATCGCCCCCGAGGCGCGCCACCGTGTCGCCTTCCTTGACGCAGGAGCGCAGCCGCTGCGCAACGATCTGCAGCATCTGGTCGCCCGCACCGTGCCCGACGGTGTCGTTGACCTTCTTGAAGTGGTCCAGGTCAATGTACAGCAGCGCGCCGCGCTGCCGGCCTTCCGCGGCGTTGGCCAGTTCCTGGGACAGGCGGTCACGGAACAGCAGCCGGTTGGGCAGTGCCGTCAGCGGATCGAAATGCGCCTGTCGGTAGAGTTGCTCGCCACGCGCACTGTTTGAAAGCGCGACGCCGATCCGCGAGGCACATTCGGTGCCGTAGGCGGCCACCTCCGCGGCCACCTCGGGCGCCACGCGGTAACCCACCGCCAGCACCGCCACCAGTGTTTCCTGCGACAGCACCGGCCAGACCCAGAAGAACTCGGCGCCGTGCTCCTGCATCGGCACGAGCACACTGTGGCGTTGCGGCTCCAGGCGCATGACGGTCAGGCCCGAGCGCTCCTGGCACAGCTGCGACAACATCAGCGCGTCCAGCGTGATGCGGCTGACCGGTGCATGCTCGCCACCGGCGGCGAGGTAGGCGCGGCCGTATTCCGAGGCGTCGGGGTCGAGCAGTGCGAGCATCGCGGCGTCGCAATGCACGATGCTGCAGACCCGGTCGAGGAGCCGGTCCAGGCAGGACTCGAGTTCGGAAGACTCCAGCAGCATGCGGTCAATTTCGTTGAGGCTGGTCATGGCCCGCATCCGGTCTTCCAGCACGGCTATCGTCCGGTTGAATTGCACGGCGGTCACGCGCGGCGTATCGCGCGCGTCCTCGACGACGACGCTCCGGTACTCGCCCCGCGCCAGTCCCTGGAGCGAGGTCCCCAGATCCTCGAGCAGACGCTCCCAGCGCGAGCGGAACCACCAGCCAAGCACTACGATCAGGGCGGCCGCGAGCAGGACCAACAGCGGCAACGCCGCGCTCGCCTGTGTCCAGGCCTCCGAGTTCTCCACCACGGGGCTGAAAGCCACCACGGTCCAGCGATTGGCCATCAGGTGCGCCTCGACTGGCAGCACTGAGGTCACCGCGCCGCGCCACTCCTGCCGCCCGACACTCCACGAACGCGCGCTGCCGTCCTGTCCCGGCGTATCGGAGGACAGGTATTCGCGCGCAAACATGGACAGCAGTTCTGGCGACAAATCGCCGCGCGCGCCCAGCAGGACGCCCGCGCCGTCGATGACCGCGATCGAAGCCTGCTTGTGCGTCGTGTCGCCCAGTCCCTGCCACAGCCAGTCCGGTGACAGTTCAAAAAAGGCAATCGTCGCGATGGTGCCCACGCGCACCGGACGCAGCAGATACACCGGCACCACGGCGCCGCGGCGTGGCGCAGAGCGCAGCAGGGTCTGTCCGGCCCGGATGGCCATCTTCTCGGCGTGGTTGAGCGCGACCGGCCCGGAATCGCTGGCGGGCGTGGTGAGCACGACGCCGCGAACGAGTTCGGAATGCAGCAGGCGCTGGCGCAGGTCGGCGCCCCCGAAGCCGGCGTCGTCGTTGGTCAGGAGCTGGACGATGGATTCAGCGACGCCGAGCCGCACCCGCAGCTCGCGCGCGAAGGTGCGGCTCACTTCGCCGGCGACCGTGGCAGACTGCCGCTCGCTGGCGGCGCGCAGTGCGCTGGCCGCGCTCATCGCGCCGGCCAGCAGCAACATCGCAGCCAACAACGCCATGGCCAGCGTCAAACGCCAGGTCATCGACCGTGGACGAACACCAAAGGCTAGCGGCATGAGGTGGCAAGAGCCTGAAAAACCTGAGCCAATTTAACGAAAGTCCAGCCACTAGCTATGCGTGCCAGATCACAATTGGCCGGCGCGGCGCACTCCGGATGGGACGCCGGTCACAGTCGCAAGGGCATTTTCCCCGTGGTCGCCAGCGACTGCATGGCCCGCCAGCTGAGGCGGTGGGTTCCAGGGCGTCCGCTCAGGGCGGTGGCCCGCATGGCGGCGGCCACCGTGCTCGCGCTGATCGCCCGCCAGCGAGCATGGCGGCCAAGCAGCAGGGGATTGAGGAGCGGCGCCACGAGCCTCCCCACGCTTTCGGCCATGCGCCATTGGGGACGCGTGCCGAGCAGCAGCGAAGGCTGCATGAGATGGAGGGAGCGGAACCGTAGCGTCTCGAGCTCCACTTCGGTCTCGCCTTTCACCCGGAGGTAGAGGTTGCCCGACTCTGGTGCGGCACCGACCGAGGAGACCACGACCAGCGTCTTCGCGCCCGCGGTCTGCGCCCAGCGCGCGAAGCGCAGCACCAGGTCGTGATCGACGGCGCGAAACGCCTGCGCCGAGCCGGCTTCGCGCCGCGTCGTGCCGAGGCAGCAGAAGGCGTCGTCACAGACCACCGCCCGCAACTGCTCCTCCATCGTCTCGAAGCGGATGATGCGATTGGCCAGCCGCGGCGACTCGATCGGCAACGGCCGGCGCGTCAGGGCAATCACGCGTGCGTATTCGCCGCCCGCGATGAGCGCGCGCACCAGCGCCAGACCTACCATGCCGTTGGCGCCGGCGACCAGAGCCACCCGCGGAGTCCCCGATTGCATATTTCAGCCAGCTTAACCCGCGCCGCCACCGATTGCTTAAGTGCCGATTCACTCCGGCAGCAGGAATTCGAGCTGTTCGCCGCCGCCGGGCGGGCGAAAGGCTTTGGTGTCCAGCTCGGCGGCGCGCGCGCTGTTGAGACCCAGGCGCCGGCAGGCCAGCCGGAAGCGTTCGCGCAGCATCGCCGCCCACGGCCCCTCCCCGCGCATGCGCACTCCGAAGCGTGGATCGTTGTCGCGCCCGCCACGGGCCTGGTTGATCAGCGACATGACGTGCGCCGCGCGGAGCGGGTGATGCTGCTCCAGCCAGTCCCGAAACAACTGGCGCACCTCATGGGGCAGGCGCAACAGGACGTAGCCCGCGTTCTTTGCGCCCGCCTGCGCCGCGGCTTCGAGCAGGCGCTCGAGCTCGGCGTCGTTGATGGCTGGAATCATCGGGGCCGTCAGCACGCCGACCGGCACCCCGGCCTCGGTGAGGGTGCTGATGACCCGCAGCCGCCCCTGCGCCGAGGCGGCGCGCGGCTCCAGCGTGCGCTTGAGCTCGGGGTCGAGCGTCGTGAGGCTGACGGTCACGCGGGCGAGGTTCTGCCGCGCCAGCTCCTGCAGCAGATCGAGGTCGCGCAGGATCAGCGTGCCCTTGGTGATGACCATGACCGGATGATGGGCCTGGGCCAGCACCTCGAGTATCGCGTGCGTGACGCGCAAGCGCTTCTCGATGGGCTGGTAGGGATCGGTATTGGCGCCCAGCATGATGGGCTGGCAGCGATACCCTTTGCGCGCCAGTTCGGAGCGCAGCAGCTGCGCGGCGTCGGCCTTGTAGAACAGCTTCGTCTCGAAATCGATGCCGGGCGATAGATCAACGTAGGCGTGGCTGGGGCGGGCGTAGCAGTACACGCAGCCATGCTCGCAGCCGCGATAGGGATTGATCGACTGCTCAAAAGGAATGTCCGGCGATTCGTTGCGCGTGATGATCGAGCGGGCGGCTTCCGCCCGCACCTCGGTGGCGATGGAGTCGGGCACGGAGTCCTGGTACCAGCCGTCGTCGACGGCCTGGTCCGTCCGCCGGGCAAAGCGCCCGGGCGGATTGGAGCCGACACCTCTACCCTTGAGCGCCTGGTCCATGGCGCTACTGTACGGATATACAGCTCAAGCGCAAGTGCCATCGCGTGCGAGCCGCGCGCCCGGTCCTGGCCTCACCCCGCCAGAAAGCTGCGGTAGGCGGGGTTCGCCGTTTCCTCGGTGTAGGGATAACCCAGGGCCTGCAGATGGCCCAGGAAATCCGGGCGTTCGGCCTTCGGGACCTGGATGCCGGCGAGCACCCGGCCGTAGTCCGAGCCGTGATTGCGATAATGAAACAGGCTGATGTTCCAGGCCGCGCCCACCGCCTGCAGGAAGCGCAGCAGCGCACCGGGACGTTCCGGGAACTCGAAGCGGAACACGAGTTCATTGGCCAGCTCGCGCCCGATGCCGCCGATCATGAAGCGCACGTGCAGTTTCGCCGTCTCATTGGCGCTCATGTCGACGACGCCGTAACCGGCCGCGCGCAGCCGCGCGATCACCGCGGCGGCATCCTCCTGGCCCGCGTCGAGCCCGAATCCCACGAACAGGCGCGCGCGCTCCGCGCCCTGGTAGCGGTAGTTGAATTCGGTGACGCTGTGCTGGCCAAGGGCGCCGCAGAAGCGCAGAAAACTCCCGGGCTGCTCCGGAATGTCCACGGCGAGCAGCACCTCGCGGCCGGCGCCGATGTCGGCGCGCTCCGCGATATGCCGCAGCCGGTCGAAATTCATGTTGGCGCCGCTGCAGATCGCCACGTAGCGCTGGCCGGCGGGCGCCCCGCGGGCGACGTAGCGCTTCAGGCCGGCGACCGCGAGCGCCCCGGCCGGCTCGAGAATGGCGCGCGTATCCTCGAACACATCCTGGATCGCGGCGCAGATCTCGTCGGTGTCGACCAGCACCACCTCATCGACGTAGCGGCGCGCCAGCGCAAAGGTCTCCTCGCCCACGCGCCGCACCGCGACGCCGTCGGCAAACAGGCCGACCCGCTCGAGCGTGACGCGCTTTCCGGCGCGCAGCGATTCGAACATGGCGGCGGCGTCCGCGGGCTCGACGCCCACGATCCGAACGCGCGGAAACAGCTGCTTGATGAAGGCGCCGATGCCGGCGATCAGCCCGCCCCCGCCGACCGGCACGAAGATCGCGTCGAGCTCACCGCCCGTCTGGCGGGCGATTTCCATGCCGATCGTGCCCTGCCCGGCGATCACGTCCGGATCGTCGAAGGGATGCACGAAGGCCAGGCCCTGATCGCGTGCCAGCACCAGCGCGTGCTCGCAGGCCGCGTCGTAGATCTCGCCGTGCAGGACGACCTCGCCGCCGAGGCTGGCCACCGCCTGGATCTTGATCGCCGGCGTGGTCTGCGGCATCACGATCACCGCCCGCACCCCGCGCCGCTGCGCGGCCAGGGCCACGCCCTGCCCGTGATTGCCCGCCGAGGCGCAGATCACGCCGCGAGCGGCCACGGTGGCTCCCAGGTGAGCCAGCTTGTTGTACGCGCCGCGCAGTTTGAAGGAGAACACGGGCTGCAGGTCTTCGCGCTTGAAGCGCAGCTCGTGCCCGAGCCGGCGCGACAGCCGCGGCGCGTGATCCAGCGGAGATTCGATCGCCACGTCGTAGACCTTGGCCTGCAGGATGCGCTGGAGATAATCGTCGCTCATGGGGCCCCAATCTTAAGGTATTGGGTCAGCGGCCGCCGCCGGCGGAGCCGAGAAACTCGATCAGCTCCGCCAGCCGCTGGGCGACCGTCGTGGCGCTCACCGCTTCGGCCTCGGCCGTGGCGAGCGGCAGTTCCCGGATATCCAGCCGCAGCGCACGCGCGCGCTGCAGCGCCGGCGCGGCGGGCGCCGACAGCACCAGGCGGCGCAGCAAGGCGCCGCCGCGCAGTCCGGCCAGCGCGAGTGCCGTGTCGCCTCCCGCGCCATGCGCGAGCACATCCACGCGCCGCTGGTGCAGGGTATCGAGCAGGTCGACCATCGCCAGGGCGTTCGGCTCGGCGCCGCCGGCGGCGGTGGGCGCATCGGAATTGCCGTGGCCCGGCAGGTCCACGGCGTAGATGGAGCGGTCGGCCCCGAGCGGCCCGAGGAGCGCGTGGAAAAAGCGGCCGTCACCGCGCTCGCCGGGCAGGCACAGGAGCGCCGTAGCCTCGTCGAAGCCGCCACCAGGCGGAATCGCCTGGTGCACGTGCAGCTGTCCGAACCGGCAATTGAAGTAGCTGCGCGCCAGGCGCGCCGGCGGCCTCAAGTACCCCCTCCCGGGTCCGCGTGCAGGCGATGCAGAAAGCGATGCACGAGCGGCGCGGCGATCACGCCGGCGATGGCCAGCACCGCAATGCCGGAGAACAGCGCGTAGCTGCCGGCGAATATCTTGCCCGCCACCGTGGCCGGCGAAGCCAGGGGACCCATTCCGGAGAGGATCATCGCCGCGTTCTCGAAGGCGTCGACCCAGGACAGCCCGACGACGTCGTGGTACCCGATCATGCCGGCAATCAGGGCGACGGCAATGAAGAGGAGCCCGATGGCGATGCTGCGCAGCTGGCGCCGCAGGTATAGCGGCAGCTGCGCGACCGGCTCCGAGATGTGCTCATAGCGGAACAGCGAGCGCGGCGCTGGCGTCGCCTGCGGATGCCTGTTGGTACTCATGCCCCTGGCTCCACGAATCGCCTCAGAACATACTCGAGGGATCGATGGCGCCCGCTTCCTGCGGGTCGCGCGAGGGAATGAATTCCCCGGTGATCATCGCGTCGTACCCCTGTCCAGGGCCGACCATCGGATAGACACCGGCGTCCGGATCG
The DNA here is from genome assembly GCA_035300345.1 of Steroidobacteraceae bacterium. Lineage (GTDB taxonomy): Bacteria > Pseudomonadota > Gammaproteobacteria > Steroidobacterales > Steroidobacteraceae > FEN-1191. The sequence continues at coordinate 59,117 of DATGVM010000018.1, forward strand.
ATGATCACCTCGAGGAAGGCGGGCCCCTTGAAGGCGAGGAACTCGGCGATCACGGCGGGTACGTCCTGCCGGCGATCGAGCCGGCGGGCATAGGCAAAGCCGTCCGCCTGGGCGGCCTTGACGAAATCCTTCTTGTGCAGCGATTTGTCACTGCCGGACAGGCGGCCCTTGAAGAACAGCTTCTGCCACTGCTTGACCATGCCGTCGCCGAAATTGTTGAGCACCACGATCTTCACCGGCAGGTCGTAGGTGGTCACCGTCTCGAGCTCGCCGAAGTTCATACGGATGCTCGCATCGCCGTCGATGTCGATCACCAGCCGGCCCGGGCTCGCCACCTGTGCGCCGATCGCTGCCGGCAGGCCGAAGCCCATCGTGCCCATGCTTCCCGAGGTGAGCCAGTGGCGCGGGCCGCGGAAATCGAACATCTGCGCCGCCCACATCTGGTGCTGGCCGACACCGGTGGTGATGATCGCCTCGCCGCGCGTATGGCGGTTGATCTCCTCGATCACATAGTGGGGCTGCACCAGTTCGCCGGAGCGCTGGTAGTTCATCGCATAGCGGTGCCGGAGCGCGCCAAGGTGCGCGTGCCAGGCGCCGTAGTCGCGCTGGCGCGCCGCGCTCTGCACGGCGGCGCGCAGCTGGTCCAGCGCATCGGGGAGCCGTCCGACGTAGCTCCAGCGCGCCGTCTTGACCTTGTTGATCTCGGAGCTGTCGACATCGAGGTGCGCGATGGCGCGGGCCGCGCGCGCGAACTTCTTCGGATCGCCCGCCACCCGATCGTCGAAGCGGGCACCGACCGCGATCAGGAAATCGCAGTCCTCGACGGCGTAGTTCGCCGCCGCCACGCCGTGCATTCCGAGCATGTGCATCGCGAGCGGGTGCGTGGTATCGATGCTGCCTATGCCCATGAGCGTGGTGACGACCGGGATGTTCAGGGCTTCCGCGAATTCGGTGAGCGCGGGGGAGGCCCCGCCGTTGATCACTCCGCCGCCGGCGTAGATCAGCGGCCGCTGCGATTCGGACAGCAGCTCGACAAAGGCGGCACGCTGCTCCGCGCTTAAGGTGCGCGCTGCGAGCTCGGCGCTGCGGCGGCGAAAGCCCGGCAGCGGCAGCAAGCCTTCGCCCCTGAACACGCCCTGCCAGTTCTGGACGTCCTTGGGGATGTCGACCACGACCGGACCGGGGCGACCGGTCCGCGCGATCTCGAAGGCGGTGCGCATCGTCGCCTCGAGCCGCTTCGGATCGGTGACCAGGAACACGTGCTTGGCGACCGGACCCATGAGCGCCGCCACCGGCGCCTCCTGGAAGGCGTCGGTCCCCACCGCCGCCGTCGGTACCTGCCCGCAGATCACGACGATCGGCACCGAATCGGCGGTGCAGTCGCGCACCGGGGTGACGGTATTGGTGGCGCCCGGACCGGAGGTCACGAGGCAGACGCCCACCTGGCCGCTGGCGCGGGCGTAGCCGGCGGCCATGAACCCGGCGCCCTGCTCGTTGGCCGGCACGATCAGCGGGATCTCGCGGCCACCGCTGCGCCGCTGCGCCTCATTAAAGATGAACACCGCATCATAGGTGGGCAGTATCGCGCCGCCACCGTAGCCGAATATGGCCCTGACGCCCTCGTCGGCCAGCACCTGCATGATCATTTCGGCGCCGCTCATGGCCTGGCCGGCACGCGCGTGCGCCACGGGGTTCGCCTGGTTGGCCGGGTCGGTCACGGCGGAAAGCCTATCAGTTCAGCCAGTCGCCACAAAACTCAGTTATTCTGCTTCCCTCCAGCCACCGGACCGGATTCGGCAGCTCCACGGCATGCGACACATCATCGGCATTCTGCTGCAGAACGAGGCGGGTGCGCTGGCGCGCGTCGCCGGCATGTTCTCCAGCCGCGGCTACAACATCGAATCGCTTTCGGTCGCGGCGACCGACGACCCCACCGTCTCGCGCCTGACGCTGGTGACGACCGGCTCGGATGCGGTGATCCTGCAGATCACCAACCAGCTCAACAAGCTCATCGACGTGGTCCGGATCGACGACATGACCCGGGGTGAGCACCTGGAGCGCGAGCTGGTGCTGGCCAAGCTGCGCGTCGCACCGGTGAAGCGCGACGCCCTGCGCGGCTACGTGGTCCGCACGGGCGGCCGGGTGCTCGATCCTTCGACCGAGAGTTTCATCGTCGAGCTGCTCGGGAGCGAGGCGGACGTCAATGGCTTCATGCGCGAAGTGGCCACCCACGGCGAGCTGCTGGAAGTGGTGCGCAGCGGCGCGCTGGGCATCAGCCGCACGACGCGCGCGCTGCACCTGGTGGAACCCGGCTAGATCGCGGCATCGTCGGTCTCGCCGGTGCGGATTCGGATCGCGCGCTCGATCGCGGTGACGAATATCTTGCCGTCCCCGACCTTGCCGGTCTTGGCGGCCTTGACGATCGCCTCGACGACGCGCTCCACCAGATCGCTCTTCACCGCCACTTCCACCCTGGTCTTGGGCACGAAGTCGATGACGTATTCCGCGCCGCGGTACAGCTCGGTATGGCCGCGCTGGCGGCCAAACCCCTTGACCTCCGTGACGGTCATGCCCGACACGCCAATCTCGGACAGGGCCGCGCGCACGTCGTCCAGCTTGAAGGGTTTGATGATTGCACTAACCAGTTTCATGCGAATACTCCCGCCTCCGCGACCCTAGGGGACCGGTCTCCCGGCCACTGGGAATTGCAGCTTTCGTGCCATGCGGGGCGGCCCTGGGTGGCGGGTTGCGGGCCGCGGGGCACCAAAGCAGCGCGCACCCGGGGGAGCGCTGCCCACCGATGGTGCGAGGGTGGGGGGCCTTAGCCGCTGCGGCCGCGAATACTGGCGAGGCGCCCGGTTTCTTCGGCGACGGTGACCGCGCGGGTGAACTGTTCCGATTGCGTGCGGGCCCAGTTCGGCACCGAGGCGGCGGGCATGGGCCGGCTGATGAAGTAGCCCTGCGCCAGGTCGCAGCCCAGGCGCAGCAGCGAGGCCCACACTTCGGGGGTCTCGACACCCTCGGCGAGCACCTTCAGCCCCAGGCTGTGGCCCAGTTCGATCGTGCTGCGAACGATGGCCAGGTTGCTGGCCGTACGGTCCAGGTTCATGACGAAGCCCCGGTCGATCTTGAGCTCATCGACCGGCAGCGCATGCAGTTGCGCGAGGCTGGAATGGCCGGTGCCAAAATCGTCGATCGCGAAACGCACGCCGGCCGTGCGCAGCTGCTGCATCACCTGCGCGGCCAGTTGCGGCTCGTGCATGATCGCGCTCTCGGTGAGCTCGAGCATCAGGCGGGTCGCCGGCACCTCGTGTTCGCGCAGCAGCGCCAGCACGCGCGCCGGCAGGCCGCCGTCGGCGAAATCAGCCGCCGAAAGATTGATGGCAACGTCAATATTCAACCCGGCGCGCTGCCATTGGCCCAGCTGGGCGATGGCGGTATCCAGCACCCAGCGCGACAGGTCCGGCAGCACCGAGGCGCGTTCGGCGAGCGGCACGAATTCCGCCGGAGAGATGCTGCCGAGGGTCGGGTGCGTCCAGCGCAGCAGGGCCTCGAACCCCACGGTCACGCGGTCGGTCATGTTCACCAGCGGCTGGTAATGGAGCGAGAGTCCTTCGCTGGCCAGCGCCCGGCGTAATTCGGCCACCAGCAGCACGCGCCGGCGATGTTCGGCATCATGCGAGGGCTGGTAGACCACGCCCACGGTGGACTGCTCCTTGGCCTGCAGCAGGGCCACGTCCGCCTGGCGCAGCAGATCCTCGACCGGCGCACGCGGCTCACGCCATTCGCTGATGCCGGCGCGCACGTCGACACTCAGGCGCAGGCTTCCCAGCTCGACGCCGCGGCGCAGCTCATCGGCCATCACCAGGACGCGGTGCAGCAGCTCGCTGTCGCGGAGCGCAGCGACGACCACGAACTGGTCGGCACCGACGCGCGCGCAGGGCAGCTGCGCGCTGCACAGCTGGCTGAGGCGCGCCGCGAGCGCCTGCAGCAGCTGATCGCCGGCCTGGTGGCCGACCGAGGCATTGATGTCGCGAAAGCGATGCACGTCGAGCAGCGCCACGCTGCAGGCCCCGCTGTGCCCCAGCGTCGCCAGGCGCTGGCGCAGGCCCTCGCGATTGAGTAGCGTGGTCAGCGTGTCGTAGTTTGCCTGGCGCAGGATGCGCGCCTCGCGCTCACGTATGCCCTCCTGCATCGAATTGAAGGTGCCGGCGAGCTGCTGGAATTCCTCGGCCCCCTGCACCTGGATGTGATTGGAGTAGTAGCCGCGCTCGATCTGGCTCGCGGCGTTGACCAGCACGCCCAGCGGCCGCACCGCACTGCGGCCGGCGAGCCAGGCGACGAGGATCGCGCACAGCAGCGCCGCGCCACCGATGAGCAGCAGTGCAAAGCGCATTTCGCGGAACTGCGCCATGGCGGCCGCCTGGGAGCGCTGCACCACCAGCTGCAGGCCACCGGCCTGGGTCCGGAGCGGCGCGCTCAAGCTGAGGAACTCCTGCTCGTTCAGCGTCATCAGTTCGGGCGTACTTGCGCCCGGCCGGCGCAGGCTGAGCACCGCCAGTTCGCCCGCCGTCGCCGGTTCGAGCGTCGAGGTGTAGCCGTTGAAGGAGCCCGGCTCGTGGTAGATGAAACTCACATCGGTACCGGCGAGCGCCGCGAGCTTCTCGGCGAGCGTCTGGTCGAGCTCAAAGCCGAGCGCGACCCAGGCGATGATCTCCGGTGCACGGAGCGGTGCGAACACGATCTGGTAGGGGCGGCCGCCGACGACCGCGAAGGGCGCGGTGGAACCGGGCTCGGGCAGATGCAGGCCGGCACTGGCCTGGCGCGCGAGCGCCGGGGTGGTCGCCGCGAGCACGTGGCCATCGGGCGCGTAGAGCACCGCCAGATCGGCACCCACGCGGCCGGCGTGATTATTGAGCGCCGACTGCATCGTGGCCCGGTCGGCCGTTGCGATCACCTCGCGAAAGGCGAAGTCTGCGACCAGCACGTCGGCCGAGGCGCGCAGCAAGCGGGCGCGCTCCGCGAAGGTGCTGTCGAGCATGGCGCGCGTGGCGGTGAGCTGGCGGGCGGAAGCGGCGCGCACCGCATCGCGGATCGAGGCCAACGCCAGAACGATCGTCACACCCTGTGCCAGCGCCATCAGGGAGACGATCAGAATGAGCAGTCGGTTCTTGAAGCTGGTCAAAGTTAGGCGCTCTAATCGACCTGAATATGGATAGTAGGGGCGCATTCCTCGCCACATGTGTGACGGCATGCACGGTTCTGGCCGTGACGGGACCCGTGTATGCCGCATCGGCGCTTTCGGTCACGGTCCTGAGCGCCGCCGGCACACCGGTCCAGGACGCGATCATCATTGCCGAACCGCAGAAAGGCAGCCCGCCGCCGCGCACGGGGCTGAAGGACGTCATGGACCAGCGCAACCTGATGTTCGTGCCGGGTGCGATGGTCGTGCAGACCGGCACGGCCGTGGATTTCCCCAACAGCGACCAGGTGCACCACCAGGTTTATTCCTTTTCCCCCGCGAAGACCTTTCAGCTCGCGCTCTACGCCGGCAAGGCGCACGCCCCGGTGGTGTTCGACAAACCCGGGTTGGTGACCCTCGGCTGCAACATCCACGACAGCATGCTCGGCTACATCTATGTCACCGATTCACCCTGGTTTGGGCGCACCGGCGCGGACGGCACTTTGCAGCTGCGTGATCTTGTCCCCGGAGAATACACCCTGCGCGTGTGGCACGCGCTGCTCGACGAGTCGGGCCCCGAGCTGCAGGCGCATCTGAATCTCGCCGAGGGCGCGACCGGAGTCGCGAACTTCCGCCTCAGCCGGCCGCTGCGCCCGCCATCGCTTAACCACGGAGCAGACAAGAAATGGGAAGACTACTGATCGGCGCCTGCGCGGTTGCCGCGCTGCTCCTGGCAGGGGCGGGCAACGCCTATGAGCTCGACCTCAGCGTCGACCTCCGCGCCGTGAACAGCAATGCGACTGATTCGCGCCTCGAAGGCGGGCTCGGCAAGCTCCGCTACGACGCCACGGATGACGGGCTGCGTCTCGGTTACCTGCGGGTGGGGTACCGGGTCGATCTGACCCAGACCCTGCGCCTCACCGCCGAGGCGGCCGCCTATGGTGACCACGACGTCAATCCGATCGATCTTAACGAGCTGTACGCCGAGTGGCGGCCGATTCCCTCCTCGGACTGGCGCTCGCGCCTGAAGGTCGGCGCCTTCTATCCCGAGATCTCGCTCGAGAATCGCATGCGCGGCTGGCGCTCGCCCTACACGCTGTCCTTCTCGGCCATCAACACCTGGGTCGGCGAGGAACTGCGCACCATCGGCGCCGAATACAGCCTCGAATTGCTGGGGCGCAGCAGAGGCCACGCCTTCGACCTGACCTTCAACGCCGCCGCTTTCGGCTGGAACGATACCGCGGGCACGGTGCTGGCCTCGCGCGGCTGGGGTCTGCATGACCGCCAGAGCTCGCTGTTCGGCCGCTTCGCCAACGGCGGCCAGCCGCTGTCCGCGAACACCCTGTTCTATGACGATCTGGACAAGCGCGCCGGCTACTACGTGGGCGCCACCGCCAACTATCGCGGTTTGCTGGAAGCGAGATTGCTGCACTACGACAATCGCGCCAAGCTCGGGCCCGACAATCCGACCATCGGGGATGACCCCTGGGACACTTTCTTCGAGAGCTTGGGGCTGCGCTGGACGCCGACCACCGACTGGACGCTGATCACCCAATGGCTGCACGGACGCACCTACGACGACATCGGCCTGCCCACCAATGCCTGGAGCTTCAACTCGGAATTCCTGCTGGCCAGCTGGAAGCACGGCCCGATGCGCTATGCCGCGCGCTACGATCGGTTCACCAGCCAGCAGACCGCCAGCAACTTCATCCAGTACATCGGCTTCTACCTGGGAGACGACGGCCATGCCTGGACGCTGGCCGGCGAACGGGCCTTGAGCGAGCACTGGACTGCGGTGCTGGAAGGCATCCAGGTCGACAGCAGCGTGGCACAGCGCGTGTTCACCGGCGAGCTGCCCTACCAGCGCGAACGGCAGCTGCAGCTGGCGATCCGCTACGACAAATAGGCCGCGCGGGTGGCCGCCCGGCGGCCTGCCCCCTCAGGCCAGCACCACCAGCAGGTCCTTCGCCTCCACCTGGGTCGACACGCGCACCAGTACCTCGCTCACCACACCGTCGATCTCGGCGCGCACCGCCGCCTGCATCTTCATCGCCTCGAGTGTCACGACGACATCGCCCCGCGCGATTTTCTGCCCGACCGCGACGGCGACCGTCGCCACGGTGCCCGGCATGGGCGCGCCGATGTGGTGCGGGTTGCCGGCCTCGATCTTGCGCTGTGGCGCGCGCGTCGGCGTCGCCGTGCGATCCAGGACGCGCACCGCGCGCGGCTGGCCGTTGAGTTCGAAGAACACCGTGCGCGTGCCATCCTCGTGCGGCTCGCTGCGCGTCACGTAGCGCACGATCAGCGATTTGCCGCGCTCCAGGTCGATGCCGATTTCCTGGCCCGGCTCCATCCCGTAGAAGAAGGCCATGGTCGGCAGCTGCGCGACGTCGCCAAAGCGCCGGCGATCGGCGTCGTACTCGCTGTAGACCTGCGGGTACATCAGGTAGGAAGCAAACTGCCGCTCGTTGAGCTCGTGCCCAACGCCGGCCTGTGCGGTCAGGCGCAGCGCGGCGAGGTCGGCGGGCGGCAGCGCCTCGCCGGGCCGCCTCGTCAACGGCGGGCGGCCCTTGAGCACCTTCGCCTGCAGCGCGGGCGGGAAGCCGCCGTGGGGCTGGCCCAGATCGCCGTGGAAGAACTGCTCGACCGAGGACGGGAATGCCACGGCATTGTCCGGATCCAGGACCTCGGCGCGGCTCAGGCCGCTGCTGACCATGAACATCGCCAGGTCGCCGACCACCTTCGAAGTGGGCGTCACCTTGATGATGTCGCCGAACAGCTCGTTGACATCGGCGTAGGCCTGCGCCACTTCTGGCCAGCGCGTGTCGTCGATGCCCAGCCCGCGCGCCTGCTCGCGCAGGTTCGTGTACTGGCCGCCGGGCATGCCGTGCACGTAGACATCGGAGGTGCCGGAGCGGATATCGCTCTCGAAGGCCGCATAGTAGGCGCGCACCTGTTCCCAGTAATGGGAAATCAGCCGCAAGCTGGCCGGATCGAGTTGCGGATCGCGCTCGCCGTAGCGCAGCGCCGTGGCGATGGAACCGAGGTTCGGCTGGGAGGTGAGGCCGCTCATGGCGTCCATCGCCGCGTCGATGGCGTCGGCACCCGCCGCAACCGCCGCGAACACGCTGGCGGCCCCGATGCCGCTGGTGTCGTGGGTGTGAAAATGCACCGGCAGCCCGCTGTCCTCCTTGAGCGCCCTGACCAGCGTGTAGGTGCTCTGCGGCTGGCACAGCCCCGCCATGTCCTTGATGCCGATGACGTGCGTGCCGGCGGCCTTCAGCGCGCGCGCCAGCTGCAGGTAGTAATCGAGCGTGTACTTGCGCTCGTGCGGATTGGCCAGGTTGCCGGTGTAGCAGATGGCCGCCTCGCAGAGCTTGCCGGACTCCAGCACCGCGTCGATCGCGACCCGCATGTTCTCGACCCAGTTGAGTGAATCGAAGATGCGGAATACGTCAATGCCCGTGGCCGCGGCCTGCCGCACGAAGAAGCGCAGCGTGTTGTCGGGGTAATTGGTATAGCCGACGGCGTTGGCCGAACGCAGCAGCATCTGCAGCAGCAGGTTCGGCATCGCCTCGCGCAGCCGTTCGAGCCGCTCCCAGGGGTCCTCCTTGAGAAAACGCAGCGCCACATCAAAGGTGGCCCCGCCCCAGCATTCCATCGAGAACAGCTGCGGCAGGAGCTGGGCGTAATGGGGTGCGATGCGCAGCATGTCGAAGCTGCGCAGGCGCGTCGCCAGGAGCGATTGGTGCGCATCGCGCATCGTGGTGTCGGTGACCAGCACGCGCTGCTGCTCCAGCATCCAGCGTGCAAAGCGCTCGGGGCCGAGCTCGTCGAACTTCTGCTTGGTGCCCGCCGGGGGCGGGAGCGGGGCAAGGCGCGGGAGCCGGGGCGTCACCACGCGCTCCGGCGCGGGCCGGCCGCGCACCGCGGGGTTGCCGTTGACCACGGTCTCGGCCAGGAAGCTCAGGAGGCGGGTAGCGCGGTCGCGGCGCTTCGGGGCCACGAACAGCTCGGGGGTCTCGTCAATGAAGCGCGTGGTGTAGTCCCCGTGGACGAATTTCGGGTGCGTGATCACCTGGTCGAGAAACCGCAGGTTCGTGACGACGCCGCGGATGCGGAACTCCCACAGGGCGCGATGCATGCGCGCGATCGCCTCCTCCGGCGTCGGCGCCCAGGTCGTGACCTTCACCAGCAGCGAATCGTAGGATCGCGTGATCACCGCGCCGGCGTAGGCGGTACCGGCGTCGAGCCGCACGCCGAAACCGGCCGGGCTCCGGTAGGCCGTGAGCCGGCCGTAGTCGGGCACGAAATGGTTCTCGGGGTCTTCGGTGGTCACGCGGCACTGCAGGGCGTGCGCGCCCAAATGGATGTCCTCCTGCCGCGGCACCCCACTGCCACTCTCGCCGATGCGCGCCCCGGCGGCGATGCGGATCTGCGCCTTGACCAGGTCGATTCCCGTGACCATTTCGGTGACGGTGTGCTCGACCTGGATGCGCGGATTGACCTCGATGAAGTAGAACTGCCCGGTGGCGGCGTCCTGCAGGAACTCGACCGTGCCGGCATTGCAATAGCGGGCGGCGCGGCCGATCCTGAGCGCCGCGGTGCACAGCTGCGCGCGCTGCGCCTCGTCCAGGAATGCCGCCGGCGCGCGCTCGACCACTTTCTGGTTGCGCCGCTGCACGGTGCAATCGCGCTCGAACAGGTGCACCAGGCCGCCGTGGCTGTCGCCCAGGATCTGCACCTCGACGTGCCGCGCATGGCGCACCAGTTTTTCCAGGTAGACCTCATCGTTCCCGAACGCCGCGCGGGCCTCGGCGCGCGCCAGCGGCAACGCCTCGGCCAGTTGCGCCTCGCTCTCGACGACGCGCATGCCACGCCCGCCGCCGCCCCAGCTGGCCTTGAGCATGAGCGGATAGCCCACCGCCGCGGCGAGCGGCGCGCACTGGCTGAATTGCGCGGGCAGGGGCGGCGTCGCCGGCATCACCGGCACGCCGGCCGCGGCGGCGAGATTGCGCGCCGCGAGCTTGTTGCCGAGGGTGCGCATAGTTTCCGGCTGCGGGCCGATGAAGACGACGCCGGCGCGCGCACAGGCGGCGGCGAAATCAGGACTCTCGGACAGGAATCCGTAGCCCGGGTGTATCGCCTCCGCCCGGGCCTGCAGCGCGATGGCGATGATTTCCTCGATGTCGAGGTAGGCCTGGAGCGCCCCCTTGCCCTCGCCCACCAGGTAGGCCTCGTCGGCTTTGGTGCGATGGAGCGAGACGCGATCCTCCTGCGAATAGATCGCCACAGTGGCGGCGCCCAGCTCGTTGGCGGCGCGCATGACCCGAATCGCGATCTCGCCGCGATTGGCGATCAGTATCCGGCGGAAGGGCGGCGTCATGGCGCAGTGCTCATGCAAAACCCGGGCCCAGGGCACGCGCCAGGTACTCCTCGAAGCTGCCGCGGTCCGCCGCCTCCTGCAGTTCCTGCTCGTGGAGCGATTCGGCCGCCTCGGCCGAGAATCCCGCCAGCGCCAGCGCATCGTGACCGGCCGGATCCAGCATTCGCGCGCGGTGCTGCGCCGACAGCTGGCGCGTGTACTCGGCGTAGCCGACGCCCGCCTGGTGCAACTCGCGCAGCAGGCGCGCCGAGGGCGTGAGCGCAGGCTCGGCCAGCTTGTCGCCCTGGCGCAGCAGGGCCTGGCCGTAGGGGCGCGCCGGATCACCGGCATCGAGCAGTTCGCACACGCCCGTGAGCTCATCGAGAAGCGCGGCCGCCCAGTCCTTCAGGAGCACCGCACTGCCGGCGCGCTCGAGCCTGAGGCCCGGCTCGCGCCCGCGCCGCGCCACCAGCAGGTGGTTGCGGTCGAGCTGCTCCTGCTCAGAGGCGCCGAGGGGCTCGCTGCCGCGCATCAGGCACAGTGCCGCGAAGGCCTCCATGAAGTGCATCTCGTCGGCGCAGATCCCGATCGGCTCGTAGATGCACAGGTCCAGCGCGCGCAACTCGACGTACTCGACCCCGGCGCGCGCGAGCGCGCGGCCGGTGCTCTCGAGCACGCGGGGCGTGCGCTTAGGCCGGATGTTGCTGTAGTACTCGTTCTCGATCTGCAGGATGCTGGCGTTGAGCTGCCGGTACTCGCCGGCCACGCGGACACCGAGCGCGGCAAAGGGCGGATGCACGGTGTGCGTCGCGGTGCTGATGTCGTGCAGGTACTCGCTGAGCGCGTTAACCGAGACGTTGACGGCGGCCTGGTTGCGGTTGCGGTAACCCAGGTCGCTCATGCGCAGCGAGGTCGCGTGCGGCAGGTGCAGGGTCGCAGCGCCCAGCGGCCGCAGTTCCGGATCCTCCCGTCCCTGCATGAAGCTGGCGCACATGGCAGGCGACACGCCGAACAGGTAGAGGGCCAGCCAGCCGTGGCGCCGGTAGTTGCGCAGCAGGTCAAAATAGCGCGCCGAGATGAAATCCGTGTCGGCCTGCCGCGCTTCCAGCAGCTCGGCCCACAGCGGCCAGAACTCCGCGCGGAAGGAGTAGTTGAAGTGCGCACCCGCGATCGCCTGCATCATCGCGCCATAACGCGTCTGCAGTCCCCGCCGGTACACCTCCTTGAACTTCCCGCGGTGCGAGCGCCCGTAGTCCGCGATCGGCACCTCGGCCTCGCTGGCGATTTCCCCGGGCATGGAACCGGCCCACAGCAGCTCATCGCCCAGGAACCGGGCGACGAAGTGGTGCAGGTCACCCAGGTATTTCAGCAGGGCCGCATTGTCCGCGAAGGTCGGCGAGACCAGCTCGAGCAGTGCCTCGGAAAAGTCGGTGGTGATGTGCGGGTTGCACAGCGCCGAGCCCAGCGCACGCGGATGGGGACGCGCGGACACGCGCCCCGCCTGCGTGACGCGCAGCCCCTCGCGTTCCAGCCCGCGGCGGCCGCCGGCCAGCGCACCCTGCTCGCGGCTGTTGACCAGCGCGGCGAGGCGTCGCTCAAAGAGGCGGTCTACCGCCACACGCGCCATCCCGTTGCTCCCTCTGGTGCCGCCCGGCACCTCAAGTCCCTGACATCCGCGCCGACCCCTGATAAGGAGCTGGGCATCTTGCCCGGCGGCGCATGGCTTCGGCAAACCGCGGGCCCCGGCGTGGCGGCCCGCCGGCCCCGTGCAGAACCGGCCGCAAGCTGGCATCCTACGCGACCTGCGCCGCGGCCGGCGCGGGTGCTTTCCTCAAGGAGGCCACCATGCTCATCGGTACTGCGCCCCGGCGTGTCGCCATTGTCGGGGGCATCCGCATCCCCTTCGCCCGCTCCCACGGCGCCTACGCCGACCAGAGCAACCAGGACCTGCTCACCGCCACGCTGCGCGGGCTGGTCGAGCGCTTCCGGCTGCGCGGGGAGCGCCTGGGCGATGTGATCGGCGGGGCGGTCATCAAGCATTCCCGGGATTTCAACCTGGTGCGCGAATCGCTGATGTCGACCGAGCTCGATGCGCAGACTCCGGGGCTGGACATCCAGCGCGCCTGCGGGACCGGGCTCGAGGCGGCGATCCTCATCGCCAACAAGATTGCCCTGGGGCAGATCGATGCGGGCATCGGTTGCGGCGTCGACACGGTCAGCGATCCGCCGGTCGTCTTTCCGGATTCGTACCGCAAGATCCTGCTCCGCAGCTACCGTGGCCGCAGCTTCGGACAGCGCCTCACACCCTGGTTCGGGCTGCGGCCGCGCGACCTGAAGCCCACCATGCCGGAGGTGATCGAACCGCGCACCGGACTGTCGATGGGGCAGGCCTGTGAGCTGATGGTCAGCACCTGGAATATTTCCCGCGCCGAGCAGGACCGCGCGGCCTTCGAAAGCCACGTGAAGGCGGCGGCGGCCTGGAAGGAAGGCTTTTACGGGGACCTGGTCGTACCGCACGCCGGCTTGCAGCGCGACAACAATGTCCGGGCCGATACCACGGTGGAGAAGCTGGCGACCCTGCGCCCGGTATTTCGCACCGACGGCAAGGGGACGATGACCGCCGGCAACAGCACGCCGCTGACCGATGGTGCGGCCGCCGTGCTGCTCGCCTCGGAGGACTGGGCGCGGGCGCGCAAGCTCCCGGTGCTCGCCTATCTGCGTGCCGGCAAGAGCTGGGCGGTCGATTTTGCCTCCGGCCACGAGGGCCTGCTGATGGCGCCGGCCTACGCGGCCTCCGCCATGCTCAGCGACACGCAGCTCGCGCTCCAGGATTTCGACTACTACGAGCTGCACGAAGCCTTCGCGGCGCAGATGCTGTGCACGCTGAAGGCCTGGGAATCACCCGAGTTCTGCCGCGAAAGGCTCGGGCGCAGCGCAGCGCTGGGCGCCATCGAGCCACGCAGGATCAACGTCAAGGGCGGCAGTGTCGCCCTCGGCCACCCCTTTGCCGCGACCGGCGGTCGCATTCTCGCCGCGCTCGCCAAGCTCCTCGCCAACGATACGGGCGCGCGGCGCGGGCTGATCTCGGTGTGCACGGCGGGCGGCATGGGCGTCACCGCCATCGTCGAGCGGGCCTGATGCCACGCCAGAACATCGCCTCCGGCACGGCCTGGGAACCGATCGTCGGTTATTCGCGCGCGGTGCGCGCGGGTGACTACGTGCACGTCTCGGGCACCACCGCGACGGGCGCCGACGGAGCGCTCGTGGGCCGCAATGACGCCGCGGCCCAGACGCGCCAGACCCTGAAGAACATCGAGACGGCCCTGCAAAAGGCGGGCGCCACGCTGGCGCAGGTGGTGCGCACGCGCATCTACGTCCTCAACATCGCAGACTGGGAGGCCATCGGCCGCGCGCACGGCGCCGTGTTCGGCGAGATCCGCCCGGCCACTTCCATGGTCGAGGTCAGCCGCCTGATTGCCCCGGAAATGCTGGTGGAGATCGAGGCCGACGCCTGGCTGGGCCGCTGATGAAATCGCAGGCGACGGCGCGCTGGGAAACACTGATGGCCCGCGACGGGCACCAGTTTGCCGCCTACCTCGCGCCCGCCGCCGGTACGCCGCGCGGCGCGGTGGTCATCCTGCAGGAGATTTTCGGCGTCAATGAACACATCCGCTCGGTGTGCCAGCAGTTCGCCGCCGCCGGATACCTGACCATGGCCCCGGCACTCTACGATCGCATCGGGCGCAACCTCGAGCTCGGTTACGGAGCGCAGGAGATCGAGCGGGCGCGCGGTTACAGGCTGCAGCTCGACGAAGCCAAGGCCATGCTCGATGTCTCGGCCGCGGTCAATGTGGTGCACCACGCCGGCCGCGTCGCGCTGGTAGGCTATTGCTGGGGCGGACAGCTGGCCTGGATCGGCGCCGGCACGCTGCCCGTGCAGGCGGCGGTCGGCTACTACGCCAGCCGCCTGTGGGAGAAGCTCGATCGCGTGCCGGCCTGTCCGATGCTGTTTCATTTCGGGGCGCACGACGCCTCGATCCCCGCGGCCCAGCTCGAGCCGGTGCGCGCGGCCTACCCGGAGGGCCACTATTACCTCTATCCTGCCGATCACGGCTTCAACTGCAGCGCCCGCGCCGGCTACGATGCGGCGAGCGCGGCGCTCGCCTGGGAGCGCACCCAGGATTTCCTCAGGCAGCACATAGGCTGAAGACCATGCAATTGACCGATCCGAAGCTGCTGCGCAGCCAGTGCTACGTCGGTGGACGCTGGCTCGATGCCGCGGACGGCGGCACCCTCGCCGTCACCAATCCCGCCACCGGTGCGACGCTGGGCACCGTGCCGCAGCTGGACGGCGCGGCCACGCGCACCGCCATCAGTGCGGCGGCGGCGGCCTTTCCCGGCTGGGCCGCGCAGACCGCGAAGCAGCGCGCCGTGATCCTGCGGCGCTGGTTCGAGCTGATGATGGCAAACCAGCAGGACCTGGCGACCCTGATGACCGCCGAGCAGGGCAAGCCGCTGGCCGAGGCCATGGGCGAGATCGCCTATGCCGCCGCCTACATCGAGTGGTTTGCCGAAGAGGCGCGCCGCGTCTACGGGGAAATCATCCCCGGTCACCAGGCCGACAAGCGCATCGTGGTGCTGCGCCAACCCGTCGGCGTGGTCGCGGCCATCACGCCGTGGAATTTCCCGTCGGCGATGATTGCCCGCAAGGCCGCACCGGCGCTCGCCGCCGGCTGCACCTTCATCGTCAAGCCGGCCGGCCAGACTCCCCTGTCGGCACTCGCGATGGCGGAACTGGCCGCACGCGCGGGCGTGCCCGCCGGCGTCATCAATGTCATCACCGGCAGCGCGCGCGCCATCGGGGCGGAACTGACCAGTAATCCGCAGGTCCGCAAACTGACCTTCACCGGCTCGACGGAAGTCGGCCGGGTGCTGATGGCGCAGAGTGCGCCCACACTCAAGAAGCTGTCGATGGAACTCGGCGGCAATGCGCCCTTCATCGTGTTCGCCGATGCCGATCTCGATGCGGCGGTGCAGGGCGCGCTCACCAGCAAGTACCGCAACACCGGCCAGACCTGCGTCTGCGCCAACCGCCTGCTGGTGCAGCAAGAGGTGTACGACGAGTTTGCCGCGCGCCTGCGCCAGGCGGTCGGCGCGCTCAAAGTAGGCGATGGACTCAAGGGGCCGACCGACCTGGGTCCGCTCATCGACGCCGCGGCGCTCGCCAAGGTGCAGGAACACATCGCCGACGCCCGCGCCAAGGGCGGCAAGATTACGCTGGGTGGCAGGCCGCACGCGCTGGGCGGCACGTTCTTCGAGGCGACGATCGTGACCGAGGCCACCAGCGACATGAAATTTGCGCGCGAGGAGACCTTCGGCCCGGTCGCTCCGCTGTTCCGCTTCCACGACGAAGCGCAGGCGGTGCGCATGGCCAATGACACGGAATTCGGGCTGGCCTCCTATCTTTATACGCGCGACCTGGCGCGCGCCTGGCGCGTGGCCGAGGCGCTCGAGTACGGTATCGTCGGCCTCAACACCGGCCTGATCTCCACGGAGGTGGCGCCGTTCGGAGGTGTCAAGCAATCGGGCTTTGGCCGCGAGGGCTCGCGTCACGGCATCCTCGATTACACCGAACTGAAGTACCTGTGCATCGCAGGCATCGCGCCCCCCTGACATGACCCAGCCCATCCTCGGCGTACTGACGGTCAACACCGGGACTCCCGCGGCCCCCCGGGCGCGGGAAGTCCGCCAGTTTCTCCGGCGCTTCCTCAGCGACCCGCGGGTGATCGAGCTGCCGCGCTGGCTGTGGCTGCCGCTGCTGCATGCGCTGGTCCTGCCACTGCGCGCCCGGCGCAGCGCGCGCAACTACCGGCGCGTCTGGATGGACGACGGTTCGCCGCTGGCGGTCCACTCGCGCCGCCTGCGCACGGCGCTGGAAATCGAGCTCGATGCCAAGCTTCCGGGCGCGGTGTCGGTCGAGAGTGCATTCCTCTACTCTGAGCCGCAGCTGCGCGACGCGCTGCAGAGCCTGCGCGCCGCCGGCGCGCAGGAGATCGTGGTCCTGCCGCTGTATCCCCAGGCGAGCGGCACTACCACCGGGCCGGTCTACGAGCAGGTCGGCGCGGCGATGCGCGACTGGCGCGCCCTGCCCCACCTGCACCAGATCGGCCACTATCATGACGACGCCGGCTATGTGCGCGCGCTGGCCAACAGCCTGCGCGAGCACTGGCAGCAGCACGGACGCACCGCGCACCTGCTGATGTCCTTTCACGGCATACCGGTGCACTGCGTGGAGCGCGGCGATGCCTACGAGGCGCAGTGCCGGGAAACCGCGCGCCTGCTGGCCGCTGAACTGCAGCTGGGGAGCGAGGAGTGGTCGTTGAGCTTCCAGTCTCGCTTCGGCAAGGCGCGCTGGCTCGCCCCGGCAACCGCGGCCGAACTGGCGGCGCTCCCCGAACGCGGCCTGCGCACCGTGAGCGTCATCTGTCCGGGCTTTGCGGTCGATTGCCTCGAGACGCTGGAAGAAATCGCGATCGCGGGCCGCGAGATTTTCCTGCGCGCGGGCGGCCAGCAGTTCCAGTACGTGCCCGCGCTCAATGACCGGGGCGACCATGCGCAGGCCCTGTGCCGCCTGGTCCTGGCGCACGCCGGGCCGTCGGGCTGACCATGTTCGGCCGCTTCCTGGAAGCCAGCCTCACCACCGGCGACATCGCCGCTTCGGTCGGATTCTACGAGCGGCTGGGCTTCACGCAACTCACCACCGGCGATACCTGGCAGCACCCTTACGGCGTGCTGAGCGATGGCCGGCTGTGCATCGGGCTGCACCAGCGCCGCGGACCAGTGCCCCTGCTGAGTTTCGTGCGGCCGGAGCTGGCGCGGCATGTGCACGAGCTGCGTGCCGCCGGCTTCGAGCCCCATTACACGCGGCTCGGGGACCAGGATTTCCACGAGCTGCAGCTGCATGATCCGACCGGGTTGGGGATCGCGCTGCTCGAGGCGCGCACCTTTTCGCCGCCGCGGCGCGACCTCGCGCCATCGCTGTGCGGCTGGTTCAACGCCTGCAGCACCCCGACCCTGGATGCCGACCGGGTCCGGGCGTTCTGGGAGCACGCCGGCTTCATCGCCCTGGAGATGGCCGACGATCCCTTCGCGCAGCTGGCGCTCACCAGCGATACGCTGACCCTGACGCTGCATTCCCCCCGCGCCCTCGAATCGACCGTGCTGCTGTTCACCGACCCGCAGATGCCCGAGCGCCTCGAACAGCTGGCCGCACGGGACATCCATGGGAGCGATGAACTGCCGCAGGGACTCGATCCGCGCGCCAACGCGCTGCTCGAGGCACCGGAGGGCACGCGGCTGCTGCTGCTGCAGGGCGATGCCTGATCCTCGCGGCCGGCGGACGGCCGGGTGCCCGCTGGGTGCTAGCCGGCTGCGGCCGGAAGACAGTGCAGGGTCAGCTGGAAGCGCGCGCGGATCTCATCGTCGACGCGCAGCGCGCCCAGCAGCAGGCTGAAGGGCTCGATTCCCAGCTCGCTTTGCAGAAAGCTGAATTCACCGCTCGCCCGCAGGGTGCAGCCCTCGCGCTGCCACTGCACCGGCACCGCGAGCCGGGCCTCGTGGTCGCGCACCGACACCGCCAGCTGCAGTTGCAGCCCGTCCGGGAGCACGCTGACCTGCTGGCAGCGCAGGCTCACCAGCGGGTAGTGCCCCGCGTCGAGCTGGCGCTCACCGAGCATGTGCTCGCGCGTGCCGGCGCGGGCCTCCTCATCGAGCGGCTCGGCAAATTCGCCGCCGGCGGCGCGGCGCTCCTCCGGGTCATCGACCAGCAGGCCCGCAACCGGCAGCTCGAAGGCGCAGCTTGTGTGTTCGAGCTGCTCCGGTATCCACACCGAGCCCTCAAGGGCGTGCGTGCTGATCACATGAGTGTGCCCGAGCCTGACCAGCGGCCCCGCCGCGTGCAGGTACAGCCAGAGCTGCGAACCTTCGGCATCGAGCCGGTATTGCGTGGCGCCCGCGGGACCCGCACCTGGTCCGGGCTGGGGCCGCGCCCTGGGCGGCGCCCGGCAGGCGGCGAGGAGCACCAGCAGCACGAGCGCCAGGCCGCCCGCAGCGGCGCGCAAACGTGGGAAGCCCTGGCCAGACCGGTTATCGAGCGCCATGTATACGACTAAGTGTCGTAATGGATGTGTTCCGGTTCATCGGTCACGGCCGCCAGGTCAGGGGCCGCGCCGGCGGTGCTGAGATCGAGCTGCCCGTAGCGCCCCCGGTAGAACAACAGCGGCTGGTGCGGACCCCGGCCCAGCTGCAGGTCGTGCACGCTGCCGACCACCACCCAGTGATCGCCGCCATCGCTGATGCTGCGTACCGAGCAGAGGAGCGAAGCGAGGCAACCGTCGAGCTTCGGGGTCGCACCCACGCGCACGAAACGGAACGCCGGCGGCAGCGCCTCGCGCCAGGCTCCCGCGAAATAGGTGGAAATCGCGACCTGGTCGGCGCGCAGCAGGTTCACGCTGAAAGGCACGTTCGGCGCCAGGTGTTGCGACAGGTGGGCTTTCTTGGCCGGACAGAACAGCAGCAGCAGCGGGTCGAGGGACAGGGAGCTCACGGCATTGGCCGTCATCGCCTGCACCTCCTCGCCCGCCGGCACGGCGATGACCGCCACACCCGTGGCGAACAGGCCCATCGTGTCCCGAAACTGGCGCTGATCCGGCATGTGGACAGGGCCTTAAGGCGCGCCGCTGCCGCGCAGCTGCTCGACAATCCCCGGATTTTCCAGCGTGGAAACATCCTGCGTGATCGCCTGGCCGCTGGCGATCGAGCGCAACAGCCGGCGCATGATCTTGCCGGAGCGCGTCTTGGGCAGGCTGTCGGCAAAGCGGATGTTGTCGGGCTTGGCGATCGGGCCCAGCTGCTCGCCCACCCAGTTGCGCAACTCCTGCACCAGCGCGCTGGTATCTCCGGTGGGACGCGCGCCGCGCAGCACTACGTAGGCAAACACCGATTCGCCCTTGATCTCATCGGGCTTGCCGACTACGGCGGCCTCGGCCACTTTCGGATTCGCGACCAGCGCCGACTCGATCTCCATCGTGCCCAGCCGGTGCCCGGCGACCTTCAGGACATCGTCGATGCGGCCCATGATCCAGAAGCAGCCGTCGGCGTCCCGATGCGCGCTGTCGCCCGCGACGTAGTAGCGTTGCTGGAATTTCTCCCAGTAGGTGCCGAGGTAACGCTCGTTGTCGCCCCAGATGGTCCGCAGCATCGACGGCCAGGGCTTCGCCACCACGAGGTAGCCCCCCGCATCGGGCTGCGTGACCGCATTGCCGTGGTCATCGACGATCAGGGCATCGATGCCCGGCAGCGGCTGCGTGCAGGAGCCGGGTTTGGTGGTGGTTACGCCGGGGAGCGGCGCGATCAGGATGGCGCCGGTCTCGGTCTGCCACCAGGTGTCGACGATCGGGCAGCGCCCGGCGCCGATCACGCGGTGGTACCACATCCAGGCTTCCGGATTGATCGGCTCGCCCACCGAACCCAGCAGTCGGAGCCGCGACAGGTCGTATTTCGCCGGCAGCGCATCGCCGAGTTTCATCAGCGCGCGGATCGCCGTGGGCGCGGTGTAGAAGATCGTCACGGCGTGGTCCTGGCAGATCTTCCAGAAGCGCCCGCCGTCCGGCACGGTCGGCGCCCCTTCGTACATGACGATCGTCGTGCCTGCGGCCAGCGGCCCGTAGGCCACGTAGCTGTGCCCCGTGACCCAGCCGATATCCGCTGTGCACCAGAACACATCGCCGTCGCGCAGATCAAAGACCCATTCGCTCGTGAGCCGGGCGTTGAGCAGGTAGCCCGCACTCGAATGCTGGATGCCCTTGGGTTTCCCGGTCGAGCCCGAGGTGTAGAGGAGAAACAGCGGATGCTCGGCGTCCACCCACACCGGATCGCAGCTCGCGGGCAGCCCATCGAGCAGTTCATGCCACCACAGGTCGCGCCCCGGCCGCATCGTCACCGCCGTACCGCTGCGCTGGTACACCAGCACTTTCTCGACGGTCGGACAGGCGCCCTCGAGCGCCTTGTCCACCGCCGCCTTGAGTTCGACGATGCCGCCGCCCCGGCGGCCGCCGTCGGCGGTGATCACGAGCCGCGCGCCTGCGTCCTCGACGCGATCGCGGATCGAATTGAAGGAGAAGCCGCCGAACACCACCGAGTGGACGGCCCCGATGCGCGCACAGGCCAGCATGGCGATGACTGCCTCGGGCACCATCGGCATGTAGATCACGACGCGATCGCCGCGCCCGATCCGGAGCGACTTCAGGCCGTTGGCGAGCCGGCAGACTTCGGCGTGCAGCTCGCGGTAGGAAAAGCGGCGCACATCGCCGGCCTCGCCCTCGAAGAGGATCGCCGGCTGCTCGCCACGGCGCTCCAGGTGGACATCGAGGCAATTCCAGGCGACGTTCAGCTCCCCGTCGGTGAACCAGCGGTAGTTCGGCGCCCTGGAATCATCCAGTGCAACGGTGAACGGGCGGTGCCAATGGAGCGAGCGGCGCGCCAGGCCGGCCCAGAAGCCGACATGGTCGGCGGCCGCCTCCGCGCGCATGGCGGCTGCCTCGGCCGCCCCGATCCGCGCGCGCGCGGCAAAGGCCGCCGGAGGCGGAAACTCCCGCTCCTCGCGCAGTGCCGATTCAATGTCCCTGTCGCCCACGGAGTCCCCCGCATCCCATTTTCGTCCAAGAATACTGGAAGCCGCGCGCGTAGTGTTACCGGAGGCGCGCACTGCG
The DNA here is from genome assembly GCA_035300345.1 of Steroidobacteraceae bacterium. Classification (GTDB taxonomy): domain Bacteria; phylum Pseudomonadota; class Gammaproteobacteria; order Steroidobacterales; family Steroidobacteraceae; genus FEN-1191. Next base: position 80,433 of record DATGVM010000018.1, read on the forward strand.
CCATGAGGTAGTATTGTGCGGCGGACACTGCATGGAGATCGAAAGATGAATGGACCGATATCGCGCCGCGAGGCGCTCAGGAACCTGGCGCTCGGCGCCGGCAGCGTGCTCATCGCCGGGGCGGCGGGCGCTGCGAGTTACACGGCGGCCAAGCCACCTCCAGCCGCCGGCCCGCCGCCGGCCACCGGCCCCCTGCCGCACCTGGTCCCGACTGATCCGCTCGCGATCGCGCTGTCCTATCACGAGAGTGCCAGGACGGTCGATGTGGTGAAGTTTCCGACTTACAAGCCGGACCAGAAATGCGGCAGCTGCATGCAGCTCAACGGCAAGGCGGGCGATCCCTGGCGGCCCTGCAACCTGTTCCCCGGCAAGCTGGTCAATGCCGAGGGCTGGTGCAAGGTCTGGCTGAAGAAGGTCCCGGTCGCCACTTAAGCCTCGGCGGCCGGCCGCGGCGCTCCGCTCAGCTCGCCAGGCCCGCGATGCGCTCGGCCTGGCGGCGCAGCTGCTGACCGAAGCCGTGGTCGCGGCAGAAGTCTTCCACCGCGTCGAGGGCCGGCGCGCGCCGGCGCAGCGAATCACCGCCGACGCCGAGCGGTGCGTCGCAGTGAATGCGCGTCAGGGAGCGGGCCAGATAGGCGGCCTCGCGATGTTCGCGCAGCCGGGCAGGGAGCCGCGATGCGCCGCGCAGCGGCAGGTAGGCGATCTGGTCAAGGTCGGCGTACAGCTCCTCGAGCGAGGCGTAGCGGCTCATGAGCGCGCCGGCCGTCTTCGGCCCGATCCCGGGCACGCCCGGGATGTTGTCGACCGCATCGCCGGTCAACGCCAGGTAGTCGGCCATGCGCTCGGGCGCCACGCCGAAGCGCCCGGCAATCTCCTCGTAGGCATACTCGGCCGCGTCGCTGTAGTCCCAGAATCGGTCGCCTCTGCCCACCAGCTGCGACAGGTCCTTGTCGCGCGTCACCACCGTGACGCACTGGCCCTCATCGCGCACCCTTGCCGCCAGCGTGCCGATCAGGTCGTCGGCCTCGTATTCACGGCTGGCGAACTCGGCGACTCCGAGGTGACGGCAGAATTCGCGGCACAGCGCGAACTGGCGCTTGAGTTCCGGCGGCGCCGGTTCGCGATTGGCCTTGTACGAAGGGAGCAGCGCATGGCGGTGGCCTGCGCCGCGGCTCTCGTCGAAGGCCACGGCCAGGAAGCGCGGAGCGCGCCGCTCGATCAGGTCGCCCAGGAAACGCGCGAAGCCGTACAGCGCGTGCGTCGGATTGCCCGCCGCATCGTGCAGCGGCGGCGACTGCCCGTACCAGGCGCGGAAGATGTACACGGAAGCATCGATCAGATAGACCATGCGGACCGCGGCGGCCGACGGGGCACAACCCGCAGCGATGGCATGAGCGATCACAGGCCCTAGCTGCGCCAGCGCTGGATGCGCGCGTGCAACGGGCTGCTGCGCGGGAAATGCGCCTGCAGGTATTCCATCTGGTCCGCGAGCACGCGGCGGCCCTTGAGGAAGATGTACTCCGCGTAGGTGGGCATGAAGGGCACGGCGATCAGCTGCATCTTGGACTGCTCGGGCGTGCGCCAGGCCTTGAGGTTGTTGCAGCTGCGGCAGGCCGCGACCACGTTGGTCCACACGTCGCGCCCGCCCTGGCTGAAGGGCCGCACGTGATCGCGCGAGAGATCGCGCCCGCTGAAGCGGCCGGCGCAATACATGCACAGGTAGGCGTCGCGGCGGAACAGGGTCTCGTTGTTGAGCGGCGGCACGTAGTCGTGGCGGGTGTTGCCCGGGTTGCCGGTGTGTCCGACCGTCGCCACGATGGAATTGACCTCGACCACGGTGCGATTGCCGCTGCGCGCGTTGATGCCGCCGTAGAGCCGGTAGACGAGGGAGCCGCAGGTATAGGCCACCTGCTCCTGGTGGTAAAGCCGGGCCGCTTCACGGTAATCGATCCACTCGAGCGGCATGCCGGCGATATCGGCGCGCAGGACCATCTGCGACAGGCCGTGCGCGGCCGAATGCACGACGAGGCGGTAATCCTCGTCGGCACGCTGCCGGGACGCCAATTCCTTCAGGTTCATGTGTGTAAGATACGGCAGCCGTATGCGAGAATTCAACGGATGAGGCGACTACGCAACACCCGTCTGGGAGCTTTTTCATGCCCGTGACCATTGGAGCGCTGCGCGAGACCGTGCCCGGCGAAACGCGTGTCAGTGTAGTACCTGAGGTGGCCGAGAAGCTCAGCCTGGCGGGGGCGCGCGTGCTGCTGGAGCGCGGCGCCGGGGTCAGCGCCCAGTTTCCCGACGCGCTGTACCGCAAGACCGACTGGGCCGACTCGGCCGCGTCCGTCATCGCGCAGGCGGACATCCTGCTGACGGTGCAGCCGCTGAGCGTGGCGCAGATCGCGACCCTGAAGCCCGGCACCGTGGTCGTCGGCTTCATGCAGGCGCACGCGCGCCTCGCCGAAGTGCGCGCGCTGTGCGAGCGGCGCATCACCAGTTTCGCCATGGAGCTGGTGCCGCGCATCTCGCGCGCCCAGTCGATGGACGCCCTGTCCTCGCAGGCCGCCGTCGCGGGCTACAAGGCGGTGCTGATCGCCGCCAACACGCTCGATCGCTTTCTGCCCATGCTGACCACGGCGGCCGGCACCATCCGGCCGGCGCAGGTGCTGATCGTCGGCGTCGGCGTCGCCGGCCTCCAGGCCATCGCGACCGCCCGGCGCCTGGGCGCGGTGGTCGAGGCCTACGACGTGCGCAGCGCGACCCGGGAGCAGGTCAAGTCGCTCGGCGCGAAGTTCATCGAGACCGGAGTCTCGGCCGAAGGCCAGGGCGGCTATGCGCGCGAGCTGACGGCCGAAGAGAAGGCCAAGCAGCAGGAAGTGCTCGAGGGGCGCATCGCGCTCGCCGACGCGGTGATCACGACGGCGGCGATCCCGGGGCGTCCTGCGCCGCGCATCATCTCGCGCGCCGCGGTCGAGCGCATGAAGGCCGGCGCGGTCATCATCGACATACCGGCCGAGTCCGGCGGCAACTGCGAACTGACGCGCGCCGGGGAGACGGTGCTCCACAACGGGGTGAAGATCGTCGGCCCGGTGAACCTGCCGGCGCAGCTCGCCTATCACGCCAGCGAGATGTACGCGCGCAACCTGCTCAATTTCCTGAAGCCCGCGCTCGACAAGTCCGGCGCACTGGCGATCGACTGGCAGGATGAGGTCTTCACACAGTCGTGCCTGACGCACGAGGGCACCATCCGGCACGAATCCACCCGCAAAGCGGTAGAGGGCACATGACTGGCATCGTCGCACTTTATATTTTCATGCTGGCCGCGTTCACCGGCTACGAAGTCATCGCCAAGGTGCCGGTGATCCTGCACACGCCGCTGATGTCGGGTTCCAATTTCGTGCACGGCATCGTGCTGGTGGGCGCGATGGTCGCGCTGGGCAACTCGCATACGCTGCTGGAGAAAGTCATCGGCGCCATCGGCGTGTTCATGGCGGCCGGCAATGCCGCGGGCGGCTACGTCGTCACCGAGCGCATGCTCGAGATGTTCAAGTCCAGCGGCACGAAAAAGCGCGGAGCGCATTGATGAGCGCGGCGGCCGCGAACCTGCTCATCCAGGCCAGCTATTTCGTCACCGCGTTCCTGTTCATCATGGGGCTGAAGCGCATGAGCTCGCCGGTCACGGCGCGCAGCGGCATCGTCTGGGCGGGCGCCGGCATGCTGGTGGCCACGCTGTTCACGTTCCTGTATCCGGGCCTTGGCAACTACGGCTGGATCCTGCCGGCGATCATCCTCGGCACGGCCCTCGCCTGGATCAGCGGCCGGCGCGTTGCGATGACGGACATGCCGCAGATGATCGCGCTCTACAACGGCTTCGGCGGCGGCGCGGCCGCCGCGATCGCCGCGGTCGAGCTGTACCGCGGCGAGGCGATGAGCCCGACCATGGGCACGCTGGCGGTGATCGGGGGCCTGATCGGCGCGGTGTCCTTCAGCGGCAGTCTCGTCGCCTTCGGCAAACTGCAGGGCCTCATCAAGAAGTCCTGGCGCTTCGGCGGCCAGCAGCTGCTGAACGTGCTGATCCTGCTGGCGGCGCTGCTCGTCGGCACCTTCGTCGCCACCGGCCACGCCGCCGATCCGCTGCATATCTCGCTGTTCTTCGTGCTCGCGCTGCTGTTCGGGGTGAGCATGACGCTGCCCATCGGCGGCGCCGACATGCCGGTCGTGATCTCGATGTACAACGCCTTCACGGGCCTCGCGGTCGCGTTCGAGGGCTTCGTCATGCAGAACGCCGCGATGATCATCGCCGGCACCGTGGTGGGTTCGGCCGGCACCCTGCTCACGCAGCTGATGGCGCGCGCCATGAACCGCTCCCTCGGCAACGTGCTGTTCTCGGGCTTTGGCGACACCGGCGGCAGCGCCAGCGAGGGCGCCGGGGTCAGCGGCAGCATGAAGCCGATCGAGGCGGCCGACGTGGGCGTGATGATGGCGTTTGCGCAGAAAGTCATTGTCGTGCCCGGCTACGGCATGGCCGTCGCGCAGGCGCAGCACAAGGTGTGGGAGCTGTGCCAGCTGCTGATCGACCGCGGCGTGCTGGTGCGCTTCGCGATCCATCCGGTGGCCGGCCGCATGCCCGGACACATGAACGTGCTGCTGGCGGAGGCCGGCGTCCCCTACGACCTGATCGCCGATCTGGATGAAATCAACGCCGAGTTCGAGACTGCCGACGTCGCGCTCATCATCGGCGCGAACGATGTCGTGAATCCGGTGGCCCGCACCGACAAGTCGAGCCCCATCTATGGCATGCCGATCCTGAATGCCGACAAGGCAAAAAACGTGATCGTCATCAAGCGCGGCCAGGGCGCGGGCTTCTCCGGAATCGAGAACGCCCTGTTCTATCTCGACAACACGCGCATGCTGTACGGCGACGGCCAGGCCGCCGCCAGCCAGCTGATCCAGGCGGTCAAGGCCGTCTGAACACCGCCGCGGGCGCAGTTTTTCGAGCGCCCTGCAACCAATCCACCGCTCGCGAGTATCAAAGGGGAAGGCAGCACGAAGGATCGATGCTGCCACCTCAACCCCTTTCAACCGCTGTCTTAAGCGATGGAGACCGACATGTTTCGCCCTGAAGTTCTCAAGAACCTTGCCCCGCTACTGCTGCTCGGTGTCGCCGCGGTCCTGGCCCCCGCGATCGCCAGCGCCTCCTACGGCGACTCCGCCCACTCAGTGGTCAGCTCCACGAAGGTGGTTCGCTACCACGACCTGAACCTGAACCAGGCCGAGGACGTCGCGACGCTGTACGCCCGCATCCGTCGTGCCGCGGCCGAGGTCTGCACCTCGAGCGCGGCCTCCTCCATGCAGCGCGACTGCTACCAGGAAGCAATTTCCTCGGCGATCGCCCGCGTCAACAACCCGTCGCTCAGTGCCTATCATCAGCGCCGCGGTGGCTGAGCACGCGCGGCAGGGCGCACCGGGGCGCTCGGGCTAGCGTGGCTCGCGGCGCCCGCGGCGCTCGCGCATGCGATCGAGCATGCGCGCACGCTCGGCGGGCGTGGCTTCCAGCCAGCGCCGGCGCAGCTGCTGGCGCTTCCAGGGCGGCAGGTGCGCGAAGGCGCGGTAGTTCTGGCGGATCAAGTCCTGGGCCTCCGGGTCGAGCTGCTGGAAGCGCTCCCAGCGCCGCCGGATCAGCTCGCGCCGCTCCTCCGGCAGGCCCTGCCAGGTCTGAAAGCGCTCACGGGCCTGCGCCCGCTGTTCCGTATCCATGCCGAGCCAGCGCTCGGCGCCGTGCGCCAGCGCGCGCTGGCGCTGTGGCGGCAGGCTGTCCCAGTCGCCCGAATGACGCTTGAGCAGATCCTGCTGCGCCGGCGAGAGTGCATTCCAGGCGAGTGGCGCCGCCGGGGTGCCGGCGGGCGCGGCGATGTCGGGCGCGGCGCCCGATGAATCAGCGGCCCGCGCCACGGATGCAAGGCCGGCCAGGCACAGCAGGGCGCACAGCAACCCGGCAGGAAAGCGTTTCATGGGTGTTTCACCTTGTCTGCGGCGGTTGTGGCCTGCGCGGTGTCGCGCGTGCCGGCCGGATTCGCAGCTGGGGCGTGCGCGCGTTGCCACGCCTCGCCTTCCTGCACACCGTGATCGGCCAGGTAGTCATGCCAGCCCGCTTCTGTGGAATCGAGGGATCCGAGATACTCCAGCAGCTCCGGATCGGCGGCGCTCTCTCCCGCGCTCACCGCCGGCGTCCAGCAGACAGCAGCGCAAACCAGGCCCAGGGCGTACCACGGCGCCTTCACGAACCCAATCCGCCGCTGCTGTCCTGCTCGGTGTTCACCGCCCAGTCATAAAACTCGTAGTCGAGCTCACCTTCCGGCGCGGCCTGGTCCTGGGCCAGGGCGAGCGCGTCTCGGTCCGCAAGCAATTCCAGGTCCTCCCCGCTCGCGACGCCGGCCTGTTGGATCCCGCTCGCCGGCCAGTGCCCGACCAGCAGCAGCACGGCCAGCAGCGCTCCGGCCACCGCGCCCGCCGGCAGCCAGCTGCGCCAGGCGGCGTAACCGGTGCCGTCGCGCAGGCGTGCCAGGGGGCCGCGCGGCGCAAGTGCCGCGTGACGCGCCCGGGTCAGGCGCGAGCGCGTGCGCGCGCTTAAGGATTCGACGCTCGCTTCGAGCAGCGCGCGCGCGCGGCGCGCGAACTCCTCGTTTTCGGGACCGCTGTCGTTCACGACCAGAACTCCCCCAGCGCGGACCGCAGAGTCTGCACGGCCCGGTAATAATGCGTCTTGACGCTGCCCGCGGAACAGCCCATGGCCCGGGCAGTCTCCGCCACGTCCAGGCCCTCGAAACTGCGCAGCAGGAAAGCCTGCCGCTGGCGCGCCGGAAGCGCGGCCAGCTGTGCCTCGAGCGCCTGCATCGTTTCGTCCGCTTGCGCCTGGGCCGCGGGCCCGGGCGCCGCATCGGCCAGCTGCTCGAGCGGATCGCTCACCGTAGCGGAATCGTCCGGGCCGGACCAAGGGATCCACGACATCACGCGGGCGCGCACGGCGCGGCGGCGCTGCAGGTCGCGGACGCAATTTTCGAGAATCCGGTAGAACAGCGGTGGCCATTGCTCGGGCGGGCGGCGCGCATAACTGCGCACCAGCCGCAGCATCGCGTCCTGCACGGCATCGAGTGCGTCCTCTTCGTGACGCAACGCGATCTGTGCGATCCTGAACGCCTTGCGCTCAACGCTGGCGAGGAACTGATCCAGGGCGCGGGTGTCGGTCGACGTCGATTCCGCCAAATCGGTGGTCCCTAGCGAAAGGAAATTCGCAGTAGCGGCCGGCAATGTAGCAAACGCGTTCATGGCTCATAAAATCAACGTGGCCAGGGGTGCACGGTTGACAGAGGAATAGGGCGGAGCGAGTTTGCGGCAGAATCATCCACTTAGACGCCACCGTACCGGTCGGACCCGAGGGCGCGGCCACCGCCTGCCGATCGGCAGGGCCTGGAACTCTGTAATATCATGATTTTCATAACTAAATTTGAAGTGACTGACCGAGCGCGCCCAGGCCGGCGGCCGATTCCGCCGTCGTCAGGGGCTCCGCGGCCGCCAATTCGTCCACAGACTTATCCACATGACGGGTCCGGTGATCGGGCCTGAGCCCCGCCTCGCTACGGTCCTGCGCGTCGCCGTGGATTGTCCACTGCGCACGCTGCTCGATTACCTGCCGCCCGCCGGCGAGCCTGGAGCGGGCCTGCCGCCGGGCGCCCGGGTGCGGGTGCCCTTCGGCGCCCGTTCCGCCATCGGCGTCATTGTTGCGCTCGCACCGGACTCGCCGCTTCCGGGCAGCCGCCTCAAGGCCATCACCGCGCTCCTGGATCACGAGCCGCTGCTCGATGCGGCGCTGCTCGACCTGCTGCAGTGGACGGCCGCCTATTACCATCACCCGCCCGGCGAAGTCATCGCCGCGGCCCTCCCCGCGGCGCTGCGCGACGGGCAAAGCGCGTTGGCGCAGGAACAATGGCTCGAGATCACCGCCGCCGGAGTGGCGGCGAACCTCGGCGATGAGCCCAGGCGCGCACCGCGGCAACGCGAGCTGCTGATGAGGCTCGCGGACCGCCCCGCGGGCATCAGCCTCACGGAGCTCGAGGCCCTCGCGCTGGGCTGGCGCCCCGCCGCCCGTGTCCTCTCGAAGCGCGGCTGGAGCCGGTTCACGGCGCGCGCGGCCGGCGATTCCACGGTGGCGCCGGGCCTCGCGCCGACGCCGCGGGGCTCCGTGGCGGCGGCCGCGCCGGAGCTCAGCGCCGCGCAGTCACTGGCGGTCGAGTCCATCGACGCCGCCGCGGGTGGCTTCGGCGCGTTTCTCCTGCAGGGCGTCACCGGCAGCGGCAAGACCGAAGTCTACCTGCGCGCCGTCGCGCGCTGCCTGGAGCGCGGCGCGAACGCGCTGGTGCTGGTGCCGGAGATCGGCCTCACCCCGCAGCTCCTGGAGCGTTTTCACGCCCGCCTGCCGGTGCGCATGGCGGTGCTGCACTCGGCCTTGAGCGATGCGGAACGGCTGGCCGCCTGGCGCGATGCACGCTCGGGCCGGGCGCGCGTCGTGATCGGCACGCGCTCGGCCGTGTTCGCCCCGGTCCCGGCTCTTGGACTGATCATCGTCGATGAGGAACACGACAGTTCCTACAAGCAGCAGGAAGGCGGCTGCCGCTATTCGGCACGCGATGTGGCGGTGCGGCGCGCGCAGCAGGCCGCGGTGCCGGTGGTGCTGGGCTCGGCCACGCCCGCCCTGGAATCCCTCCACAACGTGCAGCTCGGCCGCTACCGGCAATGGCCGCTCCCACGCCGCGCCGACCAGGCGGCCGCGCCGCGCCTGGCGCTGATCGATCTGCGCGCGCATGCCGTGCACCAGGGACTGGCCGGACCTGTGACGCAGGCCATCGGGCGCCACCTCGCCGCCGATGGCCAGGTGCTGGTGTACCTGAACCGCCGCGGCTACGCACCGACGCTGCTGTGCACGAGCTGCGGCTGGATCGCGCCCTGCAGCGAGTGCGACGCGCGCCTGACCGTGCATCGCGAGGCGGCGCAGCTGCGCTGCCACTGGTGCGGCTCGACCCAGCCCCTGCCGACCCGCTGCGGGCGCTGCGGCTTCGCGGTCAAGCCGGTGGGACAGGGTACCGAGCGCATCGCCGAAACGCTCGCCGCGATGTTTCCGGACGCGCCACTGCTGCGGCTCGATCGCGACACGGCGCGCGGCGCGGCGGACGTCGAGGCGGTGATGCACGCGCTGCTCGACGGTTCGGCCCGGATCCTGGTCGGCACGCAGATGGTGACCAAGGGACATCATTTTCCGGGCGTATCGCTGGTCGCCGTGATCAATGCCGACCAGGGCCTGTTCAGCACCGATTTTCGCGCCGCCGAGCGCCTGGCGCAGACCATCGTGCAGGTGGCGGGCCGCGCGGGCCGAGGGGCGCGCGCCGGGGAGGTGCTGATCCAGACGGAGTACCCCGAACACCCACTGCTGCAGAGCCTCATCAGCGGCGGTTACGAGGCCTTTGCCGCCGGCGCGCTGGCGGAGCGCGAGGCCGCCCGCTGGCCACCCTTCAGCCGCCTGGCACTGTTGCGCGCCTCGGCGCGCAGCGCCGCCGACGCGATGGATTTTCTGCGCGCCGCGCGCGACTGCGCCGGCGTGAAGCCGCCGGTCCGGCTGCTCGGGCCCGTGAGCGCCGCAATGGCCCGTCGCGCCGGGCGCCACCACGCGCAGCTGCTGGTCGAGCATGCCGGGCGCGGCGGACTGCAGCGCTTCCTCGATGGCTGGCTCGGACTCGTGGAGCGCCTGCCCGGGGCGCGGCGGGTGCGCTGGGCGATTGACGTCGATCCGCTGGATATCCAGTGAAAGCCGCTTTTTGGGTAGACTGCGCGCCCCTGCAGTCTTTGCCGCAGATGCATCCCATGCCCTCATTCCCGCCAGGCGCCGCTCCTTGAAAGCCGAGCTCGAAGAGCTGCTGGCGCAGGCGCTGGAGCGCCTGCAAGGCGGTCTGCTGCGCTCGCCCGTCGATCGCGCCGCCATCGTCGTGGAGCGCACCCGCGATGCGCAGCACGGTGATTTCGCCTGCAATATCGCACTGCGGCTGGCGAAGAGCGCCGGGCGCAGGCCCGCGGAACTGGCCGCGGCCATCGTCGCGGCGCTCCCGCCCAGTCCGCTGCTGTCGCGCGCCGAAGTGGCGGGCGCAGGATTCATCAACCTGTATCTCGCCGGCGATGCGCAGCGCGAAGCACTGCGCCGCGTATTCGAGCAGGGCGAGCGCTACGGCACCGGCCAGGCCGGCGCGGGCGCGAAGGTACTGGTCGAATTCGTTTCCGCCAATCCCACCGGACCGCTGCACGTCGGCCACGGCCGCCAGGCCACCTACGGCGCGACGCTCGCCAAGCTCCTTCAGGCCACCGGCCAGAACGTCTATCGCGAGTATTACATCAACGATGCCGGCCGCCAGGTCGACATCCTCACCGTGAGCGTCTGGGTGCGCTACCTGCAGGCCGGCGGCGTCGAGCTGCCCTTTCCGGTGAATGGCTACCGCGCCGACTATGTGCAGGGCATCGCCACGCAGCTGACGGCGGCGCTCGGCGCGGCACTGCAGCGTCCGGCGGCCACCGTGCTTGCGGGGCTCCCCCCCGATGCCGTCGAGGGTGAAGCCGAGGCCACCGCCGGCAGGAACAAGGAGCTGTACGTCGATGCGCTGATCGCGCGCATGCGTGAGCTGGTCGGCGAGGCCGCCTACCAGCAGGTGCTCGATCTTTCGCTGGCGGCGATGCTGGCCGATATCCGCGAGGATCTCAGCGCCTACGGCGTGGAGTTCGAGCAATGGACCTCCGAGCGGGCGCTGGCGCGCTCCGGCGCGGTGACACGCCTGCTCGAGCGCCTCGCCCGGCAGCAGCAGACCTATGAGAAGGATGGGGCGCTGTGGCTGCGCAGCAGCGCCTTTGGCGATGACGAGGACCGCGTGCTGGTGCGCGCCAACGGCCAGCAGACTTATTTCGCGCCCGATCTCGCCTACCATCTCGACAAGCGCGCGCGCGGCCATGCCCTGCTCATCGACGTGTGGGGCGCCGACCATCACGGCTACATCGCGCGCATGCGCGCCGGGCTGGTGGCGCTGGGCGAGCCGGCCGATTGCCTGGAAGTGTGCCTGATGCAATTCGTCAGCCTGTATCGCGGCGGCGAGAAGGTGCCGATGGGCAAGCGTGACGGCCAGTTCGTCACGCTCCGCCAGCTGCGCGAGGAAGTCGGCAACGACGCCTGCCGGCTGTTCTTCCTGATGCGCAGCCACGAGCAGCACCTGGACTTCGACCTGGAGCTGGCCAAGTCGCGCAGCAATGACAACCCGGTCTACTACCTGCAGTACGCGCACGCCCGTGTCGCCAGCGTCATGAAGCAGCTCGCCGCGCGCGGCCTGCAGTACGAGCCGGCCGTGGCCCTGGCCCAGCTGGGGCGGCTCGACGGCCCGCACGAGGCCGCCGTGCTCACCGCCATTAGCCGCTATCCGGAACTGATCGCGCAGGCCGCAGCGAATCGCGCACCGCACCTGCTGGTGCACTTCCTGCGCGATCTCGCCCAGGCCTTCCACACCTGGTACAACGCCGCGCAGTTCATCGTCGAGGACGGTGCCACGCGCAACGCGCGCCTGGCCCTCGCGCTGGCCACGCAGCAGGTGCTGCGCAACGGACTCGGATTGCTCGGCGCCAGCGCGCCCGAAAGCATGTGAGCAATCGCCGGCTCACCGCGCGTGACTACAAGACCGTACGCCGCGGCGGCCTGGGCCTGGAGCGGCTGCGCGACCTGGGCCTCGGGCTGGCCACCGGCCTGCTGGTCGCGCTCATCGTCTACGTGAGCGATCGCCGCGCCGGCCAGGGGGCGGTGGACCCGGTGCCGACGCCGCAGCATGTGCCGCCGCGGGCGGCGGACCGGGCCGGGGTCAACGGAGCGGGTGGGGCAGACGCCGCGCGCGACAGTGCCGAGGGCGCCGATAGCGCCTACGGGAGCTATGATTTCTACGACCGGCTGCCGAAGTTCGAGGTGGTGGTGCCGGAGAAGGAGCATGGCGCCCACGTCGATGCGGCCGCGCGCATCGAACGCCCCGGCACCTATTTCCTGCAGGCGGGCTCCTATCGCAACGCCGCCGACGCGGCGCGCGTGCAGGCGCAGCTCGCGCGCCAGAACATCAGCGCCAACGTGCAGCGCGTGGCGCTCGACGCGGACGTCTGGTACCGCATCCGGATCGGCCCCATCAAGGATCTCGTGCTGCTCAATCGCGTGCGCCAGCAGCTGCAGGCCGCCGAAATCGTCTCGCTCGTGATCCGGGTCGAGGATTAGGCCGGCTACCAGCGCACACCCAGCGGACGGCCGAACTGGCGATCGACCAGAGCGTAGAGCGCGATGGTGAATCGATCCGCTTCCACCCCCGTCATGTGCGACCACTCGGGCAGGTAATATCCCTGCAGTTGCGGATAGTCCTGATAGTAGATGCCCGGCGCGCCGGTCTTGGCCAGCAGCACGTCCCAGGTCGAGGCGCGCGGGAAGCTGCGCTGCTCGTAGGCCAGATATTCGCCCGTGCTCGGCTCGCGCAGGAACAGTACCGGTACGCCGCGCGCGCGCAGCTTCGCGACCGCCGCCACGGCGCGTGCGATCTGGGTATCGAGCGTACGCTGGTTGTCGGCCGCTTCGGCCGGCGTGGGAGGCGGAGGGTGAAAATCCTCCTCCCAGATTTTTCGCGCCAGCGCACGGTACTGCGGATCGAACTCCAGCTTGCTCCACATGCGGTTGTTGCGGTCGGCTTCCGTCTGACTGAGCTTGCGCACGTCCGTGGAAGCCTGGCGGCCGGCGCGCAGCGGCCAGGCTTGCCGCTTGATCACCGGGAACAGCGCAAAGTCGGGATCGTAAAAGGCGAAATACGGTTCGACGAGGTGCATCGAGAGCCACTTGCCGACGCGATCCGAGGGCGACTGCTTCCGCAGGTACGTGAGCCACCCCTTGCGAAACTCGTAGCCGGAGAAAAATAATTCGGGCGCGACGCCCACAAGCACGCGCCCGTGGAAATTCCGGTCGTCGGCGAGATCCTCGAGCGCGAACAGAGGCGAGGTGCCGACGATCGCCAGCTGGATCGGCCGCCGCCCCGAAAGGCGCTCCCACACCGGCAGCTGCGCGTCGAAGAAGATCCGCGAGGCGCCGACGAAGACCGTGGCATCCTGCCCGGTGGTGTCGACCTGCCGGCGCTGAATGGCCCACAGCGCGTTGTCATCGCGATAGCTGGGACGTACGCCGTAGTCGCGCCAGTACCATTCCCATCCGCTGCCAAGCAGGAGCGCGAGTGCTGCGGCCGCGAGCAGCATTTTCCCCCAGGGCAGGTCCGGAACGGGGCGCTCCGGCACCGGCTGCGCGACGCCCGGACGGTCGGCCGCGGTCAGCCGCGTGGCCAGCGGTCCCGGCACGCCGCCGTGGCTAGAACTGGAAGTAGATGAAGGCATTGCCCGCGCCCTGAGAAATGACGATGACGAAGATCATGAGGCCCCATGTCACGGCAACCAGTGCCGGATGCGCCCGTGCCAGCACCGACTCGAGGGTCCGCTTGCGCATCAGCCAGTGGCTGACAACGATGCCGGTCACGACCAGTGGCACCACGACGAGAAATACCGTGTCGAGGATCGGCTTGGCCGCGCCATTCTGTCCTGACATGCCGCGCAGCACCTGCCAGGCCGTGCCGAAACTCTTGGCCCGGAAAAATACCCAGGTCACATTGACGAGCATCCACGTCAACAGGCCGAGCCCGATCGTCGCCAGGGCTCCGGGCCGGTATCCTGCGAAACGCCCGCGCAGAACCCGCTCGGCCGAGAGGTACAGCCCGTGCAAACCACCCCAGACCACGAAGGTCCAGTTCGCACCGTGCCACAGTCCGCCCAGCAGCATCGTTCCCATGAGCGCCATATAAGTGCGCGCCGGCCCATGGCGATTACCGCCCAGCGGAATGTACAGGTAGTCCCGCAGCCAGGAAGACAGCGTGATGTGCCAGCGACGCCAGAAGTCTGAGAAGCCGACCGCGGCGTAGGGAAAGCGAAAATTGTCGGGCATGGCGAAACCGAGGCACAGGGCCGCGCCGATGGCGGTCGTGGAGTAGCCGGCGAAGTCGCAGAATATCTGCCCGCTGAAGGCCAGCGTGCCCGCCCAGGCATCCATGGCGCCGGGCGCGCCGGTGGCGTCGTAAACCCGCTCAGCCGCGTTGGAAAGGAAAGTGTCGGCCAGAACGACCTTCTGGAACAGGCCGAGCGTCATCAGCGCCAGGCCAAAGCGCAACTGCTGGGCGCTGGCGCGCCGCTCCTGCTCGAACTGGGGCACGAGCTCGGTGGGCCGCATGATGGGTCCGGCCACCAGGTGCGGGAAGAAGGTCACGAACAGCGCGTAGTCCAGGAAATTGCGTGCCGGCAGGGCGCGGCGCAAATAGACATCGAGGGTGTAGGACATTGTCGCGAAGGTGTAGAAGGAAATGCCGACCGGCAGCACGATGTCGAACGCGGGCGGGCGGTAATCGATGCCAAGTGCGGCCATCAGGGCGGCAAAGTTGTGGAGCAGGAAGGTGCCGTACTTGAAGTACAGCAGCATGCCGAGGTTCGCAACCACCGACAGCAGCATCCAGGCGCGCCGCTTCGCCGCACCCTCGGCCCGCACCAGCGCCTGGGCGGCGAACCAGTCGACCACGGTCGAGACCCACAGCAGGATGATGAACGGCGGATTCCAGGCGGCGTAGAACACGTAGCTCGCGAGCAGCAGGTTGCGTTTGCGCGTGCGCCAGGGCAGAGGCAGGGAATGCAGCGCGAGCACAATCGCGAAGAACACTGCAAACGTGAGTGTGTTGAACACCATGAGACCTGTACCCCTAATGCCTGCGCGGCGCGCCGGTTGTAGTTGCTGTGGGACGCCCGAGCCGGCTGTCAGTCCATGCTGACATCGATTGCTGTGGCCTGCCAGCGGGCGGCAGGGTCCGGGTCGGCACCAATTGGAGTGCACGCCGGCTGGGCTTGTCTGTTTTTCTTGACATGATGTATAGTTTTCTATACTCTATGTATAGCCAGCCGTACTTCACGGGGTGGGAATCATGTCATTTCGGGAAAAGAGCGCCTGGATCACTTTTGTCCTGCTCCTCGCCTTCGGGATTTACTTCGGCGAGGTGGCCGCGCACATGCTCGATCCGACACGTCCGCACACCAATTACCTGCAGCTGTTCGTGCTGCTGGTGGTCGCGATCGTGGTCCTGGAGATCATCACCCACGCGGTCATCGCCTTCCGCTCGCCGCACGAAGCGCAGACGCCGATCGATGAGCGGGAACGATTGATCGAACTGCGCTCGACGCGCCCCGCCTTTTTCGTGCTCCTGGTGGGCGCGTTCCTGTCCGTCGGCACGATCCACATGGGCGCGAGCACCTGGTTGCTGGCGCACTGCGTCCTGTTGGCCATCTGGCTGGCGGAGCTGACCCGCTACGGCTCGCAGCTGTACCACTACCGTCGTGGCGCCTGAGGTGAGCGCCAGCCCCATCAGCAATCAGATCCGGCGGCTGCGCTTCGAGCACCAGGAAATGACGCAGCAGGCGCTGGCGGAGCGCATCGGCGTGACACGCCAGACCGTGAATGCGATCGAACTGGGAAAGTATTCACCCTCCCTCGAAGTCGCGTTTCGGATCGCCGCGGTATTCGCGCAACCGCTCGAGGCGGTGTTCCAGTATCGCGAGACGCTCAGTCCTCGGCGCCGTGGCTGATCTCGAATCCGAGTGCGGTCAGTCCGTCCGCTCGCTGCAAGCCGCCACGACCGCCTACCAGATGCCGCCGAGAGCCACCGTGATCGCCTCGCCATTTATACCCCCGGCAGCGTCGCTGCACAGGAACGCGATTACATGTGCGACCTCGCGCGGATCCAGAACGCGGTTTTGCGGGTAGAGGGCGGCTCGCTCGCGCCACACCTGATCCACGCTGACCCCGCGCCGTTCGGCTTCCGTCTTCGCCGAGCGCTCCGCCATTGCCGTTCGCACCCAGCCGGGCAGCACGGCATTTGATGTGACTCCGAACGGCCCGGCGTCCTGGGCAACCGCCCGTGCGAGCCCGATAACCCCATGTTTGGAGGCGGTGTACGCGCTGCCGGAGCGTTCTGCTTTTTCGCCGGCCGTCGAACTTGTGAATACGAGCCGGCCGAAACCGCGCTTGCACATACCGCCTACGGTCAGGCGCGCGAGCTCGAAAGGACCGTCGAGATTTATGCGCATCGTCTCGCGCCAGACCTCGGGATCCTGCTCCCACACCAGCCGTTCGTGGGCAGAGCCGATGCCATGGTTCACGACCAACACATCGATCGGCCCCAGTCGTCGCTCGGTCCCGGTAACGGCTAGAGCGCAACCCTCGTCAGTGCCAAGATCGGCCACAATGTATTCGAGGCCAACGGCTGCCAGTTCTGTCGCGCTGCGTGACACGACCATCACACGCGCCCCGGCTGCCGACAGCAGCAGCGCCGCCTCGCGCCCGATTCCCCTTCCACCGCCCGTAATCAATGCCACACGTCCGTCCATTGTTCACCGCTCATACTCGTAATAGTTGAATCGTCGCGTTCCCAACTGGAGAAAAATTGTTCCGGCTTTCCCCGGTGCCTCCCTATCAGTGAATGAGGGCTGTCGGACCGTGATTTTCCCCGCAGAAGGACTGCCTTGTGGCCGCTCGCTCACCGGCAGCCCGGTCCCGCGCCTGCTGTTGTGGGCCTGCACGCCGCGGCGATGCTACAGGTAAGCTTCGGAATACGACCCGTTCCTGCCCGTGCAGAGTGTGGGCTCTCAGGCGGGCATTGCAGCGCCCGAATTGGCCACTCTGAGCCCCTTTGAGACCTACGAACTCAAGCCGACGCGGTTCCCGACCGCCTGCTGGCCAACCCTGGCTGCGTCACTTGGGGTCGCCCCCGCTCAGTCCTCGGCGCCGTGGCTGATCTCGATGCCCAGTGAGCGGAGCTTGCGGTACAGGTGGGTGCGCTCCATGCCGACGCGCTTGGCGAGCAGCCCGACCTTGCCGCCGCACAGCTGCAGCTGCTGCTGCAGGTAGGCGCGCTCGAAGTGCTCGCGCGCTTCGCGCATCGGCAGCGCCAGCAGGTCCTGCTTGACCAGTGGCGCGTCTATCGGCGCCTGCGCCGCGAGCTCGCCCTCGACCTCCTCGAGTGAAATTTCCTCACTCCCGCCGCGCAGCATCAGCCGGCGCAGGAGATTGCGCAGCTCGCGCAGATTGTCGGGCCAGGGGTAATTTCGCAACCGGTTCTGGGCGGCGACGCTGCAACGGCGGAACTGCAGCTTTTCGCCGGCGGTCAGCTGATCGACGCACTGGCGCAGCAGCTCCGGCACGTCTTCGGCGTACTCGCGGAGCGGCGGTACGCGCAGCGGCAGCACCGCGAGCTGCGCGTACAGGTCGCGGCCCAGGGTCGCGCCGCCGGCGCGGCCCTCGACGCCCGGCAATGCGGTGGCAATGAAGCGCACGTCGCACTTGACCGGTTGCGCCGCGCTGCCGCGCATGACGCCGCCGGTCTCCAGGATCCCGGCCAGCAGTCCGCGCACGCCCTCGGGCAGTTCCTCGACATCACCGATATAAAGGGTGCCGCCATTGGCCTGGTCGATGAGCCCAGGTTGTCCCCGGCCTCCGAGCAGCGCGGCGGCGGCCAGGTCCGCCTGCAGCGCGCGCGCGTTCCAGGTGAGGAAGGGGCCCGCGGCGCGCGGACCGGACTGGTGCACGAAGCGCGCGAGTGCCTCAGTCTCACTACCGGGCTCGGCGATCAGCAGGAGCGGCGCCGGAAAGGCGGCGAGCCGCAGCAGTTCGGCGCGCAGCTGCTGGGCGATGCGGCTGCGGCCCTGCAGGGGCGCGGTCGTACGCGCGCTGATGAAGCCGCCGGACTGGCGCGTGCGCCGCGCATCGAGCGCGCGCTTGACGGTCGGCAGGAGCTTGGCGAGCGACAGGGGCTTCTCGATGAAGTCAAAGGCGCCGAGGCGGGTGGCCTCGACCGCGGTCTCGACCGTGCCGTGTCCGGACATCATGACCACCGGGCAATCATGGCGCGCATCGCCCGACCACTCGCGCAGCAGCGTGATGCCGTCGGTATCGGGCATCCAGATGTCGAGCAGCACCAGGTCGGGGGCGCTGCGCGCGCGCGCGGCGCGCGCCTGCACCGCATCGGCGGCCACGTCGACGTCGTGCCCCTCCTCGCTGAGGATTTCCTGCAGCAGTCTGCGAATGTCCGCTTCGTCGTCAACGACAAGAATCCGGCTGGCACTCATGCTCGCTCCCTCCGCAACTCCGTGCGCCTGTCGACTGCGGCGGGCAGCAGCACACGCACTCGCGCGCCGCCCCCCGCCAGGTTCTCAGCCGTAATCCTGCCCCCGTGTTCCTCGACAATACGCTGCACGATCGCCAGCCCCAGGCCGGTACCGCGCGCCTTGCTCGTGACATAAGGTTCGAACGCCCTGCGGAGGATATCCTCGCGGAAGCCGGGGCCGTTGTCACTGACCGTGATTTCCGCCTGCGCGGGCTTGCCCTGCTTAAGCCAGCGGGTGCGCACCGTGATCGCCCCGCCGCTGGCGCCGGCCAGCACCTCGATTCCATTGCTGAGCAGGTTGGCCAGGATCTGCCGCACCCGGCCGCGGTCGGCTTCGATCTCGGGCAGTTCCGGGTCGAGATCCAGGCTGATGAGCAGCGCGGGGTCCTGCAACCGGTACAGCTCGACGACCTCGCCGACCAGCTGGTTAAGGCTGAAGTGGGCCAGCTGCATTTCCGGGGTGCGGGCGTAGTCGCCGAAGGCATTGACCATCTGCTTCATCGCATCGACCTGCTGCACGATGGTGCGGGTCGCGCGTTCCAGCAGCCGGCCGTCCTCGGTGTCCAGGCCGCCGAGGAGCTTGCGCCGCAGCTGCTCGGCGGACAGCTGGATCGGGGTCAGCGGATTCTTGATCTCGTGCGCCAGGCGGCGGGCGACCTCGCCCCAGGCGGCATTTCGCTGCGCGTTCAGCAGCGCCGTGATGTCCTCGAAAACAATCACCAGGCCGGTGTTCTCACCCTCATCCGGGAGCGGCGTGCAGGCCCACAACAGCACGCGCGGTCCGGCCTCATCCCGCAAGCTCAGCTGCTCGCGCCATTCGCGTTCGCCCGCGGCCAGCCGGGCGCGCAGCGCAGTGACGAACCCGCCCAGCAGCGTCGCTCCGCCCGCATCGGTCGCCGGCGGCAGCTCCTTCGCCGCCGTGAAATCACAGCCGAGGATGGCCCCCGCCGACTGGTTGGCGCTGCGCAGCCGGAGCGCGGCGTCGATGACCAGCACGCCGCTGGACAGCCGCGAGAGAATCACCGCCAGGCGCTCGCGCTCGCGCTCCACCGCCTGGCGGCTGATCGCCGCCTCCTCGCTGGTGCGCCGCAGGCGCTTGGTCATATCGTTGAAGGAGTGCACCAGGAAGCCCATCTCGTCGCGCGAAGGCAATTGCAGGCGGGTGCCGAAATCCCCCTTGCCCACCGCACGGGTGCCGGCGATCAGGTCCTTCACCGGCCGGGTCAGGCGCTGCGCCGACCAGACCGCACCGTACACCGCCGCCAGCATGGTGATGAGCAGCACCAGAGTGAGCGTCAGCATGAAATTGATCTTCAGCGGCTGGCGGCTGGCCGACAGGTCACCGTAGTTGAGGTAGGCGTCCTGGACGGCGTCGGCGAGACCCGAGAGATCCGCGGGCACTTCATAGTCGATGAGCACGAAGCGCCCGGCGGGGACATTCTGCACGCGCCCGAGGGGCGCGGCGGTGACGATCCGGGCCAGACCCGCCCCGGAGGGCTGCAGGCTGAAATAGCTGCGTCCCGCGGCGATCTGCAGCAGCAGTTCGGCCGACGGTGCGGCGGGCAGGAGCGAGCTGGCGCGGCTGCTGACGGCGATCGCGCGGCCGCTGCGCTCGTAGACCGTGACGTCCGCGGCCTGCGTCTCGCGCCGTTCGGCATCGAGGCGCACCGCCAGCTCGGTCCCGCTGAGGCCTCCGATCACGCGTGCAAAATTCTCGGTGCGGCGCGACTGCTCGTGCAGGCGCAGGTCGAGGGCCGAGCGCGACAGCTCCAGCGCGTCATTGAGTCCCTGCCGGGTCTCGCCCCGGAACCAGCTGTCGATCCCGTAGCTCAGGAACTCGAGTGCAAACAGGTACACCACCAGTAACGGCACCACCACCAGCGAACCGAACATGACGACGGTGCGCACCGTCAGGCGCGAACCGGGCACGTGATCCTGGAAGTCGCGGTACAGCTTCCACAGCTTGCGCGCCAGCAGCACGCCCAGGGCGATCACCGCGCCGCTGTTGAGCAGCAGGATCCAGGGCTGGCGGCGATTGAAGTCGGCGGAATTCTCCGCGCTGTGCGCCAGCAGCAGCAACGCCCACAGGCCGGCGCCGATGGCGAGCAGGATGAGGGCCCGCAGGCCCCAGCGCTTCAGCGTACGAGGGTCCATGTGTACCAGTCGCTCGTGCGATGCCAGGCGTCGGACCAGAACATCAGCATGCGCAGGGCGTCGGGCATGTGACCGCGGCGCACGCCGGCACGCAGCGCGATCTGCCATTGTTCATCGCTGCGCAGCTGCGAATCCACGGCCACCGGCCATTCCTCGACCTGCCCGAGGTTCAGGAGCGCCGCCGCCAGCGTCGGGAAGAATTCCTGCGCGCCGCCGTCCGTGTCGCGCAGCACGTAGCGGTCGGTCACCACGTGGTAGGACAGCTCGCGCCGGCGCACCAGATCGGCCGCCACGGCGTCGAACCACAGGTGGCGGTGGCGGCTGACGACGCACTCGAGATCGAAACTCAGCGTGATGCCCTCCTTGAGCGAGGCGCTGAGCTGCTCGTTCTGCGGATAGAGAATGCGTGCCGTGAGCACGACCACGCCGTGGCTCGGCACGGCGTAGGCCGAGCGGATCTCGAGGGCCCCGTCGAGCGGGTCGTCGGCGCGCGCGCCGGGCACCACGGTCAGCGCAAGCAGCGCCAGCCGGATCACTGTGGTCGCCGGATGCATGGCTCGAAGCTAAGGCCCCCTAGCGTGTCAGGCAAGCATAATAGAAGCCGTCACCGCCCGCCCCCGGCAGGCGCTGCCAGCCCGGCCGGCCGTCGTGGAGCGGTGGGACCAGGCCCGCCGGCAGCACCAGCTCGAGCTCCCGCGCCGCAGGCTCGGCGGCCAGGAAGGCGCCGATCACGGCGCTGTTCTCCGCCGGCAGCACCGAGCAGGTGGCGTAGAGCAGGCGCCCGCCTTCCCGCAACAGCGGCCAGCAGGCCTTCAGCAGGGCGAGCTGGGTGGCGGCGAAGGCCGCCGTGTCGCTCCCCCGGCGCAGCAACTTGATGTCCGGATGCCGGCGGATCACGCCTGTGCCCGAACAGGGCGCGTCGAGCAGGATGGCATCGAAGGGCTGCCCATCCCACCAGTCCGGCGCGGCGCGCAGGTCGGCCTGCACCAGTTGCGCCTCGCGCCCGAGACGGCGGAGATTCTCGGCGACGCGCCGCAGGCGCGCGCCGTCGCTGTCGAGTGCGGTGAGCGCCAGCTCCCCGCCGGCGAGCTCGAGCAGCGCCCCGCTCTTGCCGCCCGGCGCCGCGCAGGCATCGAGCACCCGCTCCCCGGCGCGCGGCGCCAGCAGGATCGCCGCCAGCTGGGCGCTCGAGTCCTGCACGGAGACGCGTCCGGCCTCGAAGCCCGGCAGCTGCGTGACCGGCACCGGCGCATCGAGCGTGACGGCCGTAGCGATCCCGCCGATGGCTTCCCCGGCCATCCCGGCCACCGCCAGCTCCTGCAGATAGGCCGCTCGGGTGGTGCGGCTCAGGTCCACACGCAGGCACAGGGGTGGATGCGCATTGTTGGCCGCGAGCATCGGCTCCAGCTCGGCGGGCCAGGCAGAACGGAGTTCCTCGACCAGCCACTCCGGGTGCGCATGGCGCTTCGCCAGGTCGCGATCGACCTCGGCCAGCCGCGCCGGGCGCTCGGCGAGATAACGACGCAAGACCGCGTTGACCAGCCCTGCGGCCTTGGCGAGGCCGAGGAGCCGCGCGGCGTCGACCGCCGCCGCCACGGTCGTCGCGGCCGCGTGGCTGGAATACTCGAGCTGGTGCACCGCGCAGACGAGCAGGGCGCGCAGCAGCGGGTCGGCGCGCTGTCCGGGCCGGGACAGCAGTGGCAGGACCGCCGGCATCAGCCGCAGACACCAGCGCGCCGAGCCCAGGGCCACGGCACGGACCGGCGCGCGCAGCGCTTCGTCCATCGGCACGGCCAGCGCGGCATCGGCACTGGCGCCTTCCTCAAGCACCGCGCCGAGCACGCGGGCCGCGCCGCTGAGCACCTTCGCCGCCTGGCCCGGCGCTCTTCGAGCGGGGGCTCGCGGGCGCGCGCTCACCCGAGCATCAGCCCGGTCAGCTCATGCCCGTGAGCGAAATCGCTGGCGCCCAGCACCCGTCGGCCGGCGCTCTGCAGGGACTCGATCGCCAACACCCCCTCGCCGCAGGCGACCAGCAAACTCCCGCTCTCAAGTCCGAGGACCGTGCCGGGCGGTTCATGGAGCGCCGCGGACTGATTCTGCGCGTGCGCCATCCAGACCCGCAGCTGGACGCCGGCGAGCAGCGTCTGCGCGACCGGGCGCGGGTTGCAGGCGCACACCTGCCGCGCAATGTGCACGGCGGGCAGGGCCCAGTCGATGCGGGCCTCAGCCCGGCCGATCTTGGGCGCATAGCTCACGCCCTCCTGCGGCTGCGCGCGCGGCCGCGCCTGGCCCGCCGCCAGTGCCTCGATCACCTCGAGCAGCAGTGGTGCGCCGATCCTGGCCAGTTGCTCGTGCAGCAGCGCGCTGGTCATGCCGGGCGGGATCGGCAGTTCCCGCTGCGCGAGAATCGGCCCGGTATCGAGACCGGCGTCGAGCTGCATGATGGTCACGCCACTGCGCGCATCGCCGGCGAGCAGTGCGCGCTGGATCGGCGCCGCGCCGCGCCAGCGCGGCAGGAGAGAAGCGTGGACATTGACGGCGCCCAGCCGGGGGAGCGCCAGCACCGCGGGCGGCAGCAGCAGGCCGTAGGCCACCACCACCAGCAGGTCCGGCCGCCAGGCCGCGAGCTCGGCGCGCTCCGCCTCGCTCGCCAGCCGCGCCGGCTGTGCCACGGGCACCTGGAGCTCGAGGGCGCGCTGCTTGACGGCGCTCGCACGCAGGGCGCGCCCACGGCCGGCGGGCCGATCGGGCTGCGTGAGCACGCCGACCAGGGAGTGTGTCGATGCCGCCAGCGCCTCGAGCGCCGGCAGCGCGAATTCCGGCGTGCCGGCAAAAGCGATTCGCAGCATGAGCCCTGCGCTTCAGATCGCTTTGCCGTGCCGGGCGCCGGCGGCCGGCGCCCTTCGGGGTGCATCACCCCGTTCGCGCCGCTCCTTTTCGAGCCGGCGGCGGATGCGCTCGCGCTTCAGGCTGGACAGGTAGTCCACGAACAGCTTGCCCTCGAGATGATCCATTTCGTGCTGCACGCACACCGCCAGCAGCTCGTCGTAGTCGCGCTCGAAGAATTCGCCGTGGCGGTCCTGGGCACGCACCCGCACGCGCGCCGCGCGCTCCACGCGCTCGTAGATCTGCGGCACCGACAGACACCCCTCCTCGCTCTGCGCCACACCTTCGCGCGCGAGGATCTGCGGATTGATCAGCACCTGCGGTGCATCGCGCTGCTCGCTGACGTCGATCACCAGGAGCCGCTGATGCACGTTGACCTGGGTCGCCGCCAGGCCGATGCCCGGCGCGGCGTACATGGTTTCGAGCATGTCATCGATGAGCCGTCCGAGCGTGGCGTCGAACAGCTCGACCGGAACGGCGCGGGTACGCAGCCGAGGGTCGGGAAACTCCAGTATCGTCAGTTGCGCCATAGCGGCTTTATTCGGCCCCTGTAGACTTGCACCCATGTGATCCAGCGCACAAACTCCGCACGGGAGCATGTGCGTTTGGTGGCGATTAAGTTTATAACAGCTTGGGCTGGCCACCCCACCTCGGCCCCGCTAGGAGTGAGGGATGTTCGTCCATCAGACTTCGAGCTTTCGCCGGGCATTCCCATGGTGCGCCGGGCTGTCAGCTTTACTGGCCCTGAGCGGCTGTTCGCTGTTCGGGCGTCATCAATCCGCCGAACCGGCCGCCCCGCTGACTGCGCAGGCGAGCGCCCCGGAAACGACGAGCAGCGCCGAACCCCAGACCGTGACCTCGAATCTGCCGGATGTCAGCGCCGAGCCCGAGACCACGCCCGTCATGCCGGATGCCTCGCAGGCCCTCAGCGCGACGGCGCCCAAGAGCTATGTCGTGCAGCGCGGCGATACCCTGTGGGGCCTCGCGCGCATGTTCCTGAAGGATCCGTGGCTGTGGCCGGAAATCTGGTACCTCAATCCCGAAGTCGCCAATCCGCATCGCATCTACCCCGGCGACACGCTGCGCCTCGCCCAGGGCACGAATGGCGCCACCCAGCTGGTGGTGACGCACGGCAAGGGCAGCGCCACGCGGCTCGAACCGCTCCTGCGCAGCTCGGAACTGGAAGCGCCGATCGCCAGCATTCCCTACAGCGCCATCGCGGCCTTCCTCTCGCGCCCCGGCGTGATCACGAATGAGCAGGTCAAGGCCGCCCCCTACGTGCTGTCGCTCCGTGACAAGCACTTGATTGCCGGCGCCGGCAACGATGTCTATGTGAACAAGCTCCGCGCCGCGGAAGGCGAGCGCTACAGCGTCATGCACGTGGGCGAACGCCTCAAGGATCCGGACGGCGGCGGGACGCTCGGCTACCTCGCCAACTACGCGGGCGCGGCGCAGGTGACGCTGGCGGGCAATCCGGCGCGCGCGCGCATCAATGAATCGGCGCGCGAGGTCCTGGCCGGCGACGTACTGGTGCCGGAATCCGGTGGCAGCGTCACCGATATCGTGCCGCACCCGCCGACGGTGGCCGTGCACGGCCGCATCCTCGCCGTCGTGAATGGCGTGCTGCTGGCCGGCCAGTACCAGGTGGTCGCCATCAATCGCGGCAGCACCAACGGGCTGGAGCCCGGCCACGTGCTGCGCGTCAATGAGTCCGCCAAGAGCGTGCGTGACCGTTGCGCGCGCATCGAGGGCGAGCCCACCTGCCTGCATTTTGGCAGCGTCGCGCTGCCTGCCGAAGCCGCCGGCACCCTGCTGGTGTTTCGCGTGTACGAGCGCGTGAGCTTCGCGCTCGTGGCGGCCGAGACGATGCCGCTGGCCATCGGCGACCGCGTCGTCACGCCCTGAATCTCCCGCCATCCACCATAAAGAGCCGGCGGTGACGCCGGCTCTTTGCTTTATGCTGTCCGCGCATGATGGACGATGTCGATCGCTGGCTCGCCCTGGCGCGTGCGCCGGGTCTGCACCTTGATCACCTGCGTGCGGCCGGAGCGCTCGCGGCGCCGCCGCAACTCGTCGGCCGGGAGGCGGCCGAGCTGAGCTCAAGGGGGATTCCCGCCGGCGCGGCCGCCTGGCTCGCGCACCCGGAGATGCGGGTCCTCGAGGCGGACCGCCGCTGGCTCGAGCGCGCCGCCGTCACGCTGCTCGGCTGCGACTCCGAGCGCTATCCACCGCTGCTCGCGCAGATTGCTGCAGCGCCCGTGGCGCTCTACGTGCGGGGCGATGCGGCGCTACTCTCTTCCATGCAGCTCGCCATCGTCGGCAGCCGCAGCCCGACGGCGTCGGGAGCGCGCACGGCGCGCGACTTTGCCGCCTTCCTCGCCCGCGCGGGACTCACGATCACCAGCGGGCTCGCCCTCGGCATCGACGCGGCAGCGCACGCCGGGGCCCTGGTGGGCGGCGGCCGCACCATCGCGGTGCTCGGCTCCGGGCTCGACCAGCTGTACCCGCCGGAAAACACCGGCCTGGCCGATCGCATCGTGGCGCAGGGCGGGGCGCTGCTGACGGAGTTCCCACCCGGCACGGCCCCGTTGCGCAGCAATTTCCCGCGCCGCAACAGACTGATCAGCGGCCTGTCCCTGGGCACGCTGGTGGTCGAGGCGGCGCGCCACAGCGGCTCGCTGATCACCGCGCGGCTGGCCGGAACGCAGGGCCGCGAGGTCTTTGCGATCCCCGGCAGCATCCACAATCCGCTGGCGCGCGGCTGCCATGAACTGCTGCGCGAGGGCGCCAGGCTGGTCGAGACCGCCGCCGATGTGCTCTCGGAGCTCAAGATACCTTTTACAAAACAGGATCTTACAGAACCCGCCGACACCCCTGCGGCGGCCGCCGTGTTGGACAAGGAGTATGAAATCCTGTTAGATGCGCTCGAGTTCGAGCCGCAGAGCATCGATACGCTCGTTGAACGAACCACGCTGCCGAGCCCGCATCTGGCGTCCATGTTGCTGATCCTCGAACTCGAAGGAAAGGTGGCGCTGCACGCCGGAGGGCGCTACGCCCGGGTCACTGAATCGCCGCAGGTATGATGGAAAACACAGTATTCGACATCCTGGTGTACGTCTTCGATCACTACATGTTCGAAGAACTGCCCGTGAGCGCCGAACGCGCCGATATCGCCCGGGACCTCGAAATTGCCGGCTTTCGCGGTGCGAACGTCGAGCGCGCGCTTGATTGGCTGGCCGAGCTCGCCGACGAGCGGGAACGTCCGGGCCTGAAGGCGAACGAGCGCGCCTTCCGGCTCTATTCCGTCGAGGAAGCGGCGCGGCTGGACCCCGGCTGCCAGGGCCTGCTGCTCTCGCTCGAGCGCGGCGGCATCCTCTCGGCGACGCAGCGCGAGATCGTGATCGATCGCCTGCTGGCGCTCGATACGGAAGAACTGGACCTGGAACAGGTCAAGTGGGTGGTGCTCATGGTGCTGTCGTGCCAGCCGGGCCAGGAAGCGGCCTGCGAGCGCATGGAAGACCTGGTGTACGCGCTGCCCGAACAGGTCCCGCATTGAGCGGCGCTGAAGCTCGCGGCAGTCACTATCCGCGGCCTGTCCGCGGTTTTTCGTTTTTGGCGCCTTAAGGAAATCGCAAGCTCCGCCCATGGCTGAACATCTCGTCATCGTCGAATCGCCGGCCAAGGCGCGCACGATCAAGAAGTACCTGGGCAGGGACTTCGAGGTGCTCGCCTCCTACGGGCACGTGCGCGACCTCGTGCCCAAGGAAGGCGCGGTCGATCCCGATCATGACTTCCGCATGCAGTACCGCCTCATCGAACGCAACGAGAAGCACGTCGCGGCGATCTCG
Organism: Steroidobacteraceae bacterium; assembly: GCA_035300345.1. Lineage (GTDB taxonomy): Bacteria > Pseudomonadota > Gammaproteobacteria > Steroidobacterales > Steroidobacteraceae > FEN-1191. Next base: position 107,659 of record DATGVM010000018.1, read on the forward strand.
CGGGCGCTGAAGAAGGCCTCGTCGCTCATGCTGGCGACCGACCCGGACCGCGAGGGCGAGGCGATCGCCTGGCACCTGCACGAGATCCTGCGCGAACGCGGCGAGCTCGAGGGCAAGAGTACGCAGCGCGTGGTGTTCCACGAGATCACGCGCAATGCGATCCGCGAGGCGGTGACCCACCCGCGCGAACTGTCGCTCGACCTGGTGAACGCGCAGCAGGCGCGGCGCGCGCTCGATTACCTGGTGGGCTTCAATCTCTCCCCGCTGCTGTGGAAGAAGGTGCGGCGCGGCCTGTCCGCCGGACGGGTGCAGAGCCCGGCGCTGCGCATGATCTGCGAGCGCGAAGATGAAATCGCCGCCTTCGTGGCGCAGGAATACTGGACCATCGACGCGGAGGGCGAGCACGGCACCCAGGGCTTTCCGCTCAAGCTGGTGGAGTTCGCCGGCCGCAAGGTCGAGCAGTTCAGCTTCACCAACGCCGCCGGCGCACACGCCGCGGCGGCCGACCTGCGCAGCGCCGCGGGCGAGGGGGCGCAGCTGAAGGTTCTGGAGATCGACCGCAAGCAGCGGCGACGCAATCCCTCGCCACCGTTCACCACCTCGACCCTGCAGCAGGAGGCCTCGCGCAAGCTCGGTTTCTCGGCGCAGCGCACCATGCGCGTGGCGCAGCAGCTCTACGAGGGCGTCGATATCGGCGAGGGCAGCGTCGGACTCATCAGCTACATGCGCACCGACTCGGTGACGCTGGCCGCGGAGGCCGTGACCGAGATCCGCGCCGTGATCGAAAAACTCTATGGCCGCGATTCGGTCACCGAAGAGGTGCGCGTCTTCCGCAACAAGTCGAAGAATGCGCAAGAGGCGCACGAGGCGGTGCGACCGACTTCCGCCGCGGTGGTGCCGGCCGACATCGAGCGTTACCTCGATGGCGACCAGTACAAGCTGTACACACTCATCTGGAAGCGCGCCGTCGCCTGCCAGATGGCCCACGCGGTGTTCGACACGGTCGCGGTCGACATGCTGGCCGGTGCCGACGGGCCGCAGCGCCATATGCTGCGCGCCAACGGCTCGACGCTGGTCAAGGCCGGCTACATCGCGGTGTACCAGGAAGGGCGCGATGATGCCGTGGACGACGAGGGCGATCATGTGCTGCCGCCGATGGAAGTGGGCGACACCGTACGCCTCGCTGGCCTGCATCCGGAACAGCATTTCACCGAGCCGCCACCGCGTTACACCGAGGCCTCGCTCGTCAAGGCCCTCGAGGAGCATGGCATCGGCCGCCCCTCGACCTACGCCTCGATCATTTCCACGCTGCGCGACCGCGAATACGTCGAGATCGACAACCGGCGCTTCACGGCCACCGACATCGGCAAGATCGTCTGCCGGTTCCTGACCGACCACTTCCACCGCTACGTGGAATACGGCTTCACCGCCGGCATGGAAGACGAGCTGGACGCCGTGGCACGGGGCGAGGAGTCCTGGCTGACGCCGCTGGTGAAATTCTGGAAGCCCTTTATCGACCAGGTCGAGCTGATCGAGAAGACCGTGACCCGCGAGCAGGTCGCGCAGGCGCGCGAACTCGGCCGCGATCCGGTGAGCGGCAAGCCGGTCACAGTACGGATGGGGCGCTTCGGCCCTTTCGTGCAGATCGGCACCAAGGATGATGCGGAAAAGCCGCGCTTTGCAGGGCTCCGCCCCGGCCAGAAGATGGACACCATCCAGCTCGCCGACGCCTTCGAGCTGTTCAAGCTGCCGCGCACGCTCGGTACGACGGCCACCGGCGAGACCGTGCTCACGGCGATCGGCCGCTTCGGCCCCTACGTGAAATATGGCGCCAAGTACGTCTCGCTGAAGGATGACGATCCCTACACCATCACGCTCGAGCGCGCGCTCGAGGTGATCCAGGCCAAGCTGATCGCCGATGCGAATCGCATCATCCAGAATTTCGCCGAGGCGAAGGTCCAGGTCCTCAATGGCCGCTACGGCCCCTACACCACGGACGGCGCGAAGAATGCGCGCGTGCCCAAGGATCGCGACCCGAAGACCCTCACGCTCGAGGAATGCCAGGCCTTGCTGGCCGCAGCGCCGGCGAAGAATGCGCGCGGCCGCTTCGGACGGCGCCTGCCGGCAAAGGCGGCAGCCACTGCGGCGCCGGCGGGAGAGGCCGCTGCTGCAGCACCCGCCGCTGCAACGGCCGCCGCTTCAACACGTGCCGCTCCGACGCCGGCCAAGACGCCGGCCCGCAAGACCCGGAAGGCCATCAGCGCGACGAGCGCGGCGAGCGGCGCGCGGGCCCGGCGGATCAAGCCGGCCGCGGCCAGGAAAAAGGCGCCGGCAACAAAAACCAGCACCAGGCACCCTTAGGGCCTCAAGCACTGGCGCGCGGGCGCCTCCGGGCACGGACGTGAAGTATCGTCACGGCTTTCATGCGGGAAACTTTGCCGACGTGCACAAGCACGTCACGCTGCTGTCAGTGATCGCGGCCCTGCAGCGCAAGGACAAGGGATTTCTCTACCTCGAGACCCACTCCGGGCGCGGACTCTACGATCTGGGCAGTGCGGCCACGCACCAGGGCGCCGAGGCGCGCCACGGCGTCGGCGTACTGTCAGAGGTGCCTGCCGCAAGCCCGCAGATCAGCGCCTACCTCGCCGCCATCGAGCAGTTGCGGGCCCACTCGCCGGAGCAATCGGCGCATTACCCGGGCTCGCCCCTCCTGGCCGCGCAGGCCTTGCGGCCGCAGGATCGGGGCTGGTGCTTCGAGATCCAGGCCGCCGAGTGCCGCGCGCTGGAGCGCGCGCTGCAGCCCTTTCCGCGCATGCGCTGCGAATGCGCGGACGGCTACCGGGGCCTCGCCTCACACTTCCCCCCTACGGAACGGCGCGCGCTGCTGTTCATCGATCCGCCCTACGAGGAGCAGGGCGACGATCTGCTGCGCGCCATCGCCGCGATCGACAGCGCACTGCAGCGCCTTGCCAACGCGGTGATCGCCCTGTGGTATCCGATCAAGGACGAGGCTGGACTGGCGCCGTGGCTGACCGGCCTCGCCGCGCGCCTGAGCGTGCCGGCGCTGGTGGCCGAGCTGTGGCTCCACCCGCGCGATGCCCGCGTCGGCCTCAACGGTTCAGGACTGCTGCTCATCAATCCGCCCTGGCAGCTTGACGTCGAGATGCAGCAGTGGCTCCCTAAGCTGGGCGCCGCGCTCGGCGCCGCGCGGCAGGGCGGGACGCGAGTCCAATGGATCGCACATGAGCAGCATTGACCGGTATGCGGTGATCGGCCAGGGCCTGGGCCACAGCCGTTCGCCGCAGATCCACGGCCTGTTCGCACAATCGACCGGCCAGTCGATGCAGTACGGACTCATCGATGTGCCGGCGGCGGGCTTCGCCGCGGCGGTGCGCGATTTTTTTGCCGGCGGCGGGCGCGGACTCAATGTCACGGTCCCGCACAAGGAAGCGGCCCTGGCGCTGGCCACCCGCCTCACGCCACGCGCGCGGCGTGCAGGGGCCGTCAATACGCTCGCCCCGGGTGCCGCGACTGACGGCAGCGCGCTGCTGGGCGAC
>DATGVM010000019.1:0-17756 GCA_035300345.1 Steroidobacteraceae bacterium
TGGTCATAGGCCATGAACTGCCCGCCGTAGGTCTCGGCCATCACCTTCGTCAACGCCGCCGTCAAGGTCGTCTTGCCATGGTCAACATGGCCAATCGTCCCTACGTTCACGTGCGGCTTGGTGCGCTCGAATTTCTCTTTGGACATGGCCCGATCCTCGATTACTTCTTGATGATGCTCTCGGCGATGTGCGCGGGCACTTCGACGTACTTGGAGAATTCCATGGTGAAGGTTGCGCGCCCCTGGCTCATCGAGCGCACGGTGGTCGCGTAGCCGAACATCTCGGACAGCGGCACATCGCCGCTGATCACCTTGCCGTCCGGGCGGTCATCCATGCCGGTGATCTGCCCGCGGCGCCGGTTCAGGTCGCCGATCACGTCGCCCGAGTATTCCTCTGGCGTCACCACTTCGACCTTCATGATCGGCTCGAGCAGCACCGGCTTGGCGCGCCGGAAGCCTTCCTTGAAGCCCATGCTGCCGGCGATCTTGAAGGCCATTTCGTTCGAGTCCACGTCGTGATAGGAACCGTCGAACAGCGTGACCTTGACGTCCACGATCGGGTAGCCGGCGATCACGCCGGTCTCGACCGCTTCCTTGATGCCCTTGTCGACCGCCGGAATGTACTCGCGCGGCACGGTGCCGCCGACGATGCCGTTGACGAACTCGTAGCCCTTGCCCTGCTCGTGGGGTTCTATGGTGAGCCAGACGTGGCCGTACTGGCCGCGACCGCCCGACTGGCGCACGAACTTGCCTTCCGAATCGACGCGGGCGCGGATCGTTTCACGGTAGGCGACCTGCGGCTTGCCGACGTTCGCCTCGACCTTGAACTCGCGCTTCATGCGATCGACGATGATCTCCAGGTGCAGCTCGCCCATGCCGGAGATGATCGTCTGGCCTGATTCCTGGTCGGTATGCACGCGGAATGACGGGTCTTCCTTGGCGAGCCGCTGCAGCGCCACGCCCATCTTTTCCTGGTCGGCCTTGGTCTTGGGCTCGACGGCCACCGAAATCACCGGGTCGGGGAACACCATCTTCTCGAGCGTGATGATCTTCTCTTCGTCACAGAGCGTGTCGCCGGTGATCACGTCCTTCAGGCCCACCGCCGCGGCGATATCGCCGGCGCGCACTTCCTTGATCTCGGTGCGATCGCTGGCGTGCATCTGCAGCAGCCGCCCGATGCGCTCGCTCCGGTCCTTGGTCGGCACGTAGACCGTGTCGCCGGAACTGAGCGTGCCGGAGTAGACGCGGAAGAAGGTCAGGTTGCCGACGAACGGATCGTTCAGGATCTTGAAGGCCAGCGCCGAGAAGGGCTGATCGTCGTCCGCCTTGCGCGTGGCCGGCTCGCCGTCGTCATTGGTGCCCTTGACGTCCGGCACCTCGACTGGCGAGGGCATGTATTCGATCACCGCGTCGAGCAGTGCCTGGACACCCTTGTTCTTGAAGGCCGTGCCGCACATGCACAGGACGACCTCATTGCGGAACGAGCGCTGGCGCAGCCCCTGGCGAATCTCGTCATCGCTCAGCTCGGTGCCCTCCAGGTATTTATGGAGCAGCTCTTCATTGCCCTCGGCCGCCGCCTCGATCATCTTGTGGCGGTATTCCTCGGCCTGCGCACGGAGCGGCGCCGGGATCTCGCGGTATTCGAACTTCATCCCCTGGGTTTCCATGTCCCAGTAGATGGCCTTCATCTTGACGAGGTCGATGACGCCCTCGAAGGTTTCCTCGGCGCCGATCGGCAGCTGGATCACCACCGGGTTGGCGCGCAGGCGCGTGCGGATCATGTCGACGCACCGCAGGAAATTCGCGCCGGCGCGGTCCATCTTGTTGACGAAGGCGATGCGCGGCACGCCGTAGCGGTTCATCTGCCGCCAGACGGTCTCGGACTGCGGCTGCACCCCGGCCACCGAATCGAACAGCGCCACCGCACTGTCGAGCACGCGCAGGCTCCGTTCGACCTCAATCGTGAAATCAACGTGGCCGGGCGTGTCGATGATGTTGATGCGATGCTCGGGATAGTTCTTTTCCATTCCCTGCCAGAAGCAGGTGGTCGCCGCGGAGGTGATGGTGATGCCACGCTCCTGCTCCTGCTCCATGTAATCCATGACGGCGGCGCCGTCGTGCACTTCGCCGATCTTGTGCGAAACACCCGTGTAAAACAGGATGCGCTCGGTCGTGGTCGTCTTCCCGGCGTCGATGTGAGCCGAGATGCCGATGTTCCGGTAGCGTTCGATGGGCGTCGCGCGTGGCACGATAGAATCCTTGGGCCGGTTACCAGCGGTAGTGCGCGAAGGCCTTGTTGGCCTCGGCCATGCGATGCGTGTCCTCGCGCTTGCGCACGGCGTTACCCCGGTTCTCCGCGGCGTCGAGCAGCTCGTGCGCCAGGCGATGCGCCATCGACTTCTCGCTGCGGGCGCGCGCGGCCTCGATCACCCAGCGCATGGCGAGCGCCTGGCGGCGGCTGGCGCGCACCTCAATGGGCACCTGGTAGGTGGCGCCACCGACGCGCCGGCTCTTGACCTCGACCATCGGCTTGACGTTCTCGAGCGCCGTGGACAGCACTTCGAGCGCCTCGGCCCCGCCGCGGCCCGTCTTCTCGGTGATGCGGTCGAGTGCGCCATAGATAATGCGCTCGGCGGCGGACTTCTTGCCGCTCTCCATCACGACGTTCATGAACTTCGCGAGCATGTCGCTCTTGAACTTCGGGTCCGGCAGGATGGTGCGGCTGGGCGCTGCGGCGCGACGCGACATGGCAGTATTCCTCGGTTATTTCTTCGGGCGCTTGGCGCCGTACTTGGATCGGCCCTGCTTGCGATTGCCGACCCCGGCGCAGTCGAGCGTGCCGCGAATCGTGTGGTAGCGCACACCCGGCAGGTCCTTGACGCGGCCGCCGCGGATGAGCACCACGGAGTGCTCCTGCAGATTGTGCCCTTCGCCACCGATGTAACTGGTGACTTCGTAGCCGTTGGTCAGGCGCACGCGCGCGACCTTGCGCAGGGCCGAATTCGGCTTCTTGGGCGTGGTGGTGTATACGCGGGTACAGACCCCTCGCTTCTGCGGCGAAGCGCCGAGGGCCGGGACCTTGGTCTTCTCCGCGGGCACGCGGCGCGGCTGGCGGATTAGCTGACCGGTAGTGGCCATAAAACTCCAATCAAATCAGACTTTTACAACTGACGAGAAGCATCGGGCCGCCCTCATCAGGCGGCCCGGCGCTGCAGATTTACTTGTTGAGGCCCAGGTCTTGTGGCTGGGCCTGCAAAGGCCGGCGATTCTAGGTACCAGGGCGTGCCAAGTCAACGGCTTGCGCCCGCCAAACCGGGCGGGCGGACAGGCCATCCGCATCCGGTCAAATCGCTCCCGGCCTTAAGGGGGCGGACCTGCCAGATCCTTGAGCAGCACGTGCCAGTAATCCAGGCCATCGTAGAAGGACTGGACCGGAAGGCGCTCGTCCAGGCCGTGGGAGAAATCATCGCTGTCCTTGATGAAGGACTCGCTGGCCCCATAGGAGGGTACGCCGACCGGGCGGGTGAACACGCTGTCGCTGGCGCCCGAGGACTGACTCGGGATCACCGGGATGCCCGGGTGGCGCGCGTGCACCGCGCGGGTGATCGCCGAGAGCACGTCCTCACGGAGGGGTGAGGCCTCGCTCCAGGAGATGGGCCCGATTGCCGCCACTTCTACCCGGGGACCGACGATGCCCTGCAGCGTGGTCTGCACCACCTTGGGATCGACGCCGGGGAATATCCGGCAGTTGACGGTGACCGTCGCCGACTGCGGCAGCGCATTGTCCGCGTGGCCGCCGCGCAGCAGCGTCGGCACGCAGGTAGTGCGGATCCTGCCGACATAGGCCGGATTCGCAGACAGCACGGCCGCTGCCTTCTCATCGTGTGGATTGCGGCTGAAACTGGTCAACGCGGCGCCGAGATCGCCGGATTTGAGCGCGGCCGTCCCGCGGAAAAAACCCAGGGTCGTGTCGTCCCACATGACGGGGAACCGGTAGGCCTGCAATTTTTCAAGGGCGTCGGCCAATTCGTAGATGGCGTTGTCCGCACGCGGGCGCGCACTGTGCCCGCCCGGATTGCGTACGGTGAGCTCATAGTCCGCGAAGGTCTTCTCGGCGGTCTCGACGGCGTAGTAGACCGGGCGACCGGTCGCTTCATCCAGGGTACCGCCGCCGGCGTCGCTGTTCAGCGCAAAATCGGCATCGATCAGCTCACGATGGTTGTGCACCAGCTCCTGCGTGGTATAGCCCGTCGTCTCCTCATCGCCCGTGAACATGATGATCAGGTCGCGCGACGGCACGAAGCCCTCCGCCTTCAGCCGCAGGAAGGCGGCGCTCAGGCAGGTGACCCCGTTCTTGACGTCATAGGTGCCGCGCCCATAGAAGTAACCGTTTTCCTCGACGAGCGTGAAGGGATCGCGCTGCCAGTCCTCGCGTTTGGCCGTCACCACATCCATGTGCGCCATCAGCAATATTGGCTTGCCGCGGCTCCCATCGCCCCGATAGCGCACCACCAGTGAAGCGGTCTCCCCGAGCGGCAGGACATGGATGTCGGCCTCGGGAAATCCACCGGCGCGAAACTCAGCGGCCAGGTAGTTGGCCATGGCGGGCACCTGGCCCAGGCCCACCGAGGTCTTGAAGGCGATGACACGCTGGAAGATCTCGCGCGCCTTGAGCTCCTCGGGAGTCAGGCCCGGCGCCGCGCCCTGCGCAACGCAGGCGCAGGAGACCAGCAATGCGGCGAGGCCGCGGGAAACTGCCTTGATCATGAATTGCTTCTTACCTTATGGCTGGGGAGCGGACAAGCCCGGCTCCGGAAACGCGAGGATGTCACGCTGGTACACCTCGTGGACCTCCGCGATCGGCTGATGCCGGGCGGAGAAAACAATGGCCTGGTGCGCGAACAGCGCCGCAGGAACGCTCAGGGTCCCGGCACCGGCAGCCTTCGCCGGAGCACCGCGCGCGGCCCGTTCCCAGCCCTCCGGCAGGGGCGACCACAACAGGGTCGCGGCCAGCGTCTGGCGCTGGGGTGACAGGGCCTGCACCACCTTGCCAAACGGCCGCTGCGTGGTTTCAAGCAAGCGGTTCATGGCCGGTGTCAGGCGGGAGGGCACATACCAGTTGTCCGCGATGGCGAGCAGGTGTTCGCCACAGCGCAGTTCCACCCGGCGGCTTCGCAGCGGCTCGGCGGCGCTCACCTGCAGATGCTGCCGGACCGCAGCGCCGGCCTCCGCCGGGTTCGCCTCGATCTGCCGGGCGATCAGCTGCGCCGGCTCGGCCAGCGCGTGCCTCCGGCACCAGCGCTCCAGAGTGAGGGTGGCGCTCGGGCTGGCCAGAATCTCCCCGTTCAGCGTCTGGATCAGCGCCAGCGCCTCCAGGCGCGCGACGGGAGTGTCCCGCCACGGCGCTGCCGGCGCGGCGGCCAGCAGCACGGGCAGCCCCACGCCGAGCGTGACGAGGTAGCGGTTCATTCGGCCCGGATCGCGAACTCAGCTCGCAGCGCTCTCTTCCTCCGCCACCGGACCTGCTTCGTCGGCATCGGCCACGCTGGCACCCACATCCATGAACCCGCGGGCCTCCGCGGCATCGTTCTGGCGCCGCCGGTGCGCATGGGCCGCAAAGCCCGTGCCCGCCGGAATCAGCCGCCCGACGATGACGTTTTCCTTCAGGCCCCGCAGGTCGTCCTTGAGGCCGCGCACCGCGGCTTCGGTCAGCACGCGGGTGGTCTCCTGGAAGGAAGCCGCCGAGATGAAGGACTCGGTGGCCAGTGAGGCCTTGGTGATGCCGAGCAGCACTGGCTGGAGCCGTGCCGCCTCCTTGCCACCACTGGTCGTACGGTCGTTGATCGCGAGCGCCCGCGAGCGGTCGAGCTGCTCACCGCGCAGCAGCGCCGTGTCGCCCACGCCCAGGACCTCGGTCTTGCGCAGCATCTGGCGGATGATCACCTCGATGTGCTTGTCATTGATCTTCACGCCCTGCAGCCGATAGACGTCCTGGATCTCGCGCACCAGATAGTTGGCGAGCGGCTCGACGCCCTGCAGGCGCAGGATGTCGTGCGGATTGGGCTCGCCATCGGCGATGACTTCGCCGCGCTCGACCTGCTCGCCCTCGAACACGTTGAGCTGCCGCCACTTCGGAATCAGCTCCTCGTACTTCTCGCCATGCTCATCCGTGATCACGAGGCGCCGCTTGCCTTTGGTTTCCTTGCCGAAGCTGACCGTGCCGGTTTTCTCGGCCAGAATGGCCGGGTCCTTGGGCTTGCGGGCCTCGAACAGGTCCGCCACCCGCGGCAGGCCGCCGGTGATGTCGCGGGTCTTGGACGATTCCTGCGGAATGCGCGCAATGATGTCGCCGACGGAGACCTTCGCGCCATCCGTCAGGTTCACCAGGGCGCCCGGCGGCAGGTTGTAGACCGCCGGAATGATGGTGTTGGCGAAGGTGAGTTCCTTGCCCTTGGCCGACAGCAGCTTGATGGTCGGCCGCAGATCCTTGCCGCCGCGCTGCTTGGAATCGAGCACCACCGTGCTCGACAGTCCCGTGACCTCATCGACCTGTGTCGCGACGGTCAGGCCATCGACGAAGTCGGTGAAGCGGATGTTGCCGGCCACTTCCGTGACCACCGGATGGGTGTGCGGATCCCAGGTCGCGACCACCTGCCCGCCGACCACCTTGGCGCCTTCCCTGGAGTTGATGGTGGCGCCGAAGGGGATCTTGTAGCGCTCGCGCTCGCGGCCAAACTCATCGACCACGCCGATCTCGCCGGAACGGGACACCGCCACCAGGTGGCCCTTCTCGTGCGCGACCGTCTTGATGTGATGGAAGCGCAGCGTGCCCTTGTTGCGGATCTCGACATTGCTGGCGGCCGCGGCCCGCGAGGCCGCGCCGCCGATGTGGAAGGTGCGCATGGTCAGCTGCGTGCCCGGTTCACCAATCGACTGCGCCGCGATCACGCCGACCGCTTCGCCGATGTTGATGATGCGGCCGCGCCCCAGGTCGCGCCCGTAGCAGTTGCAGCACACGCCGTAGCGCGTCTGGCAGCTGATCGGCGAGCGCACGCTGATCTGATCCACGCCTTCCTGCTCGATCAGGCGCACCAGCGTCTCGTCGAGCAGCGTGTTGGCGGGGACCAGCTCTTCCTCGGTGCCGGGCTTGAGCACCGGTGCGGCGACCACGCGGCCGAGCACGCGCTCGCCCAAAGCCTCGACCACATCGCCGCCTTCGACCAGCGGGGACATCGACAGCCCCTTGGTCGTGCCGCAATCGACCTCGGTGACCACCAGGTCCTGGGCCACGTCGACCAGGCGGCGCGTCAGGTAGCCGGAGTTGGCGGTCTTGAGCGCCGTGTCAGCCAGACCCTTGCGGGCGCCGTGCGTGGAGATGAAGTACTGCAGCACGTTCAGGCCTTCGCGGAAATTCGCCGTGATCGGCGTCTCGATGATCGAGCCGTCCGGCTTGGCCATCAGGCCGCGCATGCCGGCGAGCTGGCGGATCTGCGCCGCGCTGCCGCGCGCGCCGGAGTCCGCCATCATGAAGATCGAATTGAAGGATTTCTGGCGCTGCTTCTTGCCGAGCGAATCGGTGGCATCCTCTGTGCCGAGCTTCTCCATCATCGCCTTGGCGACCTGGTCGTTGGCACGCGACCAGATGTCGACCACCTTGTTGTAGCGCTCGCCGTTGGTCACCAGTCCCGAGGCGTACTGGTCCTGGATTTCCTTGACCTCGCGCTCGGCGGCGCCCACCAGCTTGACCTTCTGCTCCGGAATCACGATGTCGTCGATGCCGAAGGACACCGCGGAGCGGGTGGCGTAGTGAAAGCCCATGTACATGAGCTGGTCGGCGAACACGACCGTTTCCTTCAGGCCCAGGATGCGGTAGCAGGCATTGATGATCGCCGAGATATTCTTCTTGGTCATGTCCTGGTTGATCAGGTCGAAGGACATGCCCTTGGGAAGGATCTCGGACAGCAGCGCCCGGCCGACCGTGGTCGCAACCAGGCGGGAATGGACCTCGAGCGTGCCGTCGGCGGCACGCCGGTGTTCGCGGATGCGCACCTTGACGCGTGCCTGCAGGTCGATCGCCCGGCCTTCGTAGGCGCGGTGGGCCTCGTGCACGTCGCTGAAGTACATGCCCTCGCCGCGCGCACCCACGTTCTCGCGCGTCAGGTAGTACAGCCCGAGCACCACGTCCTGGGAGGGCACGATGATCGGATCGCCGTTGGCGGGCGAGAGGATGTTGTTGGAGCTCATCATCAGGGCGCGCGCCTCGAGCTGCGCCTCGATGGACAGCGGCACGTGCACCGCCATCTGGTCGCCGTCGAAGTCGGCGTTGAAGGCGGTGCAGACCAGCGGATGGAGCTGGATCGCCTTGCCCTCGACCAGCACCGGCTCGAAGGCCTGGATGCCGAGGCGATGGAGCGTGGGCGCGCGGTTGAGCAGCACGGGATGTTCGCGGATCACCTCTTCGAGGATGTCCCAGACCTCCGTGCCCTCGCGTTCGACCAGGCGCTTGGCCGCCTTGATGGTCGAGGCGTCGCCGCGGATCTGCAGCTTGTGGAATATGAAGGGCTTGAACAGCTCGAGTGCCATCTTCTTGGGCAGCCCGCACTGGTGCAGACGGAGCGTCGGGCCGACCACGATGACCGAGCGGCCGGAGTAATCGACGCGCTTGCCGAGCAGGTTCTGGCGGAAACGCCCCTGCTTGCCCTTGATCATGTCGGCCAGCGACTTCAGCGGCCGGCGATTGGTGCCGGTAATGGCCCGGCCGCGACGGCCGTTGTCGAGCAGCGCATCGACCGCTTCCTGCAGCATGCGCTTTTCGTTGCGGACGATGATGTCCGGCGCCGACAGTTCCAGCAGCCGGCGCAGGCGGTTGTTGCGGTTGATGACGCGCCGATACAGGTCATTGAGATCCGAGGTCGCAAAGCGCCCGCCATCCAGCGGCACCAGCGGCCGCAGGTCCGGCGGCAGCACCGGCAGCACCGTCATCACCATCCACTCCGGCTTGTTGCCGGATTCCAGGAAGGACTCGGCCAGCTTCAGGCGCTTGGAGAGGCGCTTGAGCTTGGTCTCCGAGGAGGTATTGGCCATGTCCTCGCGGATCTTGACCATCTCGGCCTTCAGGTCGAGGGACTGCAGCAGCTCGTGCACCGCTTCGGCGCCCATGCGGGCGTCGAACTCATCGCCGTGCTCCTCGATCGCCTCGAGGTACATCTCGTCGGTCAGCAGCTGGCCGCGCTGCATCGCCGTCATGCCCGGGTCGATCACCACGAAGGCCTCGAAATACAGCACCCGCTCGATTTCTCGCAGCGTCATGTCGAGCATCAGCCCGATGCGCGAGGGGAGCGACTTGAGGAACCAGATGTGCGCGGTCGGGCTCGCCAGCTCGATGTGACCCATGCGCTCGCGGCGCACCTTGGACTGCGTGACCTCCACGCCGCACTTCTCGCAGACCACGCCACGGTGCTTGAGACGCTTGTACTTGCCGCACAGGCACTCGTAGTCCTTCACCGGCCCGAAGATCTTGGCGCAGAACAGGCCGTCGCGTTCCGGCTTGAAGGTGCGATAGTTGATGGTTTCGGGCTTGCGCACCTCGCCATAGGACCAGGCACGCACCATCTCGGGCGAAGCCAGCCCGATCTTGATCGAGTCGAACTGCTCGATTGGCGCCTGTTGCTTGAAGAGTTTCAGTAGGTCTTTCATAGATTAATTCCTCGTGGCCTGCGGCGCGTCAATCCTGCTCGAGCTCCATGTTGATTCCGAGCGAGCGGATTTCCTTGACCAGCACGTTGAAGGACTCGGGCATGCCCGCCTTCATCTCGTGATTGCCATCGACGATGCTCTTGTACATCTGGGTGCGGCCGATGGTGTCGTCGGACTTCACCGTCAGCATCTCCTGCAGCGTGTAGGCCGCGCCGTAGGCTTCGAGCGCCCAGACTTCCATCTCGCCGAAGCGCTGGCCACCGAACTGCGCCTTGCCACCCAGCGGCTGCTGCGTGACCAGGCTGTAGGGACCGGTGGAGCGCGCGTGCATCTTGTCGTCGACCAGGTGGTTGAGCTTGAGCATGTACATGTAGCCCACCGTCACCTGCCGATCGAAGCGTTCGCCGGTGCGCCCGTCGTACAGCCAGGTCTGCCCCGACAGGGGCACCTCGGCCAGGGCCAGCAGGCCCTTGATGTCGCTCTCGGCCGCGCCGTCGAACACCGGCGTGGCCATCGGCACGCCGCGGCGCAGGTTCCCGGCCAGCTCGCTGATCTCGGCGTCGCTGAAGTCCTCGAGCTCTTCCTTCTGGCCGGCGGTCTGGTTGTAGATCTGGTCGAGAAAGCCGCGCATCTCGGCGCTGGAGGCCTGCGCATCGAGCATGCGGCCGATCTTCAGCCCCAGACCCTTGGCCGCCCACCCGAGGTGCGTCTCGAGCACCTGTCCGACATTCATGCGGGAAGGCACGCCCAGCGGATTGAGCACCACATCGACCGGGGTGCCGTCATCGAGGTAGGGCATGTCTTCGACCGGCACAATGGTCGAGATCACGCCCTTGTTGCCGTGGCGGCCCGCCATCTTGTCGCCCGGCTGCACGCGGCGCTTCACCGCCAGGTACACCTTGACCATCTTGAGCACGCCGGGGGCCAGATCGTCGCCCGCGGTGATCTTGGCGCGCTTTTCCTCGAGGCGCTTGTCGAAGGCCGCCTGCTGCGTGCGCAGCCGCTCGCCGGCCGCTTCGAGGGCCGCGTTGGACTCCTCGTCCTCGAGGCGGATCTCGAACCACTCCTCGCGCGTGAGCGTTTCCAGGTACTCCGCACCGATCTTGGTGCCGCCCTTGAGCTTCTTCGGCCCAGCCGCGGCGCTCTTGCCGAGCAGCATGCCGTTGACGCGCGAATACAGGTCATCCTCGAGGATGCGGCGCTGGTCCTGCAGGTCCTTGCGCACGCGCTCGATCTCGGACTTCTCGATCGACTGGGCGCGCGAATCCTTCTCCACGCCGTCGCGCGTGAACACGCGCACGTCGATCACCGTGCCGTCCATGCCGGGCGGCACACGGAGCGAGGTGTCCTTCACATCCGACGCCTTCTCGCCGAAAATCGCGCGCAGCAGTTTCTCTTCCGGCGTCAGCTGGGTCTCGCCCTTGGGCGTGACCTTGCCCACCAGGATGTCCCCGGCGCGCACTTCCGCGCCGATGAAGGCGATGCCCGCCTCGTCGAGCTTGGCGAGCGCCGCATCACCGACGTTGGGAATGTCGGCGGAGATTTCCTCCGGCCCCAGCTTGGTGTCGCGCGCCACGCAGGTCAGTTCCTCGATGTGGATGGTCGTGAAGCGGTCTTCCTGCACCACCCGCTCGGATATAAGGATCGAATCCTCGAAGTTGTAGCCGTTCCAGGGCATGAAGGCGACCAGCATGTTCTGGCCCAGGGCCAGCTCGCCGAGGTCGGTCGAGGGGCCGTCGGCGAGCACGTCGCCACGCGCAATGCGGTTCCTGGCCTGCACCAGCGGCCGCTGGTTGATGCAGGTGTTCTGGTTGGAGCGGGTGTACTTGGTCAGGTTGTAGATGTCGACGCCGGGCTCACCGGCTGTAGTTTCATCGTCGTTGACCCGCACCACGATGCGCGAGGCGTCCACCGAATCGACCACGCCGCCCCGGCGCGCCACCACGGTGACGCCCGAGTCGATGGCCACGGGACGCTCCATGCCGGTGCCCACCAGCGGCGTCTCGGAGCGCAGCGTCGGCACCGCCTGGCGCTGCATGTTCGAGCCCATCAGGGCGCGATTGGCGTCGTCGTGCTCGAGGAAGGGAATCAGCGAGGCGGCGACCGAGACGATCTGCTTGGGGCTGACGTCCATGTAATTGATGCTGGCGCGCGGCATCAGCGTGAATTCGCTCTGGATGCGGCAGGACACCAGCTCGTCGGACAGCACGTTCTTCGCATCGAGGCGCGCGTCAGCGCGCGCGATGGCGAACTCGCCTTCCTCGATCGCCGACAGGTAATCGATCGTGTCGGTCACGCGGCTGTTCTCGACCCGCCGGTAGGGCGTCTCGAGGAAACCGTAGTCATTGGTGCGCGCGTACACCGACAGCGAATTGATCAGGCCGATGTTCGGGCCTTCCGGTGTCTCGATCGGGCAGACGCGCCCGTAGTGCGTCGGGTGCACGTCGCGCACTTCGAAGCCAGCGCGCTCGCGCGTCAGGCCACCGGGGCCGAGTGCCGAGACGCGCCGCTTGTGCGTGACCTCGGAGAGCGGATTATTCTGGTCCATGAACTGCGAGAGCTGCGAGGAGCCGAAGAACTCCTTGACCGCCGCGGCCACCGGCTTGGCATTGATCATCTCCTGCGGCATCAGCGGCTCGGATTCCGCGATCGTGAGGCGCTCCTTGACCGCGCGCTCCACGCGCACCAGGCCAACGCGGAAGGCGTTTTCAGCCATCTCCCCGACCGAGCGCACGCGCCGGTTGCCGAGGTGGTCGATGTCGTCGACCGAACCGTTGCCGTTGCGGATGTCGATCAGCACTTTCAGCACATCGAGGATGTCTTCCTTCGACAGCACGTTCGAGCCCGTGATCGCCTTGCGGCCGACCCGGCGGTTGAACTTCATGCGTCCGACGCCCGAGATGTCGTAACGCTCGTTGTTGAAGAACAGGTTGTTGAAGAGGTTTTCGGCGGCATCCTTGGTGGGCGGCTCGCCGGGGCGCATCATGCGGTAGATCTCCACCAGGGCCTCGAGACGCGTCTTGGTCGGATCGATGCGCAGCGTATCGGAGATGTACGGACCACGATCCAGGTCGTTGGTGTACAGCGTCTCGATGCCGGTCACGCCCGCCTCGATGAGCTTCTCGACGTTCACCGCGGTCAGCACCTCGTTGGCCTTGGCGATGATCTCGCCGGTATCGGCGTTGACCACGTCGTGGGCCAGCACCTTGCCGTACAGGTAGTCGCGCGGCACGGGCAGGCGCTTGACGCCCGAGTCCTCGAGCTGGCGCACATGGCGGGCGGTGATGCGCCGGCCCTCCTCGACGATCACCTGGTTGCCGATGCGGATCTCGAAACCGGCGGTCTCGCCGCGCAGGCGCTGCGGCACCAGTTCCATCGAGACGCCATCCTTGCCGAGCTCGATGGCATTTTTCTCGAAGAACACGTCCAGCATCTCGCCTTCGGTCATGCCCAGCGCCCGCATGATGATCGAGACCGGGAGCTTGCGCCGCCGGTCGATGCGCGCGAAGACGCAGTCCTTGGGATCGAATTCGAAATCGAGCCAGGAGCCGCGGTACGGGATGATGCGCGCGGAGAACAGCAGCTTGCCCGAGGAATGGGTCTTGCCGCGGTCGTGATCGAAGAACACGCCCGGGGAGCGGTGCAGCTGGGAAACGATGACCCGCTCGGTGCCATTGACGATGAAGGTGCCATTGTCGGTCATCAGCGGCAGCTCGCCGAGGTAGACCTCCTGTTCGCGCACGTCCTTGACCGGCTTCTTGGCGCCCGGGGCCTCCTTGTCGAGCACGATCAGCCGCACCTTGACCCGGAGCGGCGCCGCATAGGTCAGGCCGCGCAGCTGGCATTCCTTGACGTCGAACACCGGCTCGCCGAGCCGGTAACTCACGTACTCGAGCGTCGCATTGCCTGAATAACTGGCGATCGGAAACACGCTCTTGAACGCGGCGTGCAAGCCGCGGTCCGCGCGCGCATCCTCAGGCGTATCGGCCTGCAGGAAGCTGCGGTAGGAATCGAGCTGGATGGCCAGCAGATACGGCACACCCAGGATCCCCGGCTGCTTGCCGAAATCCTTGCGGATGCGCTTTTTCTCGGTGAAGGAATAAGCCATCGTCGGTACCCTCTCAATGCGTCAAAAAGCGGCGCGCGCCGCGGCAGCCACCAGGCCTGAAAGCCCGTCGGGCCACCGCCACGCGCACCGCGGAAAGGAACCGCATCGTTGCCAGTTCCTTGTGGAGCGGCGCGCGGCGCAGCTACTTGATCTCGACCTTTGCGCCCGCGTCTTCCAGCTTCTTCCTCATGTTGGCCGAGTCGGCCTTGTTCACGCCTTCCTTCACCAGGGCGGGCACGCCCTCGACCAGGTCCTTGGCTTCCTTCAGCCCCAGGCCCGTCAGTTCGCGCACCACTTTGATGACGGTCACCTTCTTGTCGGCCGGGTATTCCTTCAGCGTGACCGTGAACTCGGTCTGCTCCTCGACCGGCGCCGCGGCCGCGCCGCCACCGCCGACACCCGCCGCCACCGCCGCCACCGGCGCCGCCGCGGTCACTCCAAACTTCTTTTCCATGTCCGCGATCAGCTCGACCACATCCATGAGGCTCAGCTTGGCGATCGCATCCAGAATCTCATCCTTCGAAACAGCCATTGTCCGTCTCCTGAACTCTTAAATTGATTTGGAAATTGTCCTGTGACTCAGGCACCGGCGGCCTGGCGCTGCTCTTTCACAGCCGCCAGGGTGCGCACCAGTTTCGATGGCGTCGCCGCCAGCGTGCCCGCGAGTTTCTGCGCGGGCGCCTTCATCAGACCCATCAGCTTGGAAAGCGCCTGTGCACGCGTCGGCAGACTGGCGACCCGGTCGAGGTCCTTGGCCGGCAGCAGCTGCCCGCCAAGCGACACGGCCGTCGCCACCAGCTTGTCGTGGTCCTTCGCGAAGCCCTTCACCAGGCGCGCCGCCGCACCCGGATCGTCCTTCGAGAAGGCCAGCACCAGCGGCCCCTTCAGCACCGCACCGATGTTCTCGAACGCCGTGCCGGCCACGGCCCGGCGTGCCAGCGTGTTCTTGACCACACGCATGTACACACCCTGGCCGCGTGCCTGCGCACGCAGTTGGGTCATCTCGGTGACGGTGAGGCCACGGTACTCGGCGGCCACGAGCGACTGGGCCTTGGCCGCAACCGCACTGACCTCCGCCACCAGCGCCTTCTTACCCTCCAGATCCAGTGGCATTACGCACACCTCCAGCCTTTAAGATCACACACCCGGCAACCAGCCAAAGCGCTGGAACCGGCCCTGACGGTGATCCAAAGAGCCACAGGAAAATCCCGCGGTTCCGTTTCACCATCTGCGCAGGCGACCATTAAGGGCCGCGCGGCCCGCCTGCGGTCTTCGATGGAAGCCAGTGCGCGGCCGCGAAGCGCCGCCGTGCCTGGCCCGCACCAAAACTGTCAAAGCGTCGAATAATCCACGGCCACGCCCGGCCCCATGGTCGAGGAGAGCGTGACCCGCTTGAGAAAAATGCCCTTGGCGGCCGGCGGTTTCGCCTTCTGAAGGTCGGCCATCAGGGCCTGCAGATTTTCCTTCAGCGCGTTGACCTCGAAGCTCGCCTTGCCGATCGTGCAATGCACGATGCCGGCCTTGTCGACCCGGTAGCGCACCTGCCCGGTCTTGGCGTTCTTGACCGCCGCGGCCACGTCGGGCGACACCGTTCCCACCTTCGGGTTCGGCATCAGGCCGCGCGGCCCAAGGATCTGGCCCAGCTGGCCCACCACACGCATCGCGTCGGGACTGGCGATGACGACGTCGAAATCAAACTCGCCCGCCTTCACCTTTTCAGCCAGGTCTTCCAGGCCGACGATGTCCGCGCCCGCGGCGCGCGCCGCATCCTGGTTCTTGCCGCTGGTGAACACGGCGACGCGCACTGACTTGCCGATGCCATGGGGCAGCACGGTGGAGCCGCGCACCTGCTGATCGGACTTGCTGGCGTCGATGCCGAGGTTCACCGCGACGTCGACCGACTCGGCGAACTTGGCGGTGGCGAATTCCTTCACCAGCTTGAGCGCATCGTCGATCGGGTACTGCTTGCCCGGCGTGAGCTTGGTTTTCCACGCCTGCAGGCGTTTGGCTACGGCAGGCATGTCAGAATCCCTCCACTTCAACGCCCATGCTGCGGGCGCTGCCCGCAATGGTGCGCACCGCGGCCTCGAGGTCGGCGGCGGTCAGGTCGGGGGTCTTGGCTTTCGCGACTTCCTCGATCTGCTTGCGGGTGATCTTGCCCACCTTGTTGGTATTGGGCGTGCCGCTGCCCTTTTCAATGCCGATGGCCTTGCGGATCAGCACCGCCGCGGGCGGCGTCTTCATGATGAAGGTGAAGGAGCGGTCCGAATACACGGTGATGACGACCGGAATCGGCAGGCCCTTCTCCTGCTTCTGGGTCTGGGCGTTAAACTGCTTGCAGAACTCCATGATGTTCACGCCCTGCTGGCCCAGCGCCGGGCCGATCGGCGGCGAGGGGTTCGCGGAACCCGCCGGCACCTGCAACTTGACGTAACCTTGTACTTTCTTGGCCATTTTGCTTCAGCTCCTTGGGTGCAAGCGCCGTGAGGCTCCCCACAGATTGCTAGACCTTCTCGACCTGCGAAAAATCCAGTTCCACCGGGGTCGAGCGCCCGAGAATCTGCACCGCTACCTGCACCCGGTTCTTCTCGTAGTTGACGCTCTCGACCACGCCATTGAAATCGTTGAACGGCCCGTGCGTCACGCGCACCACCTGGCCGGGCTCGAACAGCACCTTGGGCCGCGGCTTGTCGACGCCTTCCTCGACGCGCAGCAGGATGCGGTTGGCCTCCTTCTCGGTGATCGGCGCCGGCTTATCGCTGGTGCCGCCGATGAAGCCGAGCACCTTGGGCACATCACGCACCAGATGCCAGGTCTGCTCGTCCATCTCCATCTGCACGAGCACGTAGCCAGGGTAGAACTTGCGCTCGCTCCGCCGTTTCTGCCCGTCGCGCATTTCCACGACCTCTTCGGTCGGCACGAGGATTTCGCCGAACCTCGGCTCCAGCCCGTCACGCTTGATGCGCTCCTTGAGCGCCTCGGCCACACGGTGCTCGAAGTTCGAATAGGCGTGTACCACATACCAGCGCAGTGCCACGATCAGCCTCCCTGGCCCGTCAGCAGGCGCGTGGCCCAGGCGAGCAGCAGATCGAGCACCCAGAAGAAAAATCCCGCCAGCACGATGAAACCGAAGACCACCGCGGTGGTCTGCAGCGTCTCCTGGCGGCTGGGCCAGACGACCTTGCGCAGCTCGACGCGCGAATCGAGCGCGAATTGCCAGGCACGCCGTCCCAGCGGCGATGCGGCAAACACCACGATCGCGGCGAGCAGCCCCAGTCCGGCCGCGCCCCAGCGCTGCCAGTCGGGCCGCGTGTCGAGCACGTAGTAGGCCGCAATGCCGGCAATCAGCAGCGCGACCGCCACGGCGACCGTCATGAGGCCGGCGCCATTGCCGCCGGCGTTGTTTTCCTGAGCCTGTTCGTTCATTCGTGTCCTGTTTCCCGAAGTGCGCTCTGCTTCAAGAGCTGGCAGGCCAGGAGGGAATCGAACCCCCAACCTGCGGTTTTGGAGACCGCCGCTCTGCCAATTGAGCTACTGGCCTATCGATCGACTTCAGGGTCTACTTGAGTACCTTCGAGACCACTCCGGCGCCCACGGTACGTCCGCCCTCGCGGATGGCGAAGCGCAGGCCTTCCTCCATCGCGATCGGGGCGATCAGGTCGACGTTCATCTTGATGTTGTCCCCGGGCATGACCATCTCGGTGTTGGCCGGCAACTCGATCAGCCCGGTCACATCGGTCGTGCGAAAGTAAAACTGCGGCCGGTAACCCTTGAAAAACGGCGTGTGCCGTCCGCCCTCTTCCTTGGTCAGCACGTACACCTCGCACTCAAACTGCGTGTGCGGGGTGATGCTGCCGGGCTTGGCCAGCACCTGCCCGCGCTCGACCTCCTCGCGCTTCGTGCCCCGCAGCAGCACGCCCACGTTGTCCCCGGCCCGCCCCTCGTCCAGGAGC
>DATGVM010000020.1:0-9899 GCA_035300345.1 Steroidobacteraceae bacterium
ATTGGCCAGCAGTGCCACGGACTTGATGTCGCAGCGCGCCCAGCGGGTATCCACGGCGGTGATGCAGCTCAGGCCCTGCTCGTACAGCTCGGGCGGCGTGGGCGGGAGCGGCGCGCAGAATCCGAACACCGTCGGCTCCACCTCCGGGAGCGGCGCGTGATTGCGGCCGTATTCGCTGCCGCGGGACACCTGCAGATACACGTACAGGTCGCCGCCGCCGTTCGCGGAGGCGAGTTCGCGTACCAGCTCGGCCCATTGCCCGGCCTGGTAGGGGTTGCGGATCTTCAGTTCGCCGAGGCTCCGCGCCAGGCGCGCGATGTTGGCAGCGAGCTGCGGGGCGTGGCCGCCGTGCACGGCGATCACCTCGTAGACGCCGTCACCGAACAGGAAGCTGCGGTCGAGCGGCGAGATGCGCGCCTCGCGCAACGGCAGCAGCGTGCCGTTGAGATGACAGAGCGGGAGTGGTTCAGCCATCGTGCCGTTGCGTCCGGCTCAGAACCACAGGCTGACGGTGTCGACCATTCGCCGCCACCATCCGCCTTCCGGTACCGTGGCGATCGGATAGAGGGCGGCGCGCGCCACGGTCTTCCCGTCGATGGCGACCTGCAGTTCTCCGACCGCAGTGGTGGCCGGGAGCGGCGCGATCAGCGGCCGGCGCAGCAGCGTGCGCGTCGTCACGGTGGTGCCCTGTCCGCGCGGCACCGTCACCTCGACGTCGACGTTGGCCGCGAGCGCCACGTACTGCTCCGTGCCCTTGTAGACGCGCGGTTTGAGCACCGTTTCGCCGGCCCGGCGGACGCTGACCGTCTCGAAAGTGCTGAAGCCATAATTCAGGAGCGCCGCGCTGCCCGTCTCGCGCGCCACGACGCCCGGCGCTCCGAGCACCACGCCGATCAGGCGCATGTTGGCGCGCTTGGCAGAACTGATCAGGCAGTAGCCGGCGGTCTCGGTGTGGCCCGTCTTGATGCCATCCACGCTTGGATCGCGCTCCAGCAGGCCATTGCGATTTTCCTGGCGGATGTTGTTCCAGGTGAATTCGCGCAGCGAGTAGATGCCATAGTATTCGGGAAAGTCCCGGATGATCGCCCGCGACAGTATCGCCAGATCGCGCGCCGTGCTGTAGTGCGTCGGCGATGGCAGGCCACTGGAATCCTCGAAGTGCGTGCCGTGCATCCCCAGGCGCTGCGCGGCGCCATTCATCAGCTGAACGAACGCGGGCTCGCTCCCACCCACCCGTTCGGCCAGTGCGATGGTGGCATCGTTCCCCGATTGCACGATCATGCCCTTGATGAGCACGTCGACCGGGACGCGCGTGCCTACCTGCACGAAGGTGCGCGAGCCTTCCGCGCGCCAGGCATGCTCGCTGATCAGGACCTGTTCATCCAGCTTCAGCTGGCCGGCCCGCAGGGCATTGAACACCACGTAGGCGCTCATGAGCTTGGTCAGACTGGCCGGTTCGATGCGCTGGTCGGCATTGCCCTCCGCCAGCGTTTGCCCGCTGCCGAAATCAACCAGTATCCAGCTGCGCGCATTGGGTGCCGGTGCGCCCGCGAGCGGCGCCGCGGCGCCGCTCGTCAAGGCGGCCGACACCGCGACCCAGCCCGTGCCCAGGGCAATCAGCAGGCAACGACTCAGGCTCATCCTTCAGTTCTCCACAGTAGTGGTGCAAGGCCGCGACGGGCGCGGCGGAGCGCAGTGTAGCGGCAGCCATCAGTCGTTGGCGAGCCGCGCCTCGGGGTAGCCGAGGCTCGCCAGCCGCGCCGCGAGCCGGTCGAAATCCTCGACGCTCGCGATCGGACCGATGCGCACACGGCGCAGCCGCTGGCCCGTCGCCGCGCTGTTGAGCGTAAAAACCTGCTGGATCCCTGCCGCCCGCAGCCGCTTGACCAGGCGCTGCGCGTTGCCGGGCTCGGCGAAGGCCCCGACCTGGATATAAAGGGCGACCAGGGGCGGTGCCGTCGGCGCTTCCAGCGGCGCCATGGCCGGCGCCGACTCGGCGACGGGCATCGCTGGCGCCGCCGCCGGCACGGGCGCCATGGGCTCAGGCGCTGTAGGCTCGGGCACCGCGGGCACCGGCACTGCGGGCACGGGCACTGCGGGCGGTGGGGCTGCCGGTGGTGCGGCGGCGGGCGTTGGCATTTCTCCCGGCTGCACCGTCCGCAGTTCGACAAAGGCCGTGCCGGTACGGACGATGTCGAGGCGCAGCGCGGCGGTGTAGGACAAATCCACGATCCGGTTGGCGACAAAGGGGCCGCGGTCATTGACGCGCACGATGACACTGCGGCCGTTGGAGAGGTTAGTCACGCGCGCGTAGCAGGGGAGCGGCAGCGTGCGGTGTGCGGCGCTCATCCCGTACATGTCGTAGGGCTCGCCACTCGAAGTATTGTGGCCCTGGAAATCCGGGCCGTACCAGGAGGCCACGCCACGCTCCGTGTAGCCATCGGCGCTGGCGAGCACCTGGTAGCGGCGACCGTTCACGTCGTAGTAGGGCGGGTTGCCGTGGCTGCTGCGCGGCTCGGCGCGTGGCACGGCGTCTGGGGTGGCGACGCGGTCTGGCGCTGCGGGAGCACGCGCGGCGCGTCGCGGGGCCGAGGCGCAGGCGGCGAGCAGGAGCGATCCGGCGCTGGCCGCGACGAGCGCAGCCACACGCGGCACGGCCATCAGGGCGCGTCCGTGGCGAGGACCCGCGCCGCGAGCGCCTGCGCCATGTCGTGCACGGCCATCGCGTAGAGCGGGCTGCGGTTGTAACGCGTGATGACGTAGAAGTTCTGGAATCCAACCCGGTAGCTCGTGCCGGACTCCAGCGCAGCCGGTATCAGCATGCAGGGCGTGTCGTCGCCCAGCAGGCTTGCCGCGCGCATGCCGCGGCTGCGCAGCGCTCCGAGCGTGTCGCTGAGGGCGAGGTTCGCACCCGGCGCCGGCGGCGGCGCGTCACCGAGTTCAGCTTCGGCGAGCACGGGCTGGCCGTCCGCCCAGCCATGCTCCTGGAGGTAATTGGCGACGCTGGCGAAGATGTCGGCCCAATCGTTCCACAGATCACTATGACCGGTGCCGCCCTCGTGGACCGCGTAGCGCCGGAAGCTCGAAGGCATGAACTGCGTCACGCCCATCGCGCCGGCGTAGGAGCCCAGCGTCGTGACCGGGTCGAGCTCGCCATCGCGGCTGAGCTGCATGAACTGCTCGAGCTCCTGCTGGAAGTAGTCGGCGCGCGGCGGAAAATCGAAGGCGAGCGTCGTCAGCGCATCGAGCACGCGGTAGCGGCCGGTGATATGCCCGAAGGAAGTCTCGATGCCGATGATGCCGAGCAGGTATTCCGGCGGCACGTGCCGCTCCATCGCGATCGCGTCGAGCAACTCGCGGTGTTCGCGCCAGAGCCTGGCGCCGGCATCGATGCGCTCGCTAGTCAGGAAGCGCGCCCGATACTCCCACCACGCCAGGGCCTTTTCCGCCGGCCGGTTCATGGCCTCGATGATCCCAGGCTGCGGCTCGGCCCGGGCGAGCAGCGCGAAGGCGGCGGCGCGATCGAACCCGCGGGAGACGAGGCGATCCACGAAAGCGGTGATGTCGGTGCGCTCGAGATCGAAGCGCGTGTGGCCGGACACAACGCGCTCGGCGGGCGGCGCGGGCTCAGTTTCCGGCGCGGCCGGCGAGCGCGCCGGCAGCAGCGTGCAGATCAGCAGCAGCGGCAGCGGGCGCAGTATCACGAGTTGACGAGTTTCCGGTGGGAGTGCAGTCCCATCAGGATACCGAAGCCCGCCAGCAGCGTCACGACGGAGGTCCCGCCGTAGCTGATCAACGGCAGCGGCACGCCCACCACCGGCAACAGTCCGCTGACCATGCCCGCATTGATGAACACGTACACGAAAAAGGTCAGCGCGAGGCTCGAGGCCAGGAGCCGCGCAAAAGTGCCGCTGGTCTGGGTCGCCAGAAAGACCGATCGCGACACGATGAACAGATACAGCAGCAGCAGCACGATCAGGCCGAGCAGCCCGAATTCCTCGCCGATGACTGCGAAGATGAAGTCGGTGGAGCGCTCCGGCAGGAAATCCAGCTGTGCCTGGCTGCCGTTCATCCAGCCCTTGCCGAACAGGCCCCCCGAGCCGATCGCGATCTGCGACTGGATGATGTGGTAGCCCGAGCCGAGCGGATCGGACTGCGGGTCGAGGAAGATGCGGATCCGCTGGCGCTGGTAATCGTGCAGGAATTTCCAGCCGAAGGCCGCGGCGCCCGCGCCGGCCACCGCCAAGCCACCGATCACCTGCCACTGCAGGCCGGCCATCAGCACCACCAGGGCGCCGGCGGCGAAGATCAGCAGCGCGGTGCCGAGGTCGGGCTGCGGGGCGACCAGGCCAACCGGGACCAGGATGATCGCCGCCAGCAGCAGCAGGCTCCGCCAGTCCGGCGGCAGGCGACGCTCGTGCATGAGCGATGCGGCCAGCATCGGAACCGCGAGTTTCATGATCTCCGAGGGCTGGAAGCGGATCAGGCCCAGATCGAGCCAGCGCTGCGCGCCCTTGCCGACGTAGCCGATCGCATCGACGATCAGCAGCAGCACGATGCCCGCGCCATAGAGCCAGGGCGCGATGCCGCGCAGGAAATTCGGGTTGCTGTGCGCCAGGCCGATCATTGCCATGGTGCCGAGCCCGATGCGCAGCAGCGTGCGCGCGATGGTCTCGAGGCTCTGGCCCGAAGCACTGTACTGCACCAGCAGTCCGTAGACGGCGAGCAGCCCTAGCGCCACGAGCAGTGGGCCGTCGAGCTTCAGGGCCGAGAGGAGCCGTGCCGTGGCGCCGAGCGTGCGGCGCGCGGCCGAATCGCGCAGATCATTCAGGATCATGGGGTGGCGCTCCCGCCCGCAGCGGCGGGCAGTCCGTCGAGCAGATAGGCGTCCATCACGCGCCGGCCGATGGGCGCGGCGGCGCTGGCACCGAAGCCGCCATTTTCCACCAGCACGCACACCGCGATACGCGGCGCCTCGGCCGGGGCGAAGGCGATGAACCAGGCGTGATCGCGCAAGCGTTCTGCCACGGTCTTCTCGTTGTAGCGGGCGTTCTGTGCCACGGTGTAGACCTGCGCCGTACCGGTCTTGGCGGCAATACTGTAGCGCGCGTCCTTGCTGACGGCAGCGGCCGTGCCGTAGGTGGTGGCCCCGATCATGCCGCGCAGCATCAACGCCCAGTTCTCATCGCTGACGCCCGTGGCGCCTGCGCTCGCCACGGGCGCCTGGGTGATGATCTTGCCCGACGCGTCGCGCGCGCCCAGGACCAGGCGCGGACGGAAACTCGTGCCGCGCGCCGCCAGCACGCTGGCCATGTGCGCGAGCTGCAGGGGCGTGACCGTGAGGTAGCCCTGGCCGACGCCCAGGTTGACGGTCTCGCCCGGATACCAGACCTGGTCCTGCGGCCGCTTGTAGGCCTGCCGTTTCCACGCCGGTGTCGGCAGGAGCCCGGGCTTTTCCCCGCTGATGTCGATGCCGGTGAGCGCACCGAGCCCGAACTGCGCCGCGAATGCGGCGATGCGGTCGACGCCGAGCTGGGCTGCCAGCCCATAGAAATAGACGTCGCAGGAGCGCGCGATGGCATCGACCAGATCCACCGAGCCGTGCTTGCCGCCCTTGCCCTCCCGGTACAGGTGGCTGCTGCCGGGGAGGTGGAAGCTGCCGCTGCAGAATTCGCGCCTGGCGGGATCGACCAGGTGGTAGCTCAGGCCCGCCAGGGCCATCACCGGCTTGATTGTGGACCCGGAAGGATAGGCGCCGCGCAGGGCGCGATTGAGCAGCGGCTTGTCGGGGTTGTCGGTCAGCTGGCTGTACTCGCTGCGGGTCAGGCCGCGTCCGAACAGGCTCGGATCAAAATCTGGATGGCTCACCAGCGCCAGCACATCGCCGTTGGCCGGATCGATGGCGACCACGGCGCCGCGATGCTCCCCGAGGGCGAGTTCCGCCGCCTGCTGCGTGGGCAGATCGAGCGCCAGCACCAGGTCCTGGCCGGCCACCGGCGCTTCGGAGCGCAGTTCCGGCTGGTAGGCGCCCTGGAACTTGACCGACCGGCCCTGCGCGTTGACCAGGATCTGGCTGTAGCCGTTCAGCCCGTGCAGCTGGGTCTCATAGGAGCTTTCCACACCCAGTTTGCCAATCAGCGTCGTGCCCGCGTAACCGGGCCGGTCGATACGATCCAGCTCATCCTCGCTCACGGCGGCGACATAGCCGAAGGCGTGCACGCCCAGCTCGCCGAAAGGATAGTGGCGTGTCTGGCGCGCCCGCAGCTCCACGCCCTCGAACTCATGGCGGTGCACCGCGAAGCGCCCGATCTCCTCATCGCTGAGCCGCAGGCGGATCGGCACGCTGTCGAAACTGCGGCGCGAGTGAATGATGCGGCGCAGCGGTTCGATGTCCTCGTGGTTGATCAGGTTGAGGGCCGCCAGGCGCTGCAGGGTGTTGTTCAGGTCGGGGGTCTGCTCGCGAATCAGCTCGAGCTGGAAGGCCGGCTCGTTGTCGACCAGCACGCGGCCCCGCCGGTCGAGGATCAGGCCGCGGCTGGCCGGTACCGGGTCCTGGCGCACGCGATTGCCCTGCGAGAGCTCGAGGTAATACTCATGGCGGACGATCTGCAGGTGAATAAGCTTGCCCAGCAGCGTGAGGCTCAGCAGTCCGACGAGCAGCAGTGCCGCGAAGGTGCGGCTGGCGTAGATGCGCTGTTCATTCCACTGGTCCTTGATGCGCACGGGAGCGGGCCCCTCAACGCGCCGAGTGGAAGCGGCCCAGCACGCCGACCACGATCGGCCAGATCAGCGCGCCCGTGAGCGTGTGGACCCAGCGCAGGGGATTGGAGGAGGAGCGGCCCGTCCAGCCATCGATCACCCAGAGCAGCAGCTCGTAGCAGATCAGCGCCAGCCACACATACAGGGACTGCTCAAAGATCGGCTTGGCCCGCATCATCAGGTGCAGACGAATCGCCAGGTAAGTCACGAAGGACAGTGCCATGGCGTGCTCGCCCAGGAGCGAACCCTGGAACACATCGAGGGCCAGTCCACCCACGAAGCCGAGCGTCAGCCCGGCGACCAGGGGTGTCATGGTCGACCAGTAGAGTACCGCCAGCACCAGGAACGCCGGGCGTATCACCGGCAGCCAGCCCGGCAGCGGCAGCAGGCACAGCACCAGACCGGCGATCGAGGTGAGCAGGATGATCAGCAGATTCTCGCGGTCGCTCATCGCCCGCTCTCGCCCGGGGCCGGCGGGCCCGCCTCGCTGAGCGCCTGGGCCGCCGGCGGCGCGGCCGGATTGGCCGGGTCGAACTCGATGAGCATCACCTCGCGCGCGCGATCGATGCTGGCCAGCGGTTCGGCCTGGACCTGTGCGACCAGCTGGCTGGGCTCGCGGCTCACGCCGGTGATGCGTCCGACCGGATAGCCGGCGGGGAACACTCCCCCCAGTCCCGAACTGACGAGCATGTCGCCGCTCTTGACGTCCGAGTTGGCCGCCAGGTAGCTCAACAGCAGTTCGTGCGCATTGCCTGAACCCACCGCGATGGTGCGCAGTCCGGTGCGCGTGATCAGGACCGGCAGCGCGTGCTCAGGATCGGTGATCAGGATGACTTCCGCGCTCCATGGCCCGACGTGCACCACCTGGCCCAGCACTCCGGTGCTGTCGACCACGGCCTGGTTCACGTGCACCCCGTCATGCGTGCCCTTGTTGATGATGAAGCGCTGACGGAGCGGCACGGCCTCGACCTCGATCACCTCGGCGACGAGCCACTTCTTCACCAGCGGTGGCAGGGCGGCACGCAGGGCGCGCAACTCGGTGTTTTCCTGCTCCAGGGCCTGCTGGCGCAGCACCGCGAGCTGCAGGACCCGCAGCTGCTCCTGCAGGTGCTGGTTCTCGCTGCGCAGCGCCGCGCGGCTCGCGAAGCTGTCCGTCAGCCAATGCCACGCCGCGGCCGGAGAGTTCACGGCGGCCTGTACCGGATAGGCGACCGCGGCCAGCCCGAATCGCAGGCGCTCGGACCAGCGCGCCCGCTGGTCGAGGTACATGAGAGTCAGCGACAGCAGGGCGTAGACGGTGAAGCGCAGTCCCGGAGAAGGCCCGCGCCCGTAGATGGGCCGACCAACGCTTGTGCCGAAACCGGCCAAATTGGGGGCCCTCTATTCCAGGCCGAAGTGACCTGGGCCCATCTGATCCATGAGTTCGAGAATACGGCCACCGCCGCGTGCCACGCAGGTGAGCGGATCATCGGCGATGACCACCGGGAGCCCGGTTTCTTCCATGAGCAGCTTATCGATGTCGCGCAGCAGCGCGCCACCGCCTGTGAGGACAATGCCGCGTTCGGCGACATCGGCACCGAGCTCGGGGGGCGTCTGTTCGAGCGCCTGCTTGACCGTGCTGACGATGCCCTGGAGGGGTTCCTGCAGCGCCTCGAGGATCTCGTTGCTGTTGAGCGTGAAGCTGCGGGGCACGCCTTCGGACAGGTTGCGCCCCTTGACCGAGAGTTCGCGCACCTGTTGGCCCGGATAGGCCGAGCCAATTTCAATCTTGATGCGCTCGGCCGTGGCATCGCCGATCAGGATGCCGTAGTTGCGGCGCACGTAGTTCATGATGGACTCATCGAAGCGATCGCCGCCGATGCGCGCGGAGCTCGCGTAGACGATGCCGTTGAGGGAGAGCACGGCAACTTCAGTGGTGCCGCCGCCGATGTCGAGGACCATGGAGCCGCGCGCCTCCTGCACCGGGAGACCTGCGCCCACCGCCGCGGCCATGGGCTCGCTGACGATCGCGACGTTGCGTGCGCCAGCCCCTTCGGCCGATTCGCGGATGGCGCGGCGCTCGACCTGGGTCGAGCCGAAGGGCACGCACACCAGGACGCGCGGGGAGGGCTTGAGGAAACGATTCCCGTGCACCTTGTTGATGAAGAACTGGAGCATTTTCTCGGTATAGGTGAAATCGGCGATCACGCCGTCTTTCATCGGCCGCACCGCCGTAATATGGCCCGGCGTGCGTCCGATCATGGCCTTGGCCTCGGCGCCGACGGCGACGATGATCTTGCCGCCGCGCGAGGGTTCATCCTGGACGGCGACCACCGAGGGCTCGTTCAGGACGATGCCCCGGTCGCGGACGTAGATAAGCGTATTGGCCGTGCCCAGGTCGATCGACAAGTCGCTGGAGAAATAACCGCGCAGACGTTTGAACATGGGCGGGGCGGACCTTAAGTTTGCCGGCAGAAAAGCGCCCGGTAATCTAGCAACCGAGAGGACATTCCACAAGGCGACGTGTATGATTTCTCGCTCATTTTTCCCAAAACCTGCAGCGCCACAAGCATGAGTCTGAGCCGCCGCGACATCGACAATATCGCTCAGCTGGCCCGGCTGGCCTTGAGCGAGTCCGAGGTTCCGGCCTACATCGACAGCCTCTCGCGAATCATTGCCCTGGTCGGTGAACTGGATCACGCCGACACCCGCGCCGTGGCACCTATGTCGCATCCCCTGGCAGGGCTGGTGCAGCGCCAGCGCCCCGATGTGGTGTCGGAGGGCGACCGGCACGAGCTGTTCCAGCGCAACGCACCCCAGGCAATGGCGGGCCTGTACCTCGTTCCCAGAGTGCTCGAGTAGCGCTGTATGTATTCGCAGACAGTGGCGCAGCTCTCCCGGGGTTTGCAGCAGCGGGAATTTTCCGCCACCGAGCTGGCGCGCAGCCTGCTCGCGCGTATTGAGGGCGCGCAGGGCGCACTCAACGCCTTCATCAGTATCGATACCGAGACGGCGCTCGCGGCCGCCGCCGCCGCGGATCGCCAGCTGGCGGCCGGCGGAGCGCCCCCGCTCACCGGGGTGCCGATTGCCCACAAGGACATCTTCTGCACGGCCGGCTCCCGCACCACCTGCGGATCGAAGATGCTCGCGAATTTTGTCTC
>DATGVM010000021.1:0-5612 GCA_035300345.1 Steroidobacteraceae bacterium
TACATCGGCGTAACCCCCGGTACGGAGCCGCTGTATAAGTTCGACGCCAACATCTTCCAGTTCTTTATTTCGGGCTGGTTCTGAAGGATCATCGCGGCCTGGAAAGGGCCCACTAGACATCAGGGGATTGACCATGACTCAATACACGCCGCAGCGGGCCTGGCTGTACTCGCTGTCTTTGTTCTTATTGCTGATGCCGGCAGGTGCCGCGTTCGCCCAGAGCCGCGAGGACGCCCGCCTGATCAAGGCCACGCAGGTGCTCGAAGAGCTGCGCGCCACGCCTGACCAGAACATCCCTACGTGGTTGATGGACCGGGCCTACGGAGTGGCGGTGATTCCGGATGTCATCAAAGGTGCCTTGTTCTTTGTAGGTGGCCGGCATGGCAATGGCGTGCTGGTATCGCGCGATGCTTCCGGGCGATTCAGCAATCCGGTCTTCGTTTCGCTCACCGGCGGCAGCGTCGGTTGGCAGATCGGTGCGCAGGCCGCCGACGTGGTGCTGATCTTCGCCACCCGCCGCAGTCTCGAGAATTTCGGGCGCGGCCAATTTACGCTGGGCGTAGGCGCCTCGGTGGCGGCCGGCCCGATGGGCCGGAGCGGCGAAGCCGCCGCGGGCGTGGAAGCCGAGATCTATTCCTATTCGCGCGCCCGTGGCCTGTTCGCCGGGGTAGCCCTTGACGGCACGGGGCTGCTGTTCGACCGCAAGGCGAACCGCAGCTTCTACGGGCACGACGTCACCAGCGATGACATTTTCGGCGGCACCGTGACCACCAACGCCGAGTCGGCGCGGCGCTTCATCGCGGGCATCGTTGCCGGGCTCTCGGCCGGCGGCGCCACGGCCAACAGCAAAGGGGTCAATCCACCGCCCGTCGCCACGCCCGCCCCGAACGCGGCCGCGGCACCGTCCAACGAGGGCGCCAAGAGCTTTCCGCTTGCCGATCCGAAGCCGGGGGGCGAACCGCACTAGCGGCTGCCGACCACTCCCCGCACGGAATCGATCAGCTTGAGGGAGTCGTAGCCGATCCCGTCCCTGAAGACGATCTCGACGTTTTCGATGTCCTCGATGCGGCTGGCGGGATTCCCCTTGATGACGACCAGGTCGGCCTGCTTGCCAGCCGCGACGGTGCCGACGCGATCCGCTTCGCCGAGATACTCGGCGCCATTTTCGGTGGCGATGTGGATCGCCTGCACCGGCGTGAACCCCGCCTCCACCAGCAATTCGAGTTCGCGCTGGTCGGCGAAGCCCGCGACCACGCCGCCCATTCCGGTCGGATCGGCACCGGCCAGCAGCCGCCCGCCGGCCTGCACGAAGGCGTATTCGAACTCGAGCTCCTTTTTGAATACCGCAGGCTCAGGCGAAACTTCGCTCCCATAACGCTTGCGCAGATAGGCGCTGTCGGTCGACTGCACGCGCCGCCACAGCAGCGTGGAGCGGGCGTCGGGTGAAAGCGCATCGAGCAGGCGCTTTTGCAGGGTGGGCCGTCCGGTGAAGGCCCCCATCTCCAGGACCGGCAGGGTGGAGGTGATCGCCACATGGCGGTGCACCAGGTCCAGGATCATCTCGTGCACTGGGCCCGAGTTCACGTCCAGGGAGGCCATCAGCACCGGAGATTCGGGATCGTCCGGGCAGACACCAGGTTTCTTGTCCGGCTGGAATTCCGTATCGACGAACAAGCCATGCTCGAGATTGTCGATGCCGATGGCGGCGGCCTCGCGAAACCCGATCGAGCACAGGTGCCCGGTGATCTTGGCGCCGCGCTTGTGCGCGGCGTCCACCGCGGCCGCGAGTTCGGCCGGGGTGATGAACATATAGGCCTTGAAATTATCTGCGCCCTGATCGAGCCAGAAATTGACCGTGGCCGCGGCATCCTCCGGCCCCTTGAGCTGGTGCAGCTGCACCGCCCAGGAGCCGGCGCCTTCGAGATAGGGTCCGGTGACATGCATCCTGGGGCCGGGCGACTCGCCGGCATCGATCTTCTTCTTGATTTCCAGATCGGTGTAGGGCTCCAGCGATCCGGTCGTGCGCATCGTCGTAACTCCCGCGGCCAGGTAGAGCCTAGGGAAGCTGAAACCCATCTCGCCATAGATGCCATCGCCGATCGGATAGAACAGGTGCTCGTGCATCCCCACGAGGCCTGGAATCACGCTGTAGCCGCTCAGATCCAGGACCTGCGCCGTTTTGGGAATCTTCGCCGCCGTCGCCGCCGAGATTGAGGCGATCTTGCCCGCGCTCAATATCAGCGTCTGGTCCTCGGCGGGCCCGGCGCCCGTGCCGTCGATGAGGCGCACATGCGTCAGGGCGACGGTCGGGGCGTTCACCTTCACGAACTTCAGCACTTCTGGGGACAGGGTCTGGCCGGTCGCCATCCGGCTGAGTGCGAGGCAGACAATCCCACCCAGTGTAGCGATACGCATGATTAATCTCCGCGACCCTCTGCGGCCCACAGGGCCCGTTGCTGATCAGCCGCCCAAGGATGCCGCCCGCTTCTTCCTGGCAAGACTCCACCGCTCAAGCTTTTCCCGGGCACCGTTCAACGACGGATTCATGGCATTGTCATGGCCAGGCTGCTTCGCGGTCAGTTCGATGACGTAGCCGTTCGGGTCGCGGAAATAAATGGAGTGGATGAAGCCGTGATCTGAAACTCCGCGCGTCTCGATCTTTGCCGCCTGGCCCCGGGCGAGCATCTTGCCCAGGGTCTGTTCATCGACCTCCAGCGCGATGTGCAGGTCATAGTCGTGCTGGGCCTTGAACTCGAACGGCATGTCCGGCGCCTCGAAGAACGCCAGGTAGGAGCCGTCATCGAGCCCAAAGAAAATGTGCAGCGTCTCGGTCGGGCGACCGCTCTTCGTTTCCTTGATCTCCAGCGTCCCCGCGAGCGGCAACCCGAGGAAATCCTCGTAGAAGCGGCGCGTTTCCTCCGCGTCGCGGCAGCGGTAGGCGTTGTGATGCAGGCCGCGGATCATGATTCAGATCGCGACAAAACTCTTGTCCTTGAGCGAGGCGGCAAACTGATCGAAGACTTCGTGCACTTTGCCCCAGCTCTTGAGGCGGTGCATGCTCGCAAGCCAGCGCTCGATATTCGGATAGGCGGCGTAGCTGCAGCCGATGAGCCCACCGGCGGCCAGGATCTCGGCGCCCAGGTAGTCGGCCAGCGTGATCGCTTCACCGCACAGATAGGGCTTGCGCGGGCCAAGCAGGTTGCCATCCAGGATTTTCAGCCAGGCCTGGGCCTTCTGCCGGCCCCAGTCGAGGGTGCCTGACTGCACGGCATCACCTGGCCGCCGGTGGTGTGCAAACACCTGTGGATAGAGCAGTCCATAGCCGAAGTCCTTGTTAAAGTTGATGAGGAACCAGTCCATCATCTCGTTCACGTGCGCGCGCGCCTGCAGGTTCTTTGGATAGGCCGGCGAGCCCGCCTTGTCGGCCAGATACTTGACGATGGCTGAAGACTCGGTCAGCCGGAAATCGCCGTCTTCGAGCACCGGCACCAGGCTGTTCGGGTTGATCCGGGCAAACTCCGGTTTGAGATGCTCCCCGGACATCAGATCGACCATCTGGTAGTCGAGATTCACGCCCTGATCGAGCGCAAACAGCTGCACGATGCGGCTGGTGGTGGAGGCCGGGTGATAATAGAGTTTCATGGTTCCTGTTCCTGTTCGGGCGGATCGACGCCAACCATCGTAGCGAAACGCGCTCCCCCTGCAAAGGCGTCAGGACCCCGCGGGCCGGCGGATAGAAAAGCGGGTCTCGGGCGTCGCGACAAAATAGTCGTGATAGCCGGCGCGCGCAATCGGCCGCATGGCGGCCGTGTCCAGCAGGCCCTCCCTGATGAAACGCTCGTCGATATGCACGCCCACCACCTGGCCAAAAACGACGTAGCGATCGAGCGCGGCGCCGTCGATGTCGTGGAGTGGCACGGTTTGCAGCCAGCGGCATTCCAGTGCGCAGGGCGCCGCCTTGACCCGCGGAGGCCTGACCAGCATCGAGGGTGCGGCTTCCAGGCCCGCCTCCTGCATCTCGTCAACGCCACGCGGATAGGGCCCCGAGGTCGCGATCATCTGCTCGCGCAGCTCCCAGGTCGCGAGATTGCAGACGAACTCCCGGGTCTCTTCCACGAACGCGAGTGAATCCTTGCGGCCCTCAGAGGAAAACATCACCATCGGCGGATTGCCGGAAATGCCGTTGAAGAATGAATACGGGGCAAGATTGATCTAGCCCCGGGCGCTCATCGAGGAAATCCAGCCGATCGGACGTGGCGCCACGATCGCCTTGAAAGGGTCATGCGGCAGGCCGTGGTTGCGCTTGCGCGGCTCGTAGAACACCGGATGCGCCCGTCGATCAGTGATCGGCGCCGCCCGCCAGCAGGTCCGTCAGCATCACGACCTCTGCGGCCACCAGCGAGCGGAGCGTCGGTTCCAGCTGCGGGGCCCACTGCGGCGAATGCAATTCCGGAATTCTCTTGCCGCTCGCGAGTTCCGCCGGATCGACCGCGCCGATGTGAAGCAGCACAGCCCTTACGCCCGCGCGCCCGTATTGCGAGAAGTCCTCGGCTCCCATCTGCGCCGGCATCTCGCGCACGCTGTCGGGACCCAGATCGCGGCTCAACACCTTGGCCAGGTGCGCCGTCAGCGCCCGGTCGTTCTCGACCATGTCGGCATGGTCGACGTTCCTGACCAATGGCATGGCCGGCGCACCGGCGGCCGTCGCCTCCGCGTCCAGCTGCCGCTGGATCGAAGCAAGCAGATGTTCGCGCACCTTCGGATCGAAAGCACGCACCGTCATCAGCATCTGCACCTGCTCCGGAATGATGTTGCCCGCCGTGCCGGCATGGATGGCACCGACGGTGACGACCGCCGGTGACAGCGGGTTGGTCTCGCGCGAGACAATGGTCTGGAAGCCCAGTATGGAGCGTGCCGCGATCACGATGGGATCGACGGCGGTGTGAGGGTAGGCTCCATGGCCGCCGCGACCGTAGATCGTCACCTCCAGAGCGTCCGCCGAGGCGCGAAAGAAACCTTCGTGATAGCCGACCTGCCCCGATGGCAGAGTGTTTTCGTCGTGCACGCCGATCGCAAAGTCCGGTTTTGGAAACCTGGAAAAAAGACCGTCTGCCAGCATGGAAGCGGCCCCACCGGCCCTTTCCTCGGCCGGCTGTCCGACCAGCATCAAGGTGCCGTGCCATCCGTTACGGCGATCCGCCATCACCTTGGCCGTGCCATACCAGCCGGCCATGTGCAGATCGTGCCCGCAGGCGTGCGCCACGGGAACCATCTCTCCAGCGTCGTTGCGCGTCGTCACCTTGCTGGCGAAGGCCAGCCCGGTCTTTTCCTCGACGGGCAGGGCATCGAGTTCCGTGCGCAGCATGACGACCGGACCCGGGCCATTGCGCAGCAGCGCCACGATTCCCGTCTTCCCGACCCCGGTGGTGACTTCGTACCCCAGGGCCTTCAGCCGGGTCGCCAGAGCGTCCGCCGTGCGGACCTCGTGAAAGCTGAGCTCCGGGTGCTGGTGCAGGTCGCGATAAAGCGCCTCGATCTCCGGCTGGATCGTCGTCAGTTCCGGCACCACCTGTCCCGCGTCCCGGGGGCTGCCGGCGGCCAGCGCACGGCTC